>DDRC01000039.1:376-7455 GCA_002342985.1 Flavobacteriales bacterium UBA2426
GCCCAACAAGTTCGAGGCGCTGGCCGCCCACGATGCCATGGTGGAACTGAGCGGCGCGCTGAAGCGTCTCGCGGTCTCGCTCATGAAGATCGGCAACGACATCCGCATGCTCAGCAGCGGTCCCCGCAGCGGCATCGGCGAGATCGTGATCCCGGACAATGAGCCCGGTTCCAGCATCATGCCCGGCAAGGTGAACCCCACGCAGCCCGAGGCGCTCACCATGGTGGCCGCACAGGTGATGGGTAATGATGTGGCCGTGAGCATCGGGGCCAGCAACGGTCATTTCGAGCTCAACGTGTTCAAGCCGCTCATCGCTGCGAACGTGCTGCAAAGCGCCCGCCTGATCGGCGATGCCTGCGTGAGCTTCAACGACAAGTGCGCCGAGGGCATCGAGCCGAACCGCCCGGTGATCAAGCGTCACCTGGAGAATTCGCTGATGCTCGTGACCAGCCTCAACCCGCACATCGGCTACTACAAGGCGGCCGAGATCGCGAAGAAGGCGCACAAGGAAGGCACCACGCTGAAGGAGGCCGCCATCGCGCTCGGCCACGTGAGCGCCGAGGATTTCGACAAGTGGGTGGACCCGGCCAAGATGACGAGCGAGGGATGAGGCGTATCGCCCCTCTAGCGGTCGCTGTTTTCCTCGGTTTCCCCGGCAGCGCCCAAGTGATCGCCACGGGGGCGCTCAAGCGCACCATGTGGGATGGCCAATGCAGCGGACTCATCGCCATGGACACGCTGGGCCTGCCTGGCGTATATGGCATGGGACCGCTTGAGCATATGCGCGGCGAGATCACCTTGGTGGATGGCCGTTGCCATGTGGCGCGCGTCGACGGTGACAGCTTGGTGGTGCAGGTGGACAGCACCGTCAAGGCGCCCTTCTTCGTGCATGCGCGGGTGGCGAGGTGGGAGGACGTGAAGCTGCCCCGTGAGGTGGCGGATGATCGGCACCTGGATGCCTATCTCGATCAGCGGAGCGGGGATGAGCCCTTCTTTTTCCGGTTGGCCGGACGGTTCGATGCGGTGGATCTGCACGTCTGGGACCTGCCCGCTGATTCATCGTTCAGAGGGCCAGCGGAAGGCGCGCGCTACAAGCGCCAATTCAGCTTCAAGGACATTGAGGGCGAAGTGCTCGCTGTGTTCTCACGCCACCATCGCACGGTGTTCACGCACCACGATTCCTTCATCCATCTGCATTTCCTCGGCACCGATGGCCGCACGATGGGCCATGTGGATGGGCTCCGGTTCATCCCGGGCCGTGCCGGGCTTCAGGTGGGCAGGCCCTGACGTCACGAGAAGAGAAGCCCGGAGCTTTCGCCCCGGGCCCCCTCCTTGGGCAATACCCGTGTGCCTACCTCACGACGGGCTTGCCATTGGCTGTCCAGGCCTGTATGCCTCCGGCCATATCCGTTACGTCCTTGAAACCGGCTTGCAGAAGCGCCTCACGCGCGGCGGCGCTCCTGCGGCCTGAGGCGCAGTACACCAGCACCGGTGCCTGCTTGTCGAGCGTGGCCATCCCGGCCTGCAGCTGGCCGTTCGTCCAATCAAGGTTCCGTGCGCCATCCAGGTGGCCCGAGGCGTATTCACTCGCGGTGCGGACATCGATGAGCTGGGCTTTCGGTGTGCCAAGGGCCTTCTCGAAGGCATCAGGACCGACGGCTGTTGCATTTCCGGCTTGGCCGGCCTGGCCGCAGGCAGTGAGCACCAGGATGCTCAGCAGGGGGATGATGGCAATGGTTCGCATGCTATGGGTGTTCTTTGGCAGGTTCAGGCGAGCTGCTTCTTCGCCAGGTAGAAATCAACCTTCTCCAGCTTGTTGTCCGCATTGCGGGCATCGAGCTCGGCCAGCGTCTTGGGCGGGGGCACGATGACCTTCTCGCCCTTCTTCCAGTTCACCGGTATCGCGCATGCATGTGCATCGGTGGTCTGCATGGCCTCCAGCACGCGCATGATCTCCTCCATGTTGCGGCCCACGTTCAGCGGGTAGTACATGATGAGGCGGATGACGCCCTTGGGGTCGATGAAGAAGACAGCGCGCACGGCGGCGGTATTGCTCGTGTTCTCGTGCAGCATGCCGTAGAGCTTCGCCACCTTCATGTCGATGTCCGCGATGATCGGGAAGTCCATGTATACACCGGTCTTCTCGCGCACGTTCTGCACCCAGGCCACGTGGCTGTGGATGCTGTCGATGCTCTCGCCCATGAGCTTCGTCTTCCGGGCGGCGAACCATTCCTTGTTGCGCGCGAACTCGGTGAGCTCGGTGGTGCACACGGGGGTGAAGTCAGCCGGGTGGCTGAAGAGGATCACCCAATGGTCCTTGGCGAAGTCGCTGAAGCGGAGCACGCCGTGGGTGGTGTTGGCCTCGAAATCGGGCGCCTTGTCGCCGATGCGGGGCATCATGACTGGTTCCATGCTGTTGGTGGTTTCGTGGTAGATGAAGGTTGGAGTCGCTCACATGAATGGTGCGATGACCTCCTGCAGCTGATCGGCGCTCATCACGCCGCTGCGCCGCCAAACGGGCTGCCCGTTCTTGAAGACGATGAGCGTGGGCACGCCTTGGATGCGGTAGGCCTGCGCCGCCGCCGGGTTGCGGTCCACATCGATCTTGAGCACGGTGGCCTTCTCGCCTACACGGCGCTTGAAGTCCTCCAGGATGGGGCCCATCACGCGGCAGGGGCCGCACCATTCGGCGGAGAAGTCGACCAGCACCGGCTTGTCGCCGGCGATGATATCCTTGAAGCTCGTGGCTTTCTCTGAGGTTGTCATTTGATCTCTTGGTAGGTGGGTTCGTCGTCTTTGCTGGCTGCCCGCGCAGGTGTCGGGGCGCAGGTGCCGGCGAAGCAGCCGGTGTTCAGGATGGCCTGCAGGCTGAAGAAGGCCCCGGCTCCGTAGGCGAAGGCATCACCGCTGGCGAAGCCTTGTCCCAGGAATGCCATGCCTGCGAGCAGGCGCAGCCAGCGGGACCAGTGCCATTGGAGCAGCGCGCTCAACGCAGCAGGGCTTGCACGTTCTGCCAAGGGCCGCCATTGTAGGCCTCATAGCCGGCGCTCTTCAGCGCATCGGCGGCCATACCGCTGCGGGCGCCGCTGCGGCAGCAGGTGATCACCGGCTTGTCCTTGCTGATCTTGCCCAGCTGCGATTGCAGGCGGTCGAGCGGGATGTTCACCGCGCCCTTGGGGTGACCGGCACGGAACTCGTCGGGTGTGCGCACATCGATGATCTGCGCGCCTTCCTTGATTTTCTGGCCGAGGTCCACTTTGGTCCCGAGGCCGAAGAGATTGCCGAACATGGGAGGGATGTTGTTTGTGCCACAAAGGTCCGGATCCGAGAGGCCGTCGTGGGTGACGCGCATCACCAAGGCGCTCAGAAGGCGTAGTTCACGATGAGGTTGATGTGGTGCATGTTCACCTTGTTGAAGGCCACCCGGTCTGTAAGGTCCTGCGCGAAGAGCGGCATCTTGTACAGGTAGAGCAGCTGCACGGCCAATCCTTTCCAACCGCCACTGAACTGGTATTGGGTGTTCAGTGCGTAATGGGCGTAAGAGGGGAACGCGTACTTGTTCAATCGGACGTCGGAGATGGCCGGTAGCCAGTATGCGCCGCCATCAAGCTCTATGCGGAGACCCTTGACCGCATCGCGCAGGATGAGGTTGACGGTGGTGGCATGCACGTCGCCGAGGCCTTCGTTCCGTTCACGCGGGAGGAAGGTGAAGAATGGGTCGCGTCCCCATTCACGGGGCATCAGATACCTGCCGCCGGCCGTGATCCGCGTATAGTTGAGCTGCCAGCGGAACTTGCCGGGCACGTGGCGGAGCCGGGCGCTGAAGGCCATGCTCTCCTCGCCTTCGGGCATGTAGGCCCGCTCGGGGTCGGCCAGGGAGCCTTGTGCTGCCGGGCTCTGTGCAAGGCCGAGCATGGAGAGGCTCCATCGGTCATCGCGCCTGCCCAGGTCGAACTGCAGCATCGCCGTGTTGAACATGTTCTCCACGTACACATCCCACATGGTGACCGACATGTGCCGGCCGATCTCCTCTTTCGCCGACAGGGCGAAGATGCCCAGACTGTTCTGGCGATCGCCGTAGGAGGAGGGTTCACCCATGATGTTGCGGCCTGCCGGGTACAAGTGGGTGCTCTCCTCCACATGGTACCACTTGCTCGTGCTTCGCGGTGCCACCCGGTACAGCCAGCCGCCCTGCACCGTGGTGCCGTGTTTCAATTTGTGGCGCGCCCAGATGCCCTCGAACAGGGTGGGGTGCATGCGCCCGTCCTGTGGGTTCAGGAAGGGGGTGTTGAGCTCCTGCTTGCCGAACACCGCTTCGGTGCGACGGTCGCGACTGACGTAGTTCAACTGGAACTCGTGCAGGTAGGCGAGGTCCTCCACGTTCTTCGGGTCGGTCACATCGAACAGGCCGATCTCGTAACGGCTGGTGCCTCCTGTCACCGGATCGATCTCCTCGAAGTCACTGGACGCGAGGTCGAACGTGAAGCCACCTGCCATCTTGAACTGAAGGCCATGCCACCGGTCCGAGGCGTAGCCCAGCACGCCGCCGAAGGCTACGGCATGGTAATCCGCCGGAGCGCCTTCATTGACCGTGACCATGTTGTACTGGCGGAAGCGTCCTTCCAAGGTGCCGCGTTGCATGATCTCGAACAGCTGGCTGTTCTGGCGCAGGCTGTCGGAATGCGGCAGGTCGTGCTCCTCGTGCTGAGCGGTGGCACCCATGGCCAGATGGGCCAGGAGTGCAACAGCGGCCATCCGGCTCCCTTGTGAAGCCCGGTGCAGTTCGTTGTGATGCATGACCTAGAAGCCTGCCTTGATGTAGCTCCAGCCTTGTTCCTGGCGTTCCACGATGTGGATGATTCCGGCCTTCACGAAGCCTGCTTCCGGAAGCACCTTCGCGCGGTCCAGGTTCCGCTCCTTGATGGTGTTCTCACAGGCCAGGAACACGATGCCCTGCGCGGCGAACTCCTTCACCTTCGCCTGCACGATGCTGCGGTCGCCCATCAGCAGGTCCATGCCCGGGCCGTGGCACACGATCTCGAGCTCCATGGTGGGCGCGGCCTCCTTCATGTTGCGCAGCTGCTTCATCAGGTTCTTGTGCACCAGGGTGTCGCCGCTGGTGAGCTGCATGATGATGCGGTGGTGGCTCGACTGGTCCTGTGCATGTGCGAAGGATGCGACAGCAAGGGTGAATAGGAGCAGGATTGTCCTCATAATCCGCGAAGGTCTATCGGTATGGGATGATGCATCGTGACGCGGGTCACATGGGCTTATTTGGTGATGTAGGCGGAGTACATCCAGACGAGCTTCTCCTGCGCGCGGATGTAGTCGCTCATCAGGGCATTGGTGCCTTCATCGCCGGCATCCGCGCTCATGGCGAGGAGTTCGCGTTGCAGCGTGATGACGGTGCGGAACGAGGCGAGGATGTCCCGGATGGCCGTAGGTCCATCGCTGGTCTCCCTGCTTTCCTTGATGGATGCCAACTTGCGGTAATCCGTATGGTTATGATTGGGCGTGCCGCCCAAGGTCAGGATGCGCTCGGCCACCTCGTCGATCTTCAGAAGCAGGTCGTTGTAGAGCTCCTCGAACTTCAAGTGCAGCTCGAAGAACTTCTCGCCCTTGATGTTCCAGTGGTATCCGCGCGTGTTCTGGTAGAAGATGGAGTAGTTGGCCAGGAGCACGTTCAATCGGTCAATGAGCTTGGCGGACTTCTTCCCGTCGAGCCCAATAGCGTTCAGTTTCTTCATGGTCATGGGTGTTTCAGACATCAACGGAATTCATAATCGTACCCCTCCAGCTGGCTCAGCAGGGTCTGCGGCGCATCGGTTGCCGTGATGCGGCCTTCCACCTTCGGTGCCACCGGGCTGAACTTGCCGAAGTACTCGCGCAGGATGGTGTGCATCGTGACGTTCGCACGGCGCGGGTTCTTCACCTTCTCCAGTCGGCACAGGGTGTCATCGGGATCGCCCTCGCGCTCGCACGCGGCGATCAGGTAGGTTTTGTTGCGGTCAATGGGCTTGCCGCCGATTTTGATCCAGTTGACGCGCTTGCCGAGGTCGTTGTGCATGGTGAAGTTGGCCGTCATGCCCTTGAAGCGCACCACCCAGCCGCCGAAGCGCTTGGCAGGATCCTTCGCGAACACGTTGTGCAGTTCCTTCTCCAGCCAGTTCCAGAGCTGTTCCCCCGTGGCCTCGCCGTACTTGGCCTCGCTGTCCACGGGGATCATGCTCCACAGGTCGTCGTTGGTGATGGGCGTAGGGTTCTTGCCGTCGGCCACGATCGGCGGGCAGAAGCGGAAGCCGTTGCTGATGGCCACATCGGGCTTCAGTTTCCACATGATGGCGTCCGTGATCAGGTTGTCCATCGGGTTCTCGATCACGTAGTAGCGCACCAGTGTGTTCTTCGTGCTGCCCACCACCGTGCTGAGCTCCTCCTGGTAGGGCGCGCTCACTTCGTCCACGAGCTGCAGCATGCCCTTGTCGGCCGGGTACTTCTCGGGGTCCGCATCGAGAAGTTCGTAGTGGCTGTCCTTCACCTGGCCGTTCTCCACCACCACGTCCAGCCGCGCCACGAAGGAGCCGAAGGCACCGGGCTCCACCACCTTGCTGTACTTCGCTTCGATGGGCTTGCGCACGCGTTCGTGCGTGTCGGCGCCCAGGATGAGGTCGGCGCCCGCCACCTCGGGCTTGTTGGCCAGATCCACCTGCTGGCCCAGTCCCATGTGGGTGACGAGGAAGACCATGGCGCAGCCCTCGTAATCGCGCAGGATGCGGATGTAGCGCGCCACGTTCTGCTCGGGCTTGGTGAATTTGATGCCGCAGCTGTACGCCGGCGACTGGCGCTTGGGCGTGAGGGGATCGTTGTAGCCGATGAAGCCGATCTTGACACCGGCCACAACCTTGGTCCAGTAAGGCTGGAAGATCATCTCGCCCGCCATGTCGGCGGTGGGGTCCACCATGTCGCCGCAGTAGTCGGCCAGGGGCTCGTGCCACATGTTGGCGCAGATCTTCGCGCCCCGGTAGCCGCCCAGGTCCTTCAGCATGTTCTCCTTGCCGTACACCACCTCCCAGTTGCCGGGC
>DDRC01000039.1:7583-7801 GCA_002342985.1 Flavobacteriales bacterium UBA2426
CCACCTCCCAGTTGCCGGGCAGCAGCAGGTCGTAGCCCACCCTGTTCATCAGGGGCACGATGGCGCGCCCCTCGCTCTTGGCCGCCACACCGCCGCCCTGGAAGCAGTCCCCGCCGTCGATCACGATGGTGTTGGCCGGGTCCTCGTTGCGCAGCGTGTCGATCATGCTCTTCAGCACACCGTAGCCGCCGCGCTTCTTGTACACGGGCTTGCCGTTC
>DDRC01000039.1:8017-8582 GCA_002342985.1 Flavobacteriales bacterium UBA2426
TCGCTGGTGAAGAGGATGGTGAACTTGCCGGCCTTGCCGCTCTGAACGGCGCGGCTGCCCACAAGCTCTTCGCGGCGTTGCGCATCGCCCATGGAGCCGAGCGCCACCGTGGGGCCGAGCGTGAGCCCCGCACCCAGCGCGCCGAGCGATCTCAGGGCCTGCCTTCGGCTCACTCCGTATGCCTTCTCATCGTGGGCGCCGCAGGTGCAGCCAGGGGGGTGGATGATCTCGCTCATGGCTTCTTGTAATGGGCGGCGATGGGGCCGTAGGGTCCGTATTTGTGCTGCTTCTCGGGGAACTTGTCGGCGTAGGGCCCGAACGGGTGGTCCACGGGTTTCTTGCTGATGTCGGGCCAATCACCGGTGAGGTCCTTGGCGGGTCGGGGCTGGGAGTTCACATAGGCGGCCACATCCCAGGCCTCTTCGTCGGTGAGCTGCGGCGCCTCCCACGTGGCGCCCTGGGGCATGTTGGCCTTCACGTAGCCGGCGAACCGGCTCATTCGGAAAAGGCCGGCGCCCTGGTTGTAGCTGCCGTCGCCCCAGAGCGGCGGGTAGATGTGCGTGAC
>DDRC01000039.1:8741-10470 GCA_002342985.1 Flavobacteriales bacterium UBA2426
CGGCCTTCAGCATGCCCTGGCCATCCTTGCCGTGGCACGACATGCACTTGGCCTCGAACACGGCCTCCCCGCGCTTGGGGTCGGCCGGGCGGTCCAAGAAGGCCAGCTCCACGATCCCGCTGCCTTTGGGCTTCTGGTCCCGGGCGAGGCCGGTGCCCAGCCATTGCATGTAGGCGAGGATAGCCTGCATCTCGCGACCGGTGCTGTCCAGCGCGGTTCCGTTGAGGCTGCGCTCCACGCAATCGTTCACGCGCTTCACCACCGTCTCGGTGGCTCCGCTGCGCGCCCTGAACTTCGGGTAGGTGCTCCAAACCGCGCCGTAATTGTTGCCCCAGGGCCGGGTGCCGGCGTCGAGGTGGCAGTTCTGGCAATTGAGCGCGTTGGTGTTGCGCATCACCGTGCCGTTGGGGCCGATGTAGTGCGCGGTGTTCGCGATGAGCTCCCGGCCGTAGCGGATCAGCTCCTCCTCCGCATCATCCAGGAAGGCCAGTCGGCTGGTATCGGCGCCAGCCCAGAGGCTGTCTGCCGCGTAGATGGCTGTTTGCGGCAAGGGCTCGGGCGGCGGCGGCTTGGGCTCGAACGCTCCCGGGGGGATGAAGAACTGCGCGACCACCACCACGAGCAGCATCCAGGTGATGCGCTTGCTCCAGCTCAGGCCCGTCTTGCGTGGGCTCCCCATGCGCTCCTGGAGCGTGGCCACGGCATCGTCGAGCACGTGCAGCACAATGAGCACGAGCAGCGTAGCGATGAGGACGATGACCGGGATGAGCATGGCGCGGCGTTCAGTGGGGGAGCTTGTCGCGGAAGTAGCCGTACACCCAGGTGCCCGCCCAGGCGCTGAGGAAGGTGACGATGATGACCGAGTAGCCCGCGCCGATTTGTGCGAACAGCGGCCCCGGGCAGGCGCCGGTGATGGCCCAGCCCAGACCGAACAGCAGGCCACCGTAGACCTGTCCCTTGTTGAAGGTCTTGTTGGGGATCACCACGGCCTCGCCCTGCACGGTCTTGATGTTGAAGCGCTTGATCAGCTGCACGCTGATCAGTGCCACCACCACGGCGGTGCCGATCACGCCGTACATGTGGAAGCTCTCGAAGCGGAACATCTCCTGAATGCGGAACCAGCTGATGATCTCGGCCTTCACGAAGGCGATGCCGAAGAGCACACCCCAGGCGCTGTACTTGAGGTTGTGCCACCACGGGTGTTTCAGCTCGCTCTCGTTGACGCACATGGCATCGAGTTCGCGCTGGGCCAGATCGGACTGTGCCACAGGAATGGGTTGGATGATCTTTTCCATGTTCCGTTCGGTCAAAGAGTGAGCAGGTGAGGCAGGATGAACCAGGTCATGAGGATGCCGCCGACCATGAACATCACGGTGGCCGCCAGGCTGGGCCATTGCAGGCTGCTGAGGCCCATGATGGCGTGGCCGCTGGTGCAGCCGCCGGCGTAGCGGGTGCCGAAGCCGACCATGAAGCCGCCGACCACGAAGAAGATCAGGCCGCGCAGCGTGAAGAGCTGTTCCCAGCTGAAGATCTCGGCGGGCAGCAGGTGACTGGTATCCGTGATGCCTTTGCTCGCGAGGTATTCCTGCGTGCCTTCAGCCAGCACGATCGGGTTGGGGTCGCTGAGGAAAGTGGCGGCCAGGAAGGCGCCCACGGCGATGCCACCCACGAAGAACAGGTTCCAGGCATCCTTCTTCCAGTCATACTTGAAGAACGTCACATCGCCGGG
>DDRC01000165.1:0-5881 GCA_002342985.1 Flavobacteriales bacterium UBA2426
ACGCCGACCCAGCGGCCGAAGCTGGGTGACCCGCGGCGGATGTCGACCGCCACGTCGAACGCCGCTCCGCGCACCACGCGCACCAGCTTGCCCTGGGCATGGGGGGCGATCTGGAAGTGGAGGCCGCGCAGCACGCCTCGGCGCGAGGTGCTCTCGTTGTCCTGCACGAAGGCGCGCGGGCCGATCAGCCGGTCCATGGCCGGCTGGCTCCAGGTCTCCATGAAGGAGCCCCGGTCATCGGCGAAGATGCGGGGCCGCATGAGCAGCAGGCCCTGGATGGGGTAGGTCGTGGTCTCCATCATCCCTTGCTGAATAGGCCGCCGAAGAGTCCGCGCTTGCGCTTGGTGCTGCGTTCCTCGTAATAGCCGCCGCTGTAGCCATAGCCATAGCCGTAGCCGTAGCCATAGCCGTAGTTGTAGCCGTACTTGTTCCGGTCGATGTCCACGCCGTTGAGCACGCAGGTGAGCCGCTTGATGCTGTTCTCGTTGATCAGCCGGTCCACGTTCTGCACGAACTGCTTCTTGCTGTAGTCGCTGCGGAAGATGTAGATGGGGTAGTCGGCCAGCTGGATCATGGGGATGCCATCGGTCACCAGGCCCACCGGCGGGTTGTCGAGCAGCACCACGTCATAGCGCTGCTTGAGCTCGGTGAGCACGTCGGTCATCGCCTGGCTGATGATGAGCTCCGAGGGGTTCGGCGGGATGGGGCCGGCCGTGATGTAGTCCAGCGATGCCAGGTTGCTCTTGCGGATGCAGGAGTCGAGCGTGTCCTTGCCGATGAGGATGGTGCTCATGCCGCGGGCGTTGTCCACATCGAAGCCCAGGTGGATCTTGGGCTTGCGCATGTCGAGGTCGAGGATGATGACGCGCTTTCCGCCGTAGGAGATGATCCCGGCCAGGTTCATCGCCACGAAGGTCTTGCCCTCGCCGGAGATGGTGCTGGTGATGGCCACCACCTTGGGCCCGGGGGTGTTGTCCACGAACTGCATGTTGGTGCGGACCGACCGGAAGGCCTCGGCGATGAGCGACTTGGGGTTCTTGTCGATGAGCAGCTGCGAGATGGGGATCTCCTTCTTGTACTTGGGGATCATGCCCAGGATGCCGATGCTCGCATGCGAGAGCTTGGCGATGTCGTGCAGGCTGGTGATGTTGTCGTGCATGATGTAGCGCACGAGCAGGATGAGCATGCAGATGGCGATGCCGGTGACGAGGTAGGAGATGATGACCACCTCGCGGTTCGGGGTCATGGGCACCTGGGCCAGGGCGGCATCCTGGAGGATGCGGTTCTGCGGGACGAAGCCCGCCTTGCTGATGCGGTACTCGATCTCCTTCTCGAGCAGCAGGGTGTAGTACTTCTGGTTGATGTTGAACACGCGCTCCACGCGGGCGTACTCCAGCTCCTTCTCCGGCAGCTTGCGGAAGCGGGAGTCGAGCTCCTCCAGCTGCCCGGCGAGGTCGTCGCGCTGCTCCTCGGCCGCGCGGCGCAGGCGGTGGATGGTCTCCAGCAGCACCTTCTTCTGGATCTCGATGCGCCCGGCGGTGGCGCGCGAAGCGGGGTGCACCGGGGTGGCCTCCGTGGCGATGATCTCGCGGTCCTGCAGCAGGTCCTGCAGCTGGCGCAGCGGGGTGGAGAGCGTGGGCTCGTACTTGGTGCCGAGCAGCAGGGGGATGAGGTCGTGCGCATCGATCTCCTCCACCGGCCGGTCGGTGGCGGCCTCCAGGGCCCGGAGCACCTCGATGTCGAGCGTGAGCCGCACCAGGTCGTCCTCGTAGCGGTCCGACCGCTCCAGCAGCAGCGGGGTCAGGGTCTGCACATCGGCCACGCGGTTCTCGCCACGGAAGCGCTGCAGGGTGAACTCCGAGTCGCGCAGCTCCCCGTAGGCGGTGTCCTTCTGCGTGCGGATGAACTCGATCACGTTGCGCGCGCTGCTGCTCTGGCGCACGAGGTCGTAATCGATGAAGGTGGTGGCCAGGGCCTGCGAGAGGTCGCGCGCGAGCCAGGGGTTCGGGTCGCTGCAGCTCACCTCGATCGTCTTGGCGTTGTAGTCCAGCACCTTCACCAGCACCTGCGCGGCGTACTTGTCCAGCAGCTTGGGCAGCGAGTTGATCTTCAGGTACAGGTTCACCTTCGCATCGGGATCGTGCAGGATGGGATGGTCGCCCAGCTCGAGCCGGCAGGTGAAATGCGGCAGGCGGATCTCGCCGCTGCGGGGGAAGCTCTCCTTGATCACCACCGACCCGATGGTGTAGCTGAAGCCCACGCGGTCGGGCTTGGAGAGGTCCACGAAGACCGGGAGGTCCACTACGGCGCTGTCGGTCACCGTCAGGTCGCGCAGCTTGAAGAAGCTGTGGATGTAGTACTCCTCGGTGAGGATCTGGCCCCGGTTGAAGTAGCTCACCTGCAGGGGGAGCTGCTCCAGGGCCATGCCCAGGAACAGGCGGCTGCGCATGAACTCCAGGTCCACGGCCAGGTTCTGGTCCTCGGTGAAGGTGGCCATCATCAGCACCTGCTTGGCGGTGTTGCTGCCGCCCACCTGGATGATGGCGCGCGACTGGAAGATGGGGGCCGTGTAGCGCAGGTAGAGCGCCGCCGAGGCGCCGGCGAGCAGGAGCACCAGCACCACCCACACCATGCTGCGCTTCAGGATGTAGAGGAACAGCCCGAGCTCGAACTCATTGCTGAAGTTCGTGATCCGCTGCTTGTAGCTCTCGAAGCTTACGTTGCGGTTGCTGATATCCTCGGAGAGCATCCGCGCGTGCGCTTAGTTGCCGAATCCGCGCACCACGCCGATCACGAGCACGATGCTGGTGAGCAGGGTGATGACCGGGGTGAGGTCCTGCAGGACCTCGCGGGCGATCTCGGGGTTGGGCTGCACGTACACCACATCATCGCCCTGCATCACGATGTCCGCGTACTTCAGGCCATCGATATCGGACATGTCGAACTGGTGCACCGTCCGCGAGCCGTCGGGGTGGTGGCGGAAGAGCTTGACGCGGCGGGCATCCCCCCGCCGGGCCACGCCGCCGGCCAGGGCCAGCACCTCCAGCAGGGTGGTGTTGTTGTTCTCCAGGGTGATCACCCGCGCGTCCCCGCCCTCGCCGGGGAAGACCACCACGCGGCGGTTGGTGACCATCAGCTGCACATAGGGCTTGTTGTAGTACTTGGCGTAGTTCTCCTCCAGGTACATCTCGGCCTCGCGGATGGTGTAGCCCGAGAGCTTCACCCGGCCCAGCAGGGGCAGCTTGGCCAGCCCGTCGCTCTCGATGGTGTAGAGGAAGAGGTTGCGGATGGCCATGTTCGCCTCGCGCGTGCCCCCCTCGCTCACCAGGTCGATCATCTTGAAGCCGTCGTTGGCGAATAGCCTGAACTGCAGCACATCGTTGGGCTGGAGCACCAGGAAGCGGTTATGGATGCCGGTGTCCGGAAAGGCCGCGTAGGCGTGGTCCGTCGGGGTCTTGAACATGATGTCGCGGTTGACCGTGCAGCCGGTGAGCAGAAGGCCCGCCAGGATGACAGCCGCCGCGAGGGAGCGGAGCGTGCGAAGCATAAGTGGCCAAATGTAGCGAACGGCCCCGGCGGGCATCAGGCCAGGAGCGATCGGTAGAGCTGTGCGGTGTCCTGCACCAGCCGGGTGTAATGGTAGCGGTCGCGCACATGCGCCCAGCCGCCGCTGCCCATGCGGCTCCGCAGGGCCTCGTCCATCACCAGGTGGGCCAGGTGGCGCGCCATGCCGGCCGCATCGCCGGATTCGCTCAGCAGCGCCGTCTCGCCCGGCCGTACCACGTTCTCGATGCCGCCCACCCGCGTGCTCACCACGGGGCGGTTGCTGGCCTGTGCCTCGATTAGGCTCACCGGGGTGCCCTCGTTGAGGGAGGTGAGCATGACGATGTCCAGCCCGGCGTTCACGATGTCCACCTCCTTGATCCAGCTGGTGAAGGTGACGGTGGCGCGCCCCACCAGGGGCTTCCCGTTCACGCCATGGCCGAAGCCGTGCCCGTTGAAATAGGGGCCCTGAACCTGGCTCAGGCCCAGTTCATTGGCCCGCTGCTGCAGCCGGTCCCGCTCCTCGCCATCGCCCACGATGAAGGCGCGCAGCTTGCGGCCGGTGGCGGCCGAGGCCTTGGCCACCACGTCCAGGAAGAGGCCGTGGTTCTTGATGGGCACCAGGCGGCCGATGATGCCCACCGCGATCTCGTCGTCGGCCACGCCATACACCTTGCGGAAGAGGGCGCGCTTGCGGGCCTGGTCCTCCTGGAACCGGCTGAGGTCGAAGCCCAAGGGGATGACGGCCACCTTGGATGCCGGGCAGATGCGGTGCTCGTTCACCAGTTCATCCTTCTGCCGCTCGCTGATGGCGATGATGCGCGTGGACCGCCGGGCGAGGTAGCGCTCGATGCCCTTGTAGAAGGCCGTCCGCACCGGCCCGAAGTAGCTGTGGAAGACGTGGCCGTGGAAGGTGTGCACGATGGCCTTCACGCCCAGGTCGGCGGCGGCCATGCGGCCCACGGCGCCGGCCTTGGCCGCATGGGTATGCACGATGTCCGGCTTGAACTCGCGGATCAGCTCCTTGATGCGCCGGTAGGCGCCACGGTCGCGCCACGGGGCCACCTCGCGCTGCAACTCGGGCAGGATCAAGGGCTTAACGCCCATGCGTTCCAGGATATGGTGGCTGCCCTCTTCGGTGGCCTCCTGGCTGCCGCCAACCAGCAGCGTCTCGAACTCATCCGGCAGGTACCGCGTGAGGTAGGCCGCGTTGTGGGTGGGGCCTCCGAGGTTGAAGCGGTTGAGGATGCGAAGGACGCGGGGCATGCGGGCGGGGTGGGCGAATGTAGCCGCCGGGCCGCGCTCGGGGGCCTCAGCGGCCGTGGGTTTTCCACCACGAGAGGAAGACGAGCAGGGCATGCACGGTTGCCTGTGCCTGGCCGGGCCGCGCCGAGCGCAGGCGGCGCCGGATCGGTTCCACCGCCTCCCAGCGGAGACCGGCCGATTCCACCAGGTCGCGCGTCAGCAGCCGGTCCTGCCACGGGGCCAGCGGCCCCAGCAGCAGATCGCGCAGCGGCACCTCGAAGCCCTGCTTCCCCCGCTCGAGGACCGAAGCGGGCAAGAGGCCGCCGAAGGCTTCGCGCAGGATGGCCTTGCCCACGCCCGGGCGCAGCTTCAGCTCCGCCGGCAGGGCGAAGGCGAGCTCCACCACCCGGCGGTCCAGGAAGGGGGTCCGCACCTCCAGCGCATGGGCCATGCTGGTGAGGTCCACCTTGTGCAGCATGTCGTTCGGCAGCACCGTGCGCACATCGGCCAGCAGATAGCCGTTCAGGCCGGGCATTTGCGCCATGCCCTGGGTCATGCCCAGGTCGCGGTCATCGAGTTCCATGGGGTGGGCGGCCCGGGGCACCAAGGCGCCCGCATCGCCATCGCTGTCGAACGAGGCCAGGCTCAGCCAGCGCTGCTCGCGGTGCCCCGAGGCGGCGTTGGCGAAGCGCTCCAGCCTGCGGAAGGCATCGGTGATGGGATTGTTGCGCGAGCGCGGCAGCCTGCGCCAGAGCGGTCCCAGCGCGATCACGGCCTTCTCCAGCGGTCCGGGCTTGGCCAGGTGCAGCTCGGCCTGGTGCTTCCGGTAGCCGCCGAACACCTCGTCGGCGCCATCGCCGCTCAGCGCCACGGTGACCTGCTTGCGCGTTTCGCGGCAGAGGATGAAGGAGGGGAGGGCGCTGCTGTCGGCGAAGGGCTCGTCGATGGCCGCGAGCAGGTCCGTGTAGGCCGCGGCGAGGTCGTCGCGCGTGAGCTTGAAGGTGGTGTGCTCCGATCCGATGCGGCGCGCCACCTCCTCGGCGTAGCGGGTCTCGTCGAAGTAGGGGTCGTCGGCATAGCCGATGCTGAAGGT
>DDRC01000165.1:6122-12978 GCA_002342985.1 Flavobacteriales bacterium UBA2426
GCGCATGCGCACGGCGTCCTCGAGCAGCTCCCGCAGCTGCGCCACCGGGTCGGGTGGGAGCGGGGTTCGGCGCGCGGCCTCAGGCAGGTCGTACCAGCGCTCGCGTCGCGTGCCGGCGGCGGTTGCGCGCAGGAGCTCCCCCGGTTCCAGTTTCCGCACGCCCTTCAGGATGCTCCAGGGCGCCGGGATGTAGTGGTAGGTGAAGTACTGCTGCAGGCTGTGCCGGTCCGGTTCGCCGCGCGCGCCCAGCGCCTTCAGGGCGCGCAGCTCACTGGCGAAGCGCAGCAGGCCGTCCTGCTCGCTCCACCACAGGGGCTTCACGCCGAAGCGGTCGCGGGCCAGCAGCAGCTCGTCCTTCTCCGCATCGTGGATCGCCAGCGCGAAGAAGCCGTTGAGCTCGTGCAGGAAGGCTTCGCCCTTCACGGCGAAGAGGCGCAGCACCACTTCGGTGTCGGTGCGGCTGCGGAAGGCGTGGCCGGCCGCCTCGAGCTGCGCGCGCAGCTCCTGGAAGTTGAAGACCTCGCCGTTGAAGGCGATGGTGTAACGGCCGCCATCGTCGGTGAAGGGCTGGTGCCCCGCCGCGCTGGTGTCGATGATGCTCAGGCGGCGATGGCCCAGCACGGCGTTCCCCTTGCGGTAGGTGCCTTCATCATCCGGGCCGCGATGCGCCAGGCAGGCCAGCGCTTCGCCGATGCGGTCATCGACCGGGGGCCGGCCGCTGCCGAGGTGGTATGAACCGGCGATGCCGCACACGAGAGGAAGGATGAAAGCGGAAAGCTGAAATCGGCCGCGTTTCAGCTTTCCGCTTTCGTGTTTCAGCTTTACAGATGAATCACCTCGCCGTAGGCCGCTGCGGCCGCCTCCATGATCGCCTCGCTCATGGTGGGGTGCGGGTGCACAGTCTTGATGATCTCGTGGCCCGTGGTCTCCAGCTTGCGGATGCTCACGCATTCGGCGATCATCTCCGTCACGTTCAGGCCCACCATGTGCGCGCCGAGCAGCTCGCCGTACTTGGCATCGAAGATCAGCTTCACGAAGCCGTCCGTGTTGCCCGCCGCCTTGGCCTTGCCGCTGGCGCTGTAAGGGAACTTGCCCACTTTGATGGCCAGGCCCTTCTCCTTGCACTGCTTCTCCGTGTAGCCCACGCTGGCCACTTCGGGGGAGCAGTAGGTGCAGCCGGGGATGTTGTTGTAGTCCAGCTTCTCCGGGTTATGCCCGGCGATCTTCTCCACGCAGATGATGCCCTCGGCGCTGGCCACGTGCGCCAGGGCCTGGCCGGGCGTGCAATCGCCGATGGCGTAGTAGCCGGGCATGTTGGTGGCGTAGAACTCGTCCACCTTGATCTTGCCCTTGTCGGTGACGATGCCCACCTCCTCCAGGCCGATGCCCTCGATGTTGGCCGCGATGCCCACCGCGCTGAGCACGATGTCGCACTCCACGGCCTTCTCGCCGGCGGCGCTCTTGATCGTCACCTTGCAGCCGTTGCCCTTGGTGTCCACTGCGGTCACCTCGCTGCCGGTCATCACCTCGATGCCCTGCTTCTTGAAGCTCCGTTCCAGCTGCTTGCTCACCTCCTCGTCCTCCACCGGGACGATGTTCGGCATGAACTCCACCAGGGTGACCTTGGTGCCGATGGCGTTGTAGAAGTAGGCGAACTCGCTGCCGATGGCACCGCTGCCCACCACCACCATGCTCTTGGGCTGCTCGGGCAGCACCATGGCCTCGCGGTAGCCGATGATCTTCTTGCCGTCCTGCTTCAAGGCGGGCAGTTCGCGGCTGCGGGCGCCGGTGGCGATGATGATGTGCTTGCCCTCCACGGTGCTCTTCTTCCCGTCCGCGGCGGTGACCTCGATCTTCTTGCCCGGCAGCAGCTTGCCGGTGCCCATGATCACCTCGATCTTGTTCTTCTTCATCAGGAAGCCCACGCCCTTGCTGTTGCTGTCGGCCACCTCGCGGCTGCGCTTCACCATGCCGCCGAAGTCGGCCTTGGGCGCGCCCACGGTGATGCCGTAGTCCTTGGCGTGGTTGATGTACTCGAACACGTTGGCGCTCTTCAGCAGGGCCTTGGTGGGGATGCAGCCCCAGTTGAGGCAGATGCCGCCGAGGGCCTCGCGTTCCACGATGGCGGTCTTCAGGCCCAGTTGGCTGGCGCGGATGGCGGCAACATAGCCTCCGGGGCCGCTGCCGAGGACGATGACGTCGTAGCTCATGGTTCGTGTGGGGATGCCGGCTGGTGCCGGGGCGGCGAAGGTAACGGCAAGCCCGGAACGCGCCCCCTCACACGGCCACGCTGTGCTCGCGGAGAGCGTCGTTCAGCGAGGTCTTGCGGTCGGTGCTCTCCTTGCGCTGGCCGATGATCAGGGCGCAGGGCACGCCATAGTCGCCGGCCGGGAACCGCTTGGGCACGGTGCCCGGGATCACCACGCTGCGCGGCGGCACCACGCCCTTCATCTCCACGGGCGCGGGGCCGGTGACATCGATGATGCGGGTGCTGGCCGTGAGCACCACGTTGGCGCCGAGCACGGCCTCCTGGCACACGCGCACCCCCTCCACCACGATGGCGCGGGAACCGATGAAGCAGCCGTCCTCGACGATCACCGGGGCGGCCTGCACGGGCTCCAGCACCCCGCCGATGCCCACCCCGCCGCTCAGGTGCACATGCCTGCCGATCTGCGCGCAGCTGCCCACGGTGGCCCAGGTGTCCACCATGGTGCCCTCGTCCACGTAGGCACCGATGTTCACGTAGCTGGGCATGAGGATGGTGCCCGGCGCCAGGTAGCTGCCGTGGCGGGCGATGGCGTGCGGCACCACGCGCACCCCGAGCTGGGCGTAGCGCTTCTTCAGCGGGATCTTGTCGTGGAACTCGAAGGGCCCCACCTCCAGGGTGTGCATCTGCTTGATGGGGAAGTACATGATCACGGCCTTCTTCACCCAGTCGTTCACGCGCCAGCCGCCCTGGCCGTCGGGCTCCGCCACGCGCAGCGCTCCGCGGTCCAATTCCTCCACCACGCGCTCGATGGCCATCACCACCTCCTGGTCGCGCAGCATGTCGCGGTTCTCCCAGGCCTTTTCGATCAATTCATGCATCCTGCAAAGATGAAGGTCGATCGGCCGCATCCGGCGCTCCCCACGGCGGCGTGAGCGACCTTCGCGCCATGGGACGCGTCATTGCCATCGACTTCGGGCTGAAGCGCACGGGGCTTGCCGTCACGGATCCGCTGCGCATCATCGCCACGGCGCTGGAAACGGTGGAGAGCCGGGCGCTGCTGCACTACCTCAAGGCCTATTGCGACAAGGAGGCCGTGGACGGCTTCGTGCTGGGCCTGCCCACCGGCCTCGATGGCAGCGATACGGATATCACCCCGAACGTCAGGCTGTTGGAGCAGGAGCTGAAGCGGCGCTTCCCGCAATGCTTCGTGGAGCTGGCGGACGAGCGCTTCACCAGCCGCATGGCGCAGCAGACGCTGATGGCCAGCGGGAAAGGCCGTATGGCGCGGCGTGAGAAAGGTCAGCTGGACCGCATCAGCGCCACCATCATCCTGCAGGGCTGGTTGGAGCGGCAATGAGCCGCAAGCGCGCTGCGGCGGGCCATGCGGGGCGCAGCTCCAACCCCTGGAATGGCATGGTGCGTTGAGCCGGCTCTCGGGACCCAAGTCGGTGGCGGGGCTGAGGCGGTCGGCGTTGATGCCCTTCAGCCGGTATGCCATTCATCGGAACAAGCGCAGGGCGGAGATTCCGGGTGAGAGGGTCCGTAGAGCCTGTCGTCCTTGCAGGGTCTTCGCCGAAGGTTGCCATGTCCCCTGCCTCCGCACGGGTCTCGCCGCGCTAAGCCAGCGGGCGGGTGGGGCGGACCCTGCGGCACCGTCCTCATCGAATGCAGGGTTCACCATGGCGCTCCTTTGCCGCCCGGTTATCCATGCTCCTGGTACGCATTCAGCGGCGCTTCGCGCTTGCGCCGCACTGACATGAGGTGAAGTTAACCGGAGATCGCGGCTCCGAGGCCGCAGGGTCCGCCTTGCAGCGCGCACAACCACGCGCGGCGAGACCCATGCGGAGGTAGGCGTGGGTGGGGCGGCGATCACGGTGCGCTACGGAGATAGAGGAGACCCTGCGTAGGTATAGGTACGCATCCAACGGCGCCTCGCGGTTGCGGCCATCGGAATAGAAGGCGAAGCTGCTGTGCGGGTATTCCACGGCATCGTCACAGAGCCGCCATGCCTTGCTCACCGGATTCGCATGGATGTACTTGAGCTTCTTCTCGATCATGCGCGCATGGAAGAGCTCGATCAGGTCGGTGGAGGTCTCGAACACCCGGTGCTTCTGCCCACGGCCGGTGTCGGACTCACGCACGCCGGCTCGCAGACGCTCCAGCACATCCTCACGGCCAAGCTGCTTCAAGCGCTTCACGATCTCATAGGCCAGGAAGCGCTTGCCGTTTGCCAGCACGGTGTTGATGGCGCCGCCCTCTGGAACCCGGATGATGAAATGGACGTGGTTGGGCATGATCGCGTAGCCGAAGAACCGATAGCCCAGTCCGTAAGCGACGTGCATCCATTTGTACACGGCGTCGTAGGCGTCGGTGATCTTGATCAGCGGGATCCACTGATAGCAGGTAAACGTGCCGAAGTACACAGCGTGGTCCTTCTCGCGTTTGCGCCGCACGGCCATGAGGTGAAGGTAGCCGGAGATTGCGGCTCCGGTCCCGCAGGGTCCGCCTCGCTCGCGCACCATTCACTGCGCGGCGAGACCCATGCGGAGGTTTTCGCGCGGGGGCGGCGATCACCGTGCGCTGACGATTCATGAGGACACCCTGCCGAGGTATAATTGCCATCGACTTCGGGCTGAAGCGCACGGGGCTTGCCGTCACGGATCCGCTGCGCATCATCGCCACGGCGCTGGAAACGGTGGAGAGCCGGGCGCTGCTGCACTACCTCAAGGCCTATTGCGACAAGGAGGCCGTGGACGGCTTCGTGCTGGGCCTGCCCACCGGCCTCGATGGCAGCGATACGGATATCACTCCGAATGTCAGGCAGTTTGCCGATGCGCTGCGCAGCGCCTTCCCGGGCTGCTTCCTCGACCTGGTGGATGAGCGCTTCACCAGCCGCATGGCGCAGCAGACCCTGCTGGCCAGCGGCAAGGGGCGCATGGCCCGGCGCGAGAAGGGGCAGCTGGACCGCATCAGCGCCACCATCCTCCTGCAGGGCTGGCTGGAGCGGCAGGGCCCGGGCTAGCGACCGATGGCGCCGGCCGCCGGTGGCAGCGCCGTGCCTCTGTCCACTGCCCATCTGTCAGTCGCGTGCGAGCGGCATAGCTGTTGACCCAGTGGCCCACCCCTGTTGAAAACGGCCCACGCATGCCGCGGCGCAGGGGAGGTAACTTTGAACCTTCCACTGTGACCCGATCGTCGATGAACGACCTCCTCCATAGCAGCCCCGACCTTTTCAGCAGCGAAGCGCTCGAGAACGAGACCGAACTCATCCCGCTCATCACCGCCGAGGACGAGGAGCAGATGAATGCGGAGTCGACCCCGCCCGAGCTGCCCATCCTGCCCTTGCGCAATACGGTGCTCTTCCCCGGCGTGGTCATCCCCATCACGGTGGGGCGCGACCGCAGTATCCGGCTCATCCAGGACGTGTACCGCGGCAACCGCACCCTGGGCGTGGTGAGCCAGAAGGACAGCCAGATCGAGGAGCCGAGGCCGGAGGACCTGAACAAGGTGGGCACCATCGCGCAGATCATCCGCATGCTGCGCATGCCCGACGGCAGCACCACCGCCATCATCCAGGGCAAGAAGCGCTTCGAAGTGCTGGAGATGGTGAAGGTCGACCCCTACTACACGGCACGCGTGAAGGAGTTCGAGGAGATCCGGCCGGCCAAGGACGACAAGAGCTTCCAGGCGCTGGTGAGCTCGCTCAAGGACCTCTCCCTCGAGATCATCAAGCAGAGCCCGCACATCCCCACCGAGGCGCAGTTCGCCATCAAGAACATCGACTCG
This sequence comes from Flavobacteriales bacterium UBA2426, assembly GCA_002342985.1. Lineage (GTDB taxonomy): Bacteria > Bacteroidota > Bacteroidia > Flavobacteriales_F > PHOS-HE28 > PHOS-HE28. The sequence continues at coordinate 12,118 of DDRC01000165.1, forward strand.
CCTTCCTTCCTGGTGAACTTCATCAGCAGCAACATGCAGGCCGAGGTGGCCGAGAAGCAGAAGATGCTGGAGGTGGCCGACCTGCGCGAGCGCGCCTCCATGCTGCTTGCGCACCTCACCAAGGAGCTGCAGATGCTGCAGATGAAGAACGAGATCCAGAGCAAGGTGCGCACCGAGGTGGACCGCCAGCAGCGCGAGTACTTCCTGCACCAGCAGATGAAGACCATCCAGGACGAGCTGGGCGGCAACCCCATCGAGATGGAGCTGGAGGAGATGCGCGCCAAGGCGGCGCGCAAGAAGTGGGGCAAGAAGGTTGGCGAGACCTTCGAGAAGGAGCTCGCCAAGCTCCAGCGCATGAACCCCGCCGGCGCCGAGTTCAGCGTGCAGTACAACTACGTGCAGCTGCTGCTCGAGCTGCCGTGGAACGAATACAGCAAGGACAATTTCGACCTCAGGCATGCCCAGAAGGTGCTGGACCGCGACCACTTCGGGCTGGAGAAGGTGAAGGAGCGCATCATCGAGCACCTCGCCGTGCTGAAGCTCAAGGGCGATATGAAGGCGCCGATCATCTGCCTCTACGGTCCTCCCGGCGTGGGCAAGACCAGCCTGGGCAAGAGCATCGCCGAGGCGCTCGGCCGCAAGTACGTGCGCATGAGCCTGGGCGGCCTGCACGACGAGGCCGAGATCCGCGGCCATCGCAAGACCTACATCGGGGCTATGCCCGGCCGCCTCATCCAGAGCATGAAGAAGGCCGGCACCAGCAACCCCCTCTTCGTGCTCGACGAGATCGACAAGGTGGGGCGCAGCCACCAGGGCGACCCCGCCAGCGCGCTGCTGGAGGTGCTCGACCCCGAGCAGAAC
>DDRC01000190.1 GCA_002342985.1 Flavobacteriales bacterium UBA2426
CTGGAGATGGACATCATCGAGATCCGGCGCGACGACAGCCGATTCACCCTCCCCGCCGGTGACATGGTGCTGGAGGCCGGCGATGTGCTGAAGGTTCGCTGCGACGTGGCGCGCATCAGGGCGCTGAAGGACCGTGCGCACATCGGCATGCAGCCCTCGCTGCGCGTGGCCAACGACGATCTGCGGTCGCGCGGCACCACCCTGGTGGAATTGGTGATCACCAGCAGCAGCGACCTGGAGGGCAAGACCCTGCGCGAGGCCGACCTCATCCGCACATACCGCGCCGTGCCGCTGGCCGTGCGCCATCGCGAGGAGCTGGTGCACGAGCAGCTCTACGAGACGGTGCTGCGGAGCGGCGATGTGGTTCTGGCCGAGGTGCGGTCGCACTACGTGCAGCGCCTCAAGCGGATGGAGAGCGAGAGCGACAGCCCGTTCGTGATCCTCGCTGAGCAGGAGGGCCTGGCCGAGTTCCAGCGCGGGCGCTTCATCCTCACCGGCGCCATCCTGCTGGCCGTAGTGCTGGCCGCGTCGATGGAGCTGCTGCCGGTGGTGCTGGCCGCGCTGCTGGGCCTCATCGCACTGGTGGTCTCCCGCACGCTCTCCATGAAGGAGGTGTACGATGCCATCGAGTGGAAGATCTACTTCCTCATGGCCGGTTCGCTGAGCCTGGGCCTGGCCATGCAGAAGAGCGGGCTGGCCGCGCGCATCGCTGATGGACTTGTGATGGGCCTGCACGACCTGGGGCCGGTGGCCATCCTTTCCGGCATCTACCTGCTCACCTCCCTGCTCACTGAGGTGATGAGCAATACGGCCACCGCTGCGGTGATCACCCCCATCGCCATCGCCACGGCCACGGCACTGGGCCTGTCGCCCACGCCATTCATCATGGCGGTGCTCTTCGGCGCCAGTGCGAGCTTCATGACGCCGATCGGCTACCAGACCAATACCATGATCTATGGCGCGGGGCAGTACAAGGCGCGCGATTTCATGCGGGTGGGGGCGCCCATGCAGCTGCTGCTCTGGGTGCTCGCCACGGTACTCATCCCGCACATCTACCCCTTCTGATCGGCGCCGGACCATCGCACCACGCGACGGTCGTCGCCGGCGCTGATGAGGTCGAAGCCCCTCCATTGCAGCGCATTCACGCTGTGCGCATGCCCGCCGGTGCGCGCATCGAGGCGCCCGAGGGTATCCAGGCTGTCCGCGTGCCAGAGCTTGACGGTCTTGTCCCGCGAGGCGGTGGCCAAGGTGGCGTCCGAGGGGCTGAAGGCCGCCTGATAGATGGTGGACCGGTGGGCAGGCAGGGCGAGTATGGCACGCTGGCCATTCCGCAAGTCCCAGATGCGCAGATGCCCGTCCTTTCCGCCGCTCACCAGGGCGGATTTTCGCGGGTGGAAAGCCAGGGCATGTGCGCCTTCCTCATGAGCGGCCCAGCTGGCGATGGCATTGAGCGTGCCTGCATCGAGCAGGTGCAGCCAGCCATCGCCCGTGGCGGCCCCCAGTGTTGCGCCATCCGGGGAGAGGGCCAGACCGCGCACCTTGGCATCACTCAACGGGATGCGGCGCCGCAGCGCCCAGGGTGCGCCCGTTTCGGTGCGCTCCCACAGCGCCAAGCTGCCGTCGCCGCCCCCGGTCACCAGCGCGCCTGAGTGTGGCCAGGCCAGGGTATACACTCCCATTGCATGTGCCTGCAACGCGTGTTGTTCCCGGCGCTCGCGCAGGTTCAGCAGGTGCAGCGTGCCGGCGGCGCTGCCCAGGGCCAGTTCATCCGGGCCGCCGCGGGCGAGGGCGTAGATGGGGCCGGCGATGCGCGCAATGGCACGGGTGCGATCCGGAGCCGTGGCCTCCCACGCAAGCACCAGGCCATCGCCCCCGGCGCTGAGCAGCTGGCCGTCGTGCTCGGCCAGCGCGTAGATCGCACCCGAGTGGTCCCGGTGCAGCAAGTCCCCGGTCATGGTCCGCTTGGTCATGCGGTGATGCCCAGCGCCTCGAGCCGTCGCCGCAGCTCGGAGCGTCTTGGCAAGGTGAGGTCGGCGCTGCGCCAGGCGCGCATGGGCGTAGGCCCCTGCGGGATGGGCGCGGCTCGTCCCGTCATGTGGTCGCGGATCACCGCGGGGTATTCCCGCAGGATGATCAGCAGGTTCTCAGCGCGCAACCGGTAGGGGTCGCACGGCCATGGGACCTGGGCCGGAATCTGCCGCAGGATGTCCCCTTCATCGACCCGCGGGGTGATGAGGTGGAAGGTGACGCCGATGTGGTCCTTGTCCTGACGGATGCACTGCCAGAATTCCGGCCGCGTGCCTCGGTATTCCGGCAGCAGGGAGGTGTGCGCATTGATGGCGCCTCGCCGGGGCACGCCGATCAAGGGTTCGCGCAGCAGCCGGGTTCCCAGCACGGCCAGCAGGTCCGGCTCTGCTGCGCGCACCCGATCCACCACGGCCGGCTCATTGATGGAATCGACTTCCACGCGGGCCACGCTTGCAGGCCATCCCTTTCCCGCCACGATCGCCGCATAGGCGGGCTGTGCGATCCGGTCGGCCCGTTCCTTCATGGCCTCTTCCCAGCGCAGGGTGGCGCGGTCCTCCTCATGCAGCAAGGCCTGGCCCACCATGTTCATCAGGCGGTGACCCACCAACGCGCGCATCAAGCGCGAGGCGGGGGAGTAGGGCACCTGCACCGGCGGTGCTTCGCACACGATGAGCGAGAGTCGCAGCCCGTCCTGCACCAGTCGCCGGGCCAGCAACTGGCTCTCCTGGGAGAGGTTGCAGAGCAGCACGATGTTCCCTGAGGCCGGCATCAGCTGAAATCAAGGGTGAACCATCCGTGAGCGTGGGCATCGATCCGCGGCTGGAGCGGGCCATCGGGCCCCTGCACGGTCACCTGGCCGGGGTTGATGCCGCGCAGCGTGAAACGATGGCCGCGCAGCGCCGCTGCATCGATGCGCTCGAAGGCGATGCCGTCCGGAACGAACGAAACGGTGCGGGCCTCATGGTCCACGCGGACGTGGTCGCGCAGCACCAGGTAATCCAGGAGGTGCGAGACCGAGGACAGCTGGATGCGGCCCTTGTGCCACCGCTCGGCAAGGCCCCGTAGCGAGGCCATGCTGTGCTCGGGGATGTGCCGGGGCTCGCCCACGCGGTACACGCGTCGCTTGCCCAGGTGGGTGTAGAGGATGCAGGTGCCGCCATGGCGGGCCAGCTGATCGAGCCGCTCGCCGGAGAGCAGCCGCCCCAGGCCGTCGATGTCGGCCTCCTCCCAGGTGCCATGGCGCTGGAAGGTGTAGAGCATGCTGCCATCGGGGAAGCGATGGGGTCGGTAGGCGGCATTGTCGCGGAATTGCGCTCGGAAGCCGGTGCCGACGCCGAGCGCCTTGCTCACCATGTACTTGGTGTAGTTGCTCACCGAGCGCGTGAGCTGGCGGCCGTGCGCACGGTGCACCTTCCAGCGCGAGAGCGGCCTGTCCTGCCCCAGCACCGGTGTGATCGTCCCGTCCCACAGGTACCGGATGCCGGCCTGCCGCACGAGGTCGAGCGTGTAGAGGGGGTTGGCGTACACGTGCCCGGAGGCGTCCACGATGCGCGGGAAGGAGCCCTGCCGGCTGTTGTGCAGCATGTTGCCGGGGAACATGCTGTGATCCACCCATACCCGGGGCTGCAGGCCCAGGTGGCGCATCATCGCCAAGGCTTCCTCTGCATCGGCCCGGTCGAAGGCCTTGGCACCGGCCCACATGTAGTCCCCCCAGGTATGGAGGGTGTCGTGGGGGTGGGCCTGCAGAATCTCCGGGTGCCGGTGCGCGTCCACCTGGTCGGGAAGGTTCCGGTTGTACGAACGCAGGAAGACCGTGTCACCGAAGGGCAGCCCGAGTTCCTGCCAGATGGCGGCGTTCAGCTCGTTCCAGTCCGCGATGGTGGTGTTGTCCGGGTCGCTGCTCAGCGCCAGCCAGGCCGTGTACGGGTAGGGGTAGGCCCTCAGGTGCCGGTCTCGGAGGCGGGGCTTGGGCTCAGGCTTTGCGCGGGGAAGCATGGATGGCGCTGCGGGCCAAGATAACCGAGGCTCAGGGCCAGCGCCTGCGGTGGCTCCAATCGAAGGTCCACTCCGGGGTGTGGAGCCGCGCCTCGCCGTGCAGGAGATACCAGGCGCCCAGGTCCGGCTGGCGGGCATTGCGCAGTACATGGATCTCCTGCGCGGGCATGTAGCCCTGGGCCAGGAGGAAGGCCAGGCGGCCGTCGGCATGCCGCGCGGCATCCACCACAAGCACAGCGTGGCCAGGCGAGCCCCCTTGGATGAACACATCGCCGATGCGCAGGTCGCCGGCGTCCGGAGGCGCCGGTGACGCGCGCTTGAGCTCGCGGGCCAGCGAGAGGGTCCCCGCGTAGGTGAACACCGCATCGAGGTACCGCATCAGCTGGGCATGGGAGGAGTCCGGAGCGGCGCCATGCACCCAAGCGCAGCGGTTGCCCGTCACCCGGATCCGCTCGCCGCGGCGCCAGCGCACCCATTCGGCCCTGAATCCGTTGGTGAAATCGAATGCGATGGCATCCTCCTGTCCGGACCGATACAGGTATTCAGCCCGGAGGCGCATCACCGCATCCGCGCATTGCTGCAGGTCCTTCCGCCCCAGCTCACTGTCCACAACGGCGGCATGCACGTCCTGGCGGGCCTTCAGGCGTCCGTCATGGAGGAGCACCGGTGCCCGCTCCTGCTTCAGGGGCAGGTGGCGCAGGTAGCTTCCGAAGGATCCCGCCTCGACGGGCAGCCGCTGGAATCCGGAGGGCGGTGCGAAGCGTTGCGCGATGGTGGCGCCAGGGCCTGCTGCACCCCCGCTTCGTCCGGCAGGCTGAGCCTCCACGCGACCCGCAAGGAGCAGGACCGCTCCGATCCATGCCATGACGGACCTGCGCATCACCCACTGCAATTCTGCAAGCACCGGCAGGTAACGATCAGGCCTTGGCGCCCTCCTGCACCGGCCGGTAGCCGAACAGCTGATTGTCCTTGATCATGTTATCCACGTAGGGGGGCACCATGCTCTCCCAGCCCTTGTGGCCGCCCCTGATCATGTCGAGCACCTGCTTGCTGAAGATGTGCAGCACGTTGGGGTCGTAGTTCTCGATGTCCACCAGCCGCTTGTTGAAGAGCAGGTAATCGTAGAGCGGGCGCATGCGCGGATGCACCGGCATGTTCACGGTGGTCATGATCTCCGCCGTGTTGCTCGGCCGGCTGGGATACACGTAGATCTTCAGGTCGCGGTGGAACAGGATGCCGAAGGCCTCCAGCACCCCGCCGTTCAGGTGGCGGTAGTACTTCTCGTCGAAGACCTCCACCAGGTTGTTCACGCCCATGATCAGGCCCATGCGCGCCTTGGTGTACCGGCTGAAGTACTCCACCAGCTTGTAGTACTCCTGGTAGTTGCTGATCAGCACCGTCTGCCCCAGGGAACAGAGGATGTCGGCCCTGTCGATGAAGTCCTTCTCG
>DDRC01000227.1:0-3827 GCA_002342985.1 Flavobacteriales bacterium UBA2426
GACAACGATGGCGACATGGACGTGGTGGTGGCCTGCCATTCCAACCTGGCCCAGAACGGCAAGGTGGTGCTGTGCCGCAACAACGGCAGCAATGCCTTCACCGTGCAGGAGCTGGATGGCGCAGCGCCCATGGCCACCTCCGTGTTCTGGGTGGACCTCGACCAGGACGGTCACATGGATGTGCTGTCCACCACCGGCGGCGACGACCGCGTGAACTGGTACCGCAGCAACGGGGCGTCCATCCCTTCGTTCACCAAATCCGTGATCCAGTACGGCATGGGCTACGCCACCTATGTGGTGGCCGAGGACCTGGACGGCGACGGCGATGTGGACGTGGTGGTCTCCTGCCTCGACGACCGCAACGTGAACTGGCTGGAGAACGATGGATCCCAGGTCTTCACCCGCCACCTGCTCGCGCGCAACGTGTTCAACAGCCAGTTCGTGGGCGCTGGGGACATCACCGGGGATGGCGTGCCGGAGATCTACGCCACCGACATGGAGGCCGAGGCCGTGCACCTCTACCACCGCACCGGCTTCAGCTACGAGGAAGTGGCGGGACCGGAGCCGCAGCCCTGCCACGACCTCTTCATCAGCGAGATGGTCCATTATCCCGGCGACATCGCCCGCGCCATCGAGATCTACAACCCGCGCTCGGTGCCGGTGGACCTCTCGGACTATTCGCTGCGGTTCTACCCGAACGGTTCGCACACCTACGATGCCACCCTGCTCAACGGCGTGATCCAGCCCGGTGATGTGCACGTGGTGGTGGCCCCCAACTACGCCACGAACATCAACACCTACGCCGACCAGATCACCGACCTGTGGTACGACGGACAGGAGACCATCGTGCTGGTGCACGGCGATCAGCCCATCGACGTCATCGGCCGCGTGGGCGACTACTTCGTGGACGATGACTACTGGTTCAACAACGGCGTGGGCACCTTCTACACCGTGCTGGTGCGCAAGCCCACCATCAATCGCGGCGATCCCGATGGCACCGACCCCTTCCTCCCCGACGAGGAGTGGATCGCCTACCCGGTGAACGACTACAGCCACCTGGGCAGCCACACGGCACCGTGCGCTGCGGTCTGCACGCCCACCATCAGCCTGTCGGCGCCTGCCGGTCCGTATTGCGCGGGCGATGCCATCACCGTCACGGCGAGCGTGACGAACGCAGGCGCCGCCCCCGCCTACCAGTGGACCGTGAACGACGCGCCCGCAGGGGGCGGCGGCTCCAGCTTCACCATCAACGGGCTCATGGGCAATGCCCTGGTGCGCTGCACGCTGGAAGGCGATGCCGCGTGCGCCACGGCCACCAGCGTGCAGAGCGAGCCGCTGCTGATCGCGTTGAGCACCGTGCAGCCGCCGGTGGCGGGCATCACGGGCAACGTGGTGAGCGCCAGCCCGGTGCCCGGTGCCGACTATCATTGGTACTTCAATGGCGACCTGCTACCCGGTGGCAGCACGGCCACTGTCACCGTCACCCTGCCCGGCGATTACCACGTGGTGGCCACGGTGGCGGGGTGCGCATCGGCGCCTTCGAACACCGTGACCTACGAGATCAACACCGGCCTCCTGTTGCATGAGGCGCCCGGCATCCAGCTGGTGCCCAATCCCACCGACGGGCCACTCACCATCCGCGGTGCAGCCGGGGTGCACGCGGTGGAGCTGTGGGACGCGGCAGGACGGAAAGTGCTCGAGCAGCGCGGTGCTTCGTTGGACCTTTCGCCCTTCGCGCCCGGTCTCTATACGGTGGTGTTGCGGACGGAGAACGAGCGCTGGCAGATGCGCGTGGTGCGGCAATAGGCGCGCGGCTCTAGGGCGCTGGAGCGGCTGCAAGCAGCGCTACGGGCCCATGGGCCTTGTGCCCAGCGGGTACCGTGTGGCCTTCCACCTAGCCTTCTCTCCAAGCGCCTTCAACTCCGCATGGCGCGCGGCCTGGTCCCTGTTCAGCTTCTGCTCCTTGCGCAGTGCTTCCAATTCCTCCAGCTCCTCGGCCTGGCTCTCCTCGGATGAGGCATGGAAGGAGCGACCACCGGATTCCACCAGGTAGAAGGCCTTGCGGGATGCGTCGTACACGTACTTGTCCGCGCTGATCCACTTCCACGCGCTGCCGCCGAACTGGGTGATGACCAAGGTATCCGCTTGGATGCTGACGCCGCTGATGCCTTCTTCACCGATCGGGTCATGGAAGCCGCCGTCGCTTCTACCGGGCAGAAAGTCCGTCAGCAAGGCGTGCTGCACGAAACGGCCCCTGTCTTGCGCGGTGAAGGCGATGAGCAGGTCGCGTGGCCCATCGTCGGCTTCGTTGGTGAGCACCAGCGCATGGTCCTCGGCGCCATCCCCGCTCAGGTCGCCGCTGGCCTGTTGGAAGACCACGCGCCCGGCGGGCATCACCTCGCGCAGCGAATGCCACCGGTAAGGTGGAGGTTGGTTCACGGGGTGCTTCTCCACCCAGCAGCGGGTGAGATCCACCGGGCGGCGCCTGAGTTGATAGCGGTACTGAACCTCACCGCTGTCCACCAGGAAACCGGTCTGCTCGATCACCGGCTCATACACCAAGGTGTCGCACCGGTAGGACATGGTGTCCACTTCATCGCGCAGGGTCTCGTTGTGCACGGACTCCACGAGCAGTTGCCCGTAAGGGTTCAGGCTGATGCACTCCGACACGGCGTACTGGCCGTCGCCGAAAGTGGAGGCCAGGGTGTCCACGCCTTGCAGTTGCCCCAGCTGGTCATAGGTCAACCACAGCAGGTCGTGGTCATCGTCTCGGTCGCAAAGCAGCGCGACGCGCAGCCCGTTCTCGAACGGCAGCTTGGCACCGTAGCGCAAGGTGGCACCGGCGTACGTGGCCAGAGCATGCTGCAAAAGCTCCGCACGTGCACGCTCCTCCACCAGCGGCCGGGCCATGTTCCCATGATCAAGGCCGGGACACAGGCGTTGGTTGAGCCGCAAGGCGTGTCGGTCCCAGCCACCCGGCGGTGCAGGAAGCTGGCCTGCGCCGGATCGGGCCGGGGCAATGCTGATGCCGCCATCCGGCACCAACGCCCCTGGGGTGATCCGGTAGGATATTGAGGGTGCCTCGCAGGGCACCGACGTGCCATTCACTGTGCAGCCGTTGGTCAGGTGGATGTGCGTGTCCGTGATGCGCACCACGGAACTGTCGCGCGTGCGGTGGTCATGCTGCACCTCCTGGTCATCGATCTCCCATTCGAAGCTGTCCGCCAAGGTGGTCACGCTGGCGTAGGTCAGGCGTTCCAGGTCGATCAGGAACGATTCCACCTGGTGGTATTCCTGGCCCCGGGTGAAGTTCATGGACCGCTGCTCCGCGATCAGGAAACGGCCATCGGGTGTGAAGCGCTGCAGTTCGAAGCTGTTCTGACGGTCCTTGTAGAGCGGAAGGGGAAAGGCCAGCCACCGGGCGCCCGAGCGCTTCACCAGCATCGCGCTGCCTTCTTCCTGCGGCTCGGCCGGTTCGGTGATGCTGTGCGCATCCGCATCCGCCACCGGGCTGCTCCGCATCAGCGCGGCAAGTGCGGCAGCGGTGCACAGGGTGTCCGGGGAATCCAGCGGTGCCATGGGGATACTGTCCTGCGACATCGCTGACGCGCAGGTGCAGAGGGCCAGCAGGACCGGGAAGAGGGATGGGACGCGCAAGGGAGGGGGAAAGGTGGCGCTGCGCGGCAAAGTTCGGTCCATTCCGGGCGGCTCCTGGCCAGGAGCCCCGGAGGATTCCATGCGCGAGGCGGTGGTCACCGTGTCGCAGGTGTTCACGAAGGTGGAGCGGCCATGACCCTCTCCTTCTGCTGCGACGGCGTGGAGGACCG
>DDRC01000227.1:4006-38111 GCA_002342985.1 Flavobacteriales bacterium UBA2426
GCCGCCGCGGCGGGTGGCGATGCAACCGACGAACTCGCGGGGCTTGGTGCCCGGGGTTCAGCGGGCGCTCTCCAGGGCGGTGATGTCCGTGCCGTGCAGCAGCCGTGCGTTCCGGGTGATCCAGGCGGCATCGCGGTCCCACCAGCGGAGCGTCAGCAGGCGCTCGATGTCGGCTTCGCTGAAGCGCTTCCGCACCGCGCGCGCCGGGTTGCCCGCCACGATGCTGTACGGCTCCACATCGCGGGTGACCACGGCGCAGCTGCCGATGATGGCCCCATCGCCGATGCGCACGCCCGGCATGATCGTGGCGCGATAGCCGATCCACACATCGTTGCCCACGATGGTGTCGCCCTTGTGCGGATACGACAGCCCTTCCATGGCACCCTCCCAGCCGTGGCCGAAGACCTCGAAGGGATAGGCCGTCACCGCATCCACCAGGTGATTGCCGCCGTTCATGATGAAGGTGACATCGGAGGCGATCATGCAGAAGCGGCCGATGACGAGCCGGTCGCCGATGAAGTCGAAGTGGTAGCGCACGTTCCGCTCGAAGTTGCCCACGTCCTCGAAGTCGTCGTAGTACGTGTAGTCGCCCACCTCGATCGTGGAGCGGGTGATGCTGTTCTTGAGGAAGCACAGCCGCTCATGGCCGCTGAGCGGATGGCGGGTCAGGGGGCTGGGCCCTTGGGGCGATGCGGGTGTCATGGCGGGAATGCGAACCTATCCGTTCCGGAGGCGGGAAGAGGGCACCCCTCCCGGAGCGCCCCCTTCACCCTCACCTCCGATTCATTGCTTCACCAGGCGCTGCTGCGCCACCCGCCGGCCATCGCGCAGCTCCAGCACATAGGTGCCGGGCGCAACGTGCTGCAGGGGGATGGTGCCGCGCGCGCCCATCACGCGCCCTTCCTGCACCACGCGCCCTTCGGCGGACATCAACCGGTAGCGCTTCTCGCCCTCGCCGGGCATCGCTACCTCCACGCGGTCAGTGGCAGGGTTCGGGTGCATGGTGAAGGTGGCCGCAGCGGCCGGCTGGTGCACGCCGGTGCCGAGCAGCTCCTCCTCGACCCACACTGCGCGGTCCATGGTGCCGTTATTGTCCTCGTCGAAGAGCCGCACTACGGGGATGTCGTGCGGCGGCGTCCACCACAACCAGCTGGGCTTCGTGCTCGTGGTCACATCCACCCCCAGCATCCAGAGGCCCTGGTCGGCGCGGTAGAAGTCCATGGAGTCCGTCACGTTCTCCACGAGGACCTGCTTCACCGCATCGAAAGCGCCGAGCGGCGTGGTCACCGTACCCCAGCCGCCCACCTAGCTCTGGTAGGCGATGCGCGTGCGCACGCGCATCGAGTCCACGGTGAAGCCGAGCCCCAGGTCGAGCCCGATGTAGTGCGTCACCTGCGAACGGGATACCCCCGAGTGGACCTGGTTGTACTGCGCCGGCAGGTTCAGCAGCACCATGGGCGGGTCGAGGGCCACGGGCACCTGCACGCCATTCTCCTGGAATATGCGCCCATGGCCCAGCAGCTGCGTTGGACTCACCGAGATGTACTCCGCCGATGCATCGGTGTCCTCCACCGCCGCCCGGTCGCCCGGGAGCTGGATGCCGAACGGGCTTTCCCCGGCCTCCATCACTTCCATGCTGCTGGAGTTGTCGGCCTGCAGGCCCGTGAAGGACCAGGACAGCGCTGTGCCATTGCTGCCAGGTGTGACGGCCGGTGCCTCGTCGGTGGCCAGCTGGTAGCGCGACCCGATGGCGAAGAGCCCGTTGGCGGTGATGACGGCCTGGGCCGATGCCGTGGTGGCCGAGGCGAGCGCGAGCAAGCCTGCGGCGCCAATGGTATTGCGTGCATTCATGGCGAGTGTCGTTTTCATACCGCGAAAGAGGCGCGCGCCGGGCCGTCGAGCGGCATCGGATGGCATGAGCCGGAAAACCTGGCGCATGAACCGGATGCAGCCGTCGGATGGTCACTGCACGATGAGCCGCCGCTCCGCGGTGCCGCTGGCATGCACCACGCGCACCACGTAGGCCCCCGGTGCGCAGCCGGAAACATCCAGCACGCGCCGGTGCTCCAGCGAGCGCTCGCTGCGGATCACGCGTCCCTGCGCATCGATCAGCTCGATGACCACCTGGCCCTGGACCGCCACGCGCACCTGCACGAGGTCGTGCGCGGGATTCGGGAAGAGGCTCAGGATATCGTCAGCCGATGACAGGCCATCATCGATGCCGGTGGCGAGGTCGCGGACCCACAGCCCATCAGTTCGGGCCGAATGGAGCCTTCCGTTATGCACTGCGATCGCGTAGCAGGTGCCCAGCGCTTCCACCAACTGCCACGTGGCTCCCTCGTCGTCCGACCGGTACAGGCGCGAGATGACCGTGGTCCGCAGCGCGTAGAGCCCTTCTCCCGTGGGCAGGAAGCGAACGGTGCCGCCGCCGGGCAGGCCGGTGCTCGACCAGGTCCACGTGTCGCCACCATCCGCACTGCGATAGATCCCGTAGGTGCCACCGGCAAGAAGCTCACCGCCTATGCTCTGTATATCAGTGATGGAATGCGGGTCCCAATCCACCGGCGCCACCAGCTTCGGCTCGAACTGGGTCGCGCCGGGCGTGGTCCGCCACAGGTATCCGTTGCCACCTGCGCCGGCCCAGAGCGTGTCGCCGATCACGCGGAGCACGGCTACGTTGCCCGCGTTCATCCCATCCAGACCGCCGAAGGGCGCCCAGGTGGCTCCAGACCGCCTGAAGACACCCGCGCCCACGGTGGCGCACCACAGATCGTTGTCGAAGTTGGCCACGTCCGCGATGGATAGGCTGCCCAGACCCGTAAGGCCTTGGGAGAAGTGCTGCCACGTGATGCCGTCGGTGGGGCTCACGAAGAGGCCGTTGCCCCCCGTGCCGGCGAAGAGCATGGTGCCATCGTGGTAGAGCGCATCCACGAAGAAGCCCGGCTGGGGAAGGGTGGCGCCCCGCTGCCAATCCAAGCCATCGGCGCTGCGCCACACGGTGGAGTCGGTTCCGGCATACAGCGCACCTTGATGCGCCAGCAAGGACGGCGTATTGGCCGCCGGAAGGTCTTCGATACGTTCCCATTGAGCGGAGCCGGGCAGGGTCATGCCTGCGAGGGCAGTGACGAAGGCGATCCGCGAGACGGATCTCTGAACCTCCACGGTGCCGCGTTCGGGCCGGGTCTTCATGCCCCAGAGCAGGAAGGCGGGTTCGCTGCCGCCAGGCGTAGTGCCGCATTGCTGCGTCTCGAACCGGTCGCGCACCACATGCTGGAAGCGCTCGCTGATGAGGATGCAGCCTGCGGGTGCCGCATCGCGCAGCTTGACGGCGCCTTCCACGCCGGGGCCGATCACATCGAACACGGGCATCACCTTACCCAGGGCGGTCCGAGCGGATAGGTCTTGGGCGATGCCGATGCGCAGCGACAGGGTAGCGCCTTCCGGGAGAGCGGTCTCCTCCGCAACATGCAGCATGGCCAAGGCCAGTTCGGCGAGGTGGTCCGCGCCGCCGGTGCCGATGCGCGCCGCGGTGCCGATGGCCATGAACTCGCCTCCGGAGAGGCGCGCACGCTCCAGTCCGCGGCGTTGGGCCAGCGTGTCGAAACGGACAATCAGGTCATGCAGCAGGGCGATGCGCTCATGCAGGGGCCAGGGATGCGACTGCTCGATGTCGACACAGGCGCTCAGCACGTTCATGGTCTCCGGCCGCTCGGCCACGAGTCCCGGATGCTCACGCCAGCGCCGGCCGAGATCCTCGGGCAGGGCGCTCATGCGGTGATCGGGGCGCATGCGCTTGGCGCGCTGCACGGAGCGGCTGCGGAACAAGGTCCACAGGTTGGCCTCCAGCACCACCGCAGCCAGGGCCGCTCCCAGCGTGGCCATGCCGATGAGGAAGGTGCATGCGATGGCGGATTCGAGCTCCTGCCGGGCGCTGGACCAGAGCCGGACGAGGTAGATGCCGTTGTACACGACCATCACCGGCAATGCGTAGTGCACGCGCAGCCGCAAGGCGAGCACGGCATGGAAGGTGATCATCACCAGGCCCACCAGCATGGTGAGCGCGGGCTCCGGTAACAGCGGCGCCACCGCGAACACCATGAGACCCGACGAGAGGTTGCACAGTGCGGCGAGCCATTGGTAGTGCCCGCGGAACTTGCGATTGCCCAAGGCCGCGCCCACGGCGAGGTAGAAGGGCAGCACGATGCCCAGGCTCTGTGACAGTTCATCGGCGTTCCACGGACGCAGGGCGAGGCCGAGGATACCCGCCAAGGCCCAGAGGAGCGCTCCGGAGTACATGCCCCAGCGCATGGCCATATGGTTCACGCGGTCGTGGAAGCGGTCGAACGCACGGCGCATGCGCGAATCGGCCGAGAGGGGGAGCGCGCTGAGCCAGCGCGTTGCACGGGACGGGAGGAGATCGAGCGTTCTCATGCGGCGAAGGGAGCCCACCACGGCGCCTTCGGCATCATGCGATGGCATGAGTGGGCACGATTGCGGCATGAACCGGACCGGGGCTCGATCCTCCTGTTTCCTCATGAGCGACGGTGAGCCGTCGCAGCTCCATGTCCGTCACTTGCCGGGCACCTGGCGATGAGCAGTTCAGTGCGTCGTGCACCGCACGATCCACCGAACTGACGTGGCTCTCTTGACTCCTGTGGGCAGCACCATCGATGCCGACCCGGAGCGCGCAAAGGTGTGGGCGGATGAATGGACCGTGGGTCCCTTCGACCTGTCGGGCGCGACCAAGCATCTCGACGTGGCCGCCTACCGGCATCCGCAAGTGCGGACCATCGCCACGATCCCCCTCACCGGTCCAGCCAGGCCTTGAACTCGGCCGAGCGCTCCACGCTCACGATGCTCTCGATGTCGGTGGCTGGGTGCAGCACCACCTTCACGCGGCTCTTGCTGTAGGGCACCATGCTCTTGATGGCGCCGAAGCTCACGATGAGCTGGCGGTTGATGCGGAAGAAATGGCGCGGGTCGAGCTCCGACTGGATCTTGTCCATGGTGCCGTCCACGATGTAGCGGTGGTTGTCGGTGCTCACCAGCTTCACGTAGCGGCCCTCGCTCTGGAAGTAGGCCACCTGCTCCACGGGCACCGAGCGGATCTGCCCGCCGCTGGCCACCATGAAGCGCTCGCGGTAGGCCGGTTGCCGGAGCGCGCTCAGCTCACGGAGCACGCCTGGGTCGATGCCGAAGCGGCGCTTCAGCCGGTCCACCTTCCCCAGGGCCTGCTGTATCGCCTCCAGCGAGATGGGCTTCAGCAGGTATTCGATGCCATTGGCCTGGAAGGCCTGGATGGCATACTTGTCGTAGGCCGTGGTGAAGATCACAGGCGCTTCCACCGCCGTGCGCTGGAAGATGGTGAAGCACAGGTCATCGCCCAGGTGGATGTCCATGAAGATGAGGTCGGGCCGCAGGGCCGCGATGCCCTGGATGGCGTCCTCCACGTTGTCGGCCATGCCCACAACGCGAAGGGCGGGGTCGGCCTGTTCCAGCAGGCGCACCAGCCCTTGTGCGGCGGGCGCCTCGTCCTCGACGATGTAGGCGGTCATGGTTCCTGGGAAAGGATGGGTACGGATGCGGTGTAGTGTGTGTCGGTGAGGGTGAAAGCGGGCTCCTCGGCGCCGAGCATGGCGTAGCGCCGACGGATGTTCTCCAGGCCCGTGCCCGTGCCGGCCTCGCTTGTGCCGCGGGGACGCAGGTCGTTGCGTACCACCAGGCGATCGCCGTCAACGCCCACGGTGATGCGCAGGGGCTTGGCGGCGCTGATCGCATTGTGCTTGATGGCGTTCTCCAGCAGCATCTGCAGGGTGAAGGGGGGGAGGTAGCCCTTGAGCGCATGCGCCGGCAGGTCGAGCGCCACCTGCAGGCTGTCGCCGAAGCGCATGCGCTGCAGGAAGAGGTAGTGGCGCACCAGGTCGAGCTCCTCCTCCACGGGCACGATGGTGCGCTCGCGCGAGGTGAGCACCTTTCGGTAGAGCGCGCTGAAGCTGGCGATGAACTCGCGCGCCTTCGCGGGCTCGGTCTCCACCAGGGTGTACAGCGTGTTCATGGCGTTGAAGAGGAAGTGCGGGTCGATCTGGCTCTTGAGCGTCTCGAAACGGGCCATGAGGCTCTCCTGGAGGAGGAGCTCGTTCTCCTCCTGCAGCCGCTCCTTGTCGCGCTCCAGGCGCTGCGCGGCCTCGCGCTTCATGCGGTACTGGCGGCGGAAGGAGACGATGAGCACGACGGCCAGCGCGCTGATGATGGCCAGCGCGCCCCACGCGATGCGCGACCGCTGCGCGCGCAGGGCGTTCACCTCGGCCTCTGTGCGGGTGAGGGCGAGCTCCTTCTCCATGCGGCCGAGCGCGAAGCGGGCCTGGGCCTCGGCCACGGCGCGCTCGCGGAACACGCCGCTGAGCGAGTCCTTCACCGCCAGCAGCGCGTTGGCCGTGTTCAGGGCCCGGGCACTGTCCTTCATGGCCAGGTGGTATTCCACGCGGCTCCCCAGCACCGTGGCCAACAGGTCGCCGGCGCCGTGGGTGCGTGCGATGCGCTCCGCCTCATCGAGCCGTGCAGGCACTTCCTCCAGCCGGCCCTGCTCGAAGTAGAGGTATGCCAGCGATTCGTTGACGCGGGCCTCCAGATGGGGATACCCGCCGCCCGGCACCACCGCCAGGGCCCGTCGGAAGGCGGCCTCGCTCTCGCCCGGCCGACCCAGCGCCCCGAAGGTGACGCCCATGTTGAAGTGCAGATCGGCCATCACGAAGCTGTCCTGCGCCGCAGCGGCCAGCGGCAGCCCCACCCGGCACCAATACAGTGCGCTGTCGCCCTGCCCGCGGTAGTCGCTGAGCGCGGCCATCACCAGCGGCAGGCGATAGCTGCGGCCCACGGGCTGCTCCTCGTTCAGCCGCAGCGCTTCGCGGAGGATCGGCTCCGCTTGGGCCAGGTCGTCGAGGTCCATGTGGATGGCGGCCATGCTCAGGAGCGCATCCACCCGGCCGGCGTGGTCGCTCAGGGAGTCGGCCAGCTCGTAGGCGCGCACTTGCGCGGCCATGGCCTCATCGAACCGCCCGAGCAGCCGCAGGGCATGGCCCCGGTAGTGCACCATCTCCTTCCGCCACCAAGGGTCGTGTGCATGGGTGGGCGCCGCCAGCAGCGAGTCGGCCACGGCGAGCGCCGCCTCGGGCGGCTGCGTGCGCAGCATGCGCGAGAGCTGGCGGGTGCGCTCCTTCAGCGCCGCCGAGCGGCCCCGGCCACTGGCGAGCAACGGCGCCAGTGCGAGCAGCAGGAGCAGAAGGGGCCTTGCGGTCATCGTCCAAAGCTGATCATTGCCGGGGCTCAGCGCGCATCGCTGATGCATGAGCGGGAAGATCCGCGGCATGGGCCGGCAAGGGACGGTCATGGAGGAGCAGGACCGCCGTTCACCCGGGAAACCCCGGGGCCCGACCCCTTGCCGGTGGTTTCTTTGCCGGCGCTGCCGGACCATGCCCACTGCCTACACGGTCTATGTGATCGAGCTGAGCCGGAAGGTGTACACCGAGAACTGGAAGTTCCGAGCGGCCAATCCGCAGTACAACAGTGCACGCGAATGCCTCTACGTGGGCATGACGAGCAAGACGCCCCAGGAGCGCTTCGCGCAGCACAGAACCGGCGCGCTCAGCAAGAAGGGCCACGACCTCAGCAGCGCCATCGTGAAGAAGTACGGGCGGTACCTGCGCCCCAGCCTCTACCAGCACATCGGCCCGCTCAGCCGCGCCGAAGCGCTGGCCGTGGAGCGGGGCCTGGCGCTGGAGCTGCGGCGCAAGGGCTACGCGGTGTGGACGAATTGAGGCGGGGCGCGTACCGTACCCGTGCTTGAGGCGCCGCCCTCCGCCCATCGTCGGGGTCCGTGCGGGGCTCGGTCCACCTTCACCAACGGGTGCACCCGCTCACGGCCCATGCCAGGTGCGCACGAGCGCGGATGGATCGACTGCGGCCAGCGGTCGGTGGGCACCAGGCGCGGCCACCGTAGCCCGAGCACCAGTAGCAGCATGGCGTTGAGCACGCCTTCGATGTGGCTGCTTTGGCCCATGCGCGGGTTGGCCAAGGCGGGCACCCGCAGGCCGGTGAGCAGGCCGAACAGCAGCAGCCAGGCACCGGGGTGCCGCAGGCGGCGGGCCTGGTGGTCATGGCAGGGGGAGATTCATGAGAAGGCACTTCGGCGCAGGGTCGGGCCTCGGTGGCCTTGGGGCCTTGCCTGAGGACGATCAGAGTCTCATATGGCGGTTTCCCGTATCCTTGAATGACCTGGAGCGAGGAGGGGCGGCTCCTAGGGGTGAAGCAGGCCTTCCGTCTTTCGAACATATCCCCAGATCACCGAATACCATGCGTCCACTCTTGAAGAAGATCCTCCTCGGCCTGCTGGGCCTGCTGCTCATCGCCCAGTTCTTCCAACCGGACCGCTCCGCGCCGGCAGCCGACCCGGCGCTCGACATGCTGGTCATGACCGATGCACCGCAGGACATCCGTGATCTGGTGACCGGCGCCTGTTACGACTGCCACAGCTACACCACGGACTATCCTTGGTACGCCTACGTGTCCCCGATGAGCTTCATCGTGCAGGACCACATCAACGAGGGCCGCGAGCACCTCAACTTCAGCCTGTGGGACAAGTTCGCCACCGACAAGCACGCCCGTGAAGCGGGCAAGGAATTGGGGGAAGGCGAGATGCCCCCGGGCTACTATCGCCTGATGCACGGCCACGGCCGCATGGGCGATGCCGACAAGCAGAAACTGGTGGCCTGGTTCAATGCGAACCTGGGCAGTGTGGACGGTGGTGGTGGAGAGGCCACCGAGGCCGAGGAGGGCGAAGGGCATTGAGCAGCGCTCAATTGCTCCACCGGATCCGCAGATACGCCGCGTTGCCGCGCACGTTCCAGTCCAAGCCGTTGTCGTTCCAGAACGATTGCGCAATGAAGCCCGGCTTGACGCGCCGATCGCTTCAAGAGCGCCTCATGTAACGATAACGGGCGATGACCGTTCTGCCATCGCCCGTCACCGGATTCAAGGACCTGCTCAATCCACCTTCACCACCCGCTGCACGTGCTCCCGGTCCTGTTGCCGGTTGCGGACGAAGTACAGGCCCTCGGGAAGCGCTGACGGGTCCAGTGTGGCCTGTGAGGCAGAGAACCGTTCAGCGAGCACCACGGCACCCAGCGCATCCAACACCTCGACCTGTTCCAAGGCGCCTCCATCGTCCATCCGCACATTGATCATGCCATTGGTCGGATTGGGCCAGAGCATCGGTGCGATCGACGCAGAGGCCTCTGGCACATCCGTGGAAATGTCGCCCCCACGTCCCCAAACGCCCTCGCGGTGCGTGCCCGCCAGCAGGCGGCCGTCGCTGGTGTTCAGGAAGCAGCGCACCGAGGTGCCCGTAGGCATGCCTTCGGATGCATCGGCCCAGGTGAGCCCGCCATCCGCACTGGCGTAAAGGCCGGGCACGGCGGCACCGGTCTGCGGCCAGCTTGCATCGAAGCCCGCGAAGAGCGAATCATTGTGGAAGGCGATCGCCCTGCAGTACATGCCGGCCGGTAGGCCGCTGTTGGCCGCCTGGAAGCTGTTGCCCCCATCCGTGCTGCGATAGAACTGTGTGTAGGCACCGCTCTTGGCGCTCACCACGAGCAGTCCCGGTCGGGAGGCCATGGCCTCGATCTGCAGCACGCCGCTCAGCCCGTTGAGCACCGTCCAGGTGTTGCCATTGGTGGTGCGCTGCAGTCCGCTCGTGGTGCCGGCGTAGAGCGCGCCATCCGCAACGTGCAGTGCCGTGACCAGGCTGGGGGATGGAATCGACTGCCAGGTGAGGCCCTCGTCCACACTGCGGAAGATGCCGTCCCCATAGGTGCTGGCGTACAGCGCACTGTTCCAGGCCACGATCGCGGTCACATCGCCCGAAGGTCCGTTCTGCAGGAGGTTGGTCCACGTGAGGCCGTTGTCGGTGCTGCGGTACATGTTCAGCTGCGCACTGGCCAGCAGGAATTCCTCGCCGGCATACAGGGCGTCGAAATTCAGTTCCACGGCCAGCCCGGCATTGCGTGGTTGCCAGGTGAGGCCGCCGTCGGTGCTCATGTGCACCCCTTCGCTCTGTCCCGCCTCCGTATTGCGCGTGGTGGCGAACAGGCGGTCACCGGCATCCACCATGGTCACCAAACTGGTGTGTGGGATGCCGCCATCGGTGTGGCTCCACTGGGGCGTTGTGCCGGTGCCGCGCCAGATACCTCGGTTGGTGGCCAGCAGCAGGTCTCCGCCGCTGCGCACCAGGGTGTGGGGAAGCAGGGAAGGCGCCAGGCCCTGTGACATCAGGGTCCAAGTGAGCCCGCCATCCGTGCTGCGGCGAACGCCGCCGTAGGGGTTGATGCCCAGGTGCACCGTGTCGCCCTCCACCAGCATGGCCATGCCCTGCCAGCTTCCCACCGGCGCGCTGTGGGGCACGGTGGGGGTCCAGCTCTGGCCGTGGTCCGTGCTGCGGAACACCCCATGCTGGTTGGTGGTGAGCAACTGGTAGTCCGCATTGCCCGCGATGCGCAATGCACTGACGAAGTTGGGCAGACCGCTCATTAGGTTGGTCCAGCTATTCCCTTGGTCATTGGTCTGGAACAGCATGCCTGCGCCGATGCTGTACAGGTAGGTACCGTCGCTGCCCAGGTGCTGCATGAAGCTGCCTAGCTGGTCGTTCGGGTCGGCGTCCGTCCAGCTCTGTCCGCCGTTGCAGCTGCGGCGCACACCGCTGTTGTCATTCACGCTGTAGAAGCAGCCGTTGTGCCAGATCAGGTCGTTCACGGCGGTCACGTCAACCGACTGCCAGCTGGCGCCGCCGTTAATGCTCCGGAAGACCCCGTGGGAGTAGCCGCCCACGATAATTACGCTGCCGTTGGAGGCGAGGCTGTTGAAGAAGGCCTCGGGCAGACCGGTCACCAGCACCCAATCGGTACCATCGCTGCTCTGATAGAGACCGTGCTCGGTGGCCGCGAAGTGGGTGCCGACGTGCACCACAAGGTCCATTACCGTGCCCCCGTTAGGGCCGTTGAAACGCTGCCAAACGGCCTGCGCGGTGGTGAGGAGGAGGGAGGAGAGAACGAGAAGAAGGGATCGGAAGCCGTGCATGTTCGTGTTGCGTTCGTGTCATGGCCACGGCAATAGGCCATGGCAGGTACGGGACGCAAAGCTCCCCCGGCTGTTACAGGCGTGAAGGCCCATGCCGGATGGGGCGGCAGCATGAAGCCGACGAAACGGGTGAATGCGGTGATGGAACGGCGGGGCAGGAGTACGGCTCCCGGCTCGATCGGGAAGCAGCCGCATGGATGCGCGACCGCGGACGCGGATCAACCCCGATGGAGGGGCTCAATAGCTCCACCGGATCCGCAGATACGCCGCATTGCCGCGCACGTTCCAGTCCAGGCCGTTGTCGTTCCAGAACGATTGCACGGTGAGGTCCAGGTCGAAGCTGGTGGCCACGTTCCAGGTGAAGGTGGGGAAGAGCACCGCGGTGTTGAGGTGCGGGCTGTAGAGCACGGCCACGTTCATGCCGGTGATGGGCGAGAAGGCCTTGTTGGCCCCGGCGAAGAAGGTGTGCTCGAAGGGGAGGAGTTGCTTGGCGCTGAGCGGCAGGCTTAATAGCGGGTTGGTGAAGTCGCGCGCCGAGTTGCCCAGTGAGTTGTAGAGATACGAGGCGCTGAGGTACCAGGTGCCGCCGAAGGTGCGGTCGGCCATCAGTGAGGCGGTGAACACGCCGGTGCTGTCCATCGGCTTGTCCTTGGGCAGGAACCAGGAGGCCTCGCCCTTGAAGCCGGCGTCCTTGATGTGGCCCGCCCAACCGCCGCCCAGCACGAGGTCCGTGTGGTAGAGGCCCGCCAGCACCTGGTAGTCGTACTTGCGCCGGTTGAACTTGTAGAGCGCGGCACCGATGTGATCGTCCGGACCGTTGCCGCGTGCGTAGGCCACCTCCAGCGTCCGCTCCGACGACGGGAACCAGAGTGCCCGAACCGCGTCACTGCCAGGACGCTCCTCGTAGTCGAAGTCCAGGTAGTTGAAGGCGTTGAAGAGGTCGTTGGGGTTCCACACGTTGTTGATGCCCCAGTTGATGCGCTGGCGTCCGATGTGGGCCTCCCACTTCTCACGTCGGTGGCTCAGCACAGCGCGGTCGAAGGTTGTGAGCAGCACAGCCCCGGGCTCATCCACCCATAGCACGCTCATGCGCACACGTCCGGTATCCACGTCCACTATGGTCCCGAATTCGGGCTGCAGCTTCACGGCCTCGCCGTAGAAGAAGCGGTTGCGCATGCCGACCTTCAACGTGGTGTGGCGTGTCAGTTCGGCCTGCAGGTTCAGGCGGTGGTGGAAGAGCTCGTTGGTGACGAGCTGGTCGATGTCGTTCACCCAGCTGGCGCCGTGCAGGAATTTCAGGTATCCGCTGGCCTGCAAGGAGGGTTTGAAGGCGGTGGTGTCCTGGGCGGAGACCGCGAGGGGCGCGAAGAGGAACGGCAGAGCCGCGAAGAGAAATGCGGGCAACCACAGAGGCACAGAGGGCACAGAGAGAATGCACAGTTGCCGCTTCAATGATCGAACCTGAAGCGTGCATGCTGCAGCTCTTGTTGCGCTCCGCATTCCCATGCTCCGTGCCCTCTGTGTCTCTGTGGTGAGTTGGGCTTATGCGTTCACCTTGTCATCCACCACCTTCCCGTCCTCCAGGGTGATCACCCGTCGTGCCCGCTCGATCACGCGCTGGTCGTGGGTGGAGAAGAGGAAGGTGATGTGCTCCTCGGCGTTGAGCTGCGCCATGGTGTCCAGCAGCTTGAAGGCGGCTGCGGAATCGAGGTTGGCGGTGGGCTCGTCGGCCAAGATGAACTGCGGCTTGGGGGCCAGCGCACGCGCCACGGCCACACGCTGCTGCTGCCCGCCGCTGAGCTCGTTGGGGCGCTTGTCGGCCTTGTCCCAGAGGCCCATGCCGCGCAGCAGCTCGTCCACACGGGCATCGATCTCCTTCCGCGGACGCCCCTGAAGAAGCATCGTGAACTCGATGTTCTCCCGCGCGGTGAACACGGGGATGAGGTTGTAGCTCTGGAACACGAAGCCGATGTTGCGCAGGCGGAAGTCGATCAGCTGGTTGTCGTTGAGCGTGCCGATGTCGAGCCCGTTCACCACCACGCGCCCGCTGGTGGGGCGGTCCAGCCCGCCGATCATGTTCAGCACGGTGGTCTTGCCGCTGCCGCTGGGCCCGCGCAGCGCCACGAACTCGCCGCGCTCGATGTGCAGATGCACCCCGTTCACCGCATGCACGGGGATCTTGTCCTGGTCGTAGGTCTTCACCAGTTCGTGGGCGTCGATGACGACGTTCTCTCCGTGCTTCATTTCCGGATGGCTTCCGCCGCGTTGAGTCTCAGGGCCCGGATGGCCGGGTAGATCGCTGAGAGGAGCGAGATGGCCACCACCATGGCGAGAATGACAAGGGCCTGGTAGAGCTTCATCGAAGGGAACACGTGCGGGTCATATCCGAACTGGGTGGCTGTCTCGCCCCAGGTCCGCAGGTTGATGCCCTTGTTCGCGCCCCAGCCGATGGCGATGGCGGAGAGCAGCGCGCCCACCGGCACACCCGCCATCACCACGAGCAGGGTCTCCAGCACCACCATGCCGAAGATGCGCGCGCGGCCCATGCCCACGGCCATCAGCATCCCGATCTCGCGCGTTCGCTCCAGCACGGCCATCAGCATGGTGTTCACCAGGCCGAAGGCGAGCGCGAGGAAGATGATGCCCAGCAGCACGAACATCATCTGGTCGAAGGTGCCCACGAGGATCCGCATCTCCGGGCTCAGCTCGGACCAGCCGCGCACCAGCAGGCCGGGCAGCGCGGCGCGCAGGGCGGCCACCTCGGGCCCCACGGCCTCGCTGTGGTCGAGCAGCACGGCGATCTCGTGCACTTCGTCGCCGAGGCCCAGCATCTCCGCGGCATCGCTGCGGGTGATGTAGGCGTTGGCATCATCGCGCGGACCGTTGATGGTGCCGTAAATGCCGATCACGCGGAAGGCGCCGCTCACGATGTCCCCACCGGGCCCCTGGGCCATCACCACCACCTTGCCGCGCAGCTTCACCTTCAGTTGGCGGGCCACCTTGGCGCTGATGAGGATGCCGTGGCGCCGCTCCGCGCTGAACCAGTCGCCCTCCTTCAGCGCGCTGCGCAGGCCGGTGGTGGCGTCCTCGCGGTCGGGGTCCACGCCGTTGATGCGCAGGCCGGTGCTGCCGGTGGGGGATTGCAGCATGCCGGGGAAGGCCATGCGCGGGGCCACACTGCGCACATGCGGGCGCTGCTCCAGCATCTGCACCAAGCTGTCGGCCTGCGGGATGCGGAACACGGGGTCCTGGTCGGCGATGTAGTCGGGGTGGTGCATTTGGACGTGCGAGGTCTCGTGCCGCACCACGCTGGCGATGCGCTGCTCGATGAGGCCTTGGTAGAAGGCCATGAGGAAGGCCGAGGCGAAGAGGCCGATGGCCACGGCGGCCACGATGATGCCGCTGCGTCCGGGGTGGCGCCACACGTTGCGCCAGGCGAGCTTCAGCAGCATGGTCAACGCTTCATGGCGGTGAGGGGCAGCAGGGTGATCACATGCCGCCAGGGGTAGATGGCGAGCACGAGCGCGATCACCAGCACCACCAGCGTCTGGACCAGGAAGATGCGCGGGTCCAGCACGGTGGGCATCACGGGCTCGAAGCCGTAGTCCGCATAGATCTCGGCCATGGCGCCGCTCAGGCGGATAGGCCATCGCTGCAGGGCCCACACCACCGGCCAGGCCAGCAGCACGCCAATGCCCGCGCCGATCAGCGAGAGCAGTATCGATTCGATCACCACCACCAGCGCCAGCAGGCGCCGACCCATGCCCACGGCCAGGAGCATGCCGAATTCGTAGGTGCGCTCGTGCAGCATCATCAGGATGGTGCCGAAGATGCCGAAGGCCACCACGAGGTAGAGCACGCCGAGGATGATGCTGGTGCTCACCTGGTCGCTGCGGATGTGACTGTCCACTTCGGGCATCATCTGTTTCCAGTTCATCACGCTGCGGTCCGCCGGCATCATGGTCCTGGCGAGGGCCTCCGCGTGCTCCATGGCGCCGGGATCGTCCAGGGCCAGGGCCCAGGTGGTGACCATGCCGGGCGTGGAGAGCAGCTCCTGCGCAATCCCAAGCGGCAGGTATACCAGTCCGTCGTTCAGCTGCGGCGAGCCGAAGTGTGCGATGCCGCGCACGGGGTACTTGCCGGCGGCCATGCTGCCGTGGTAGCCCTGTCCCAGTAGCACCACCGTATCGCCCACGTCCACCGCCAGGCGGCGGGCCAGCCCTTCGGCGAGCACCACGGCGGGCTCCCCGTTGCGTACCGGGCCAACGCGAACGATGCGGTCGTCGAGCTTCATCAGGTGCTGTTCGCGTTCGGAGTCCACGCCCATCACCATCGCACCGCGGGTCAGCGTGTCGGCGCTCACGAGCATGAAGGTCTCCAGCCGGGGCACCACGGCCGCCACGCCATCGATCCCTTCGAGCTGTTCCTTCAGCACAGGATCATCCGTCATCAGCAGCTCCAGTGAGGGCTCGTCCCAATAGCCGGTGGCGTGCACCTGGATGTGGCCGCTGTAGCCGCCCACCACGCTGTCGATCAGCTGCCCGAAGGTGCCCTTCACCAGCGCCTGCGTCACCACGGCCAGCAGCACGGCGAAGGTCACCGAGCTGGTGGTGATGAGCGTGCGCCGCTTGTTGCGCCAGAGGTTCCGCCAGATGAGCTTGCCGATCATGTCGATCAGATGATCAGAAAATGAGATGATCAGAAAATTGGATGTCACCTTCTCGCATCGTGATCCGTCTTTGGCTTTCGCAATTGTGCTATTTCCATCATCTGATCATCTGATCCTCTCCTTTTCTGATCGGCCTTCACCGCACCCGCGTGATGTTCTGCGTGGTGAAGAAGCCCGGCGGGATGGGTTGGTCGAAGGTGATGCTGCGGTAATGGATTACGGTCTTCTGTCCGGGCTTGTCCGCAGGGAGCATCTCCATGCGGGTGGGCAGCAGGCGGCCGCCGAGCAGCTGCACTTCGCCGGCTACCATGGTGTTCACCAGCTCGTCGTATTCGTCGTAGTACTCCGCGCGCAGCATCAGGTGGTCCTTCCTGTCGATCCACAAGCGCACCTCGCCCCACACCACCGCCGCTTCCGGCTTGGGCTTCATGATCACCTTGTGGCAGGCGCGGCCCTCGATGGTGCTGTCGCCGGCCAGCGTGTGCGTGTAGTCCTCCACGATGCTGCTCTCCTTCACCAGGTCGTCGTTGGTGAAGTCGGTACCCATCCAGCTCTGGCTCATCATGCTCGGCGGCATCTTGATGGTGCGCTCCACGCTGGGGATCCAGTTCCACACCTCCTTGCCGCGCTTCAGGTACACGATGCCTTTCTCCTTGGCGGGGGCGGTGATCAGCACCAGCGCGTTGTCGTTGCCCTCGCTCCAGGTCTTCATGCTCATCTCGCGCTGCCAGGTGGGCCGCACCACGGTCATCGTCATCTCGGCCTGGCTGGTGGTGCCGCGCGCATGCTCGTCGGCCTTGCGCACGATGTCCGTGGCGTCGGTCTGGGCGGTGGTGGTGGCCGCGAACAGCCAGGCCAGCGTGGTCAGGAGATGTGGGCGCATCGGGTACATCAAGTACAAGGTCGGCATCCTGTTCCGGATGGCGATTGACGTCCATCACATCGATGATGGACCGGCTATGGACTTCTTCCGCTTCCACGCCTTCACCCCTTCATACCACAGCACGCTGGCCAGGCCGGCGCCGGTGGCGAGGGCGAGCAACGCTGCGCTGGGCGAGGCCAGGTGGAAGAAGTCGCGCAGCACCGGCAGGTAGAGGAGCAGGATGAGCAGGGCCGCCGTGCCAAGCACGATGCCGCGCAGCAGCATGTTCCGGTAGGCGATGGTGGACAGGATGGAGTGCTCGAACGAACGGTTGACCAGCGTGAGGGCGATGTTGGCCACCACCAGCGCGGTGAAGGCGAGGGTGCGCGTCATGTCCTCGCCGAGCTCCTGCACCACGGCGTAGTGGTAGCAGCCCAGCACGCCCGCGGTGATCATCAGCCCCTGGGCGAGGCTGGTGCGCAGTTCGGTCCAGGAGAGGAACGTGAGGTCCATGCGGCGCGGACGGCGCTGCATGCTGCCGGATTCCAGCGGTTCGCTCTCGTAGGCGACGCTGCACGTGGGGCCCATGAGCAGTTCCAGGAAGATGACATGCACCGGCGTGAAGATGTTGGGGTAGAGCCAGCCGAGCAGCAGCGGCAGGGCCACGGTGAGGATGATGGGGATGTGGATGCTGATGATGTACTGGATGGCCTTCTTGAGGTTGCCATAGATGCGGCGGCCCTGTGCCACGGCGTCCACCATGCGGCCCAGGTCATCGTCCAGCAGCACCAGGGCAGCGGCCTCCTTGGCCAGTTCGCTGCCGCGCTTGCCCATGGCGATGCCGATGTGGGCGGCCTTGAGCGCGGGACCGTCGTTGACGCCATCGCCGGTCATGGCCACCACCTCGCCCTGGGTCTTCAGCGCCTTCACCACGCGCAACTTGGCCTCGGGGAACATGCGGGTGAAGAGGTTGCTGCTGCGCACGGTGGTGGCGAGCGCGGCATCGTCCATGGCCTGCACAGCATCGCCGCTGATGGGTGTGCCGGCGATGGCGAAGCCCACCTGCCGCGCGATGGCGGTGGCGGTGACGGGGTTGTCGCCGGTGATGATGAGGGTGCGGATGCCGGCCTGCTGGAAGCTCTGGAACACGCTGCCGATGTTCTTCTTCGGAGGATCCTCGAAGGCCACCAAACCCAGGTAGCGGAAGGTGAGGTGCTGCTGCTCGGCGGGCCAGGCGTCGCCGCTGTGGGTGGTCTCGCCCACGGCGAGCACGCGGTAGCCTTGGGCGGCGAGGGCCTCCACCTGGTGCATCACGTTGGCGCGCGTGGTGGCGGGCAGGTCGCTGCAGGCGAGGATGGCCTCGGGGGCGCCTTTGGCGGCGATGATGCGTTCGCCGCTGTCGTTGGCGAAGACGTGCGTCATCATGGGGGGCTTACCGCTGAGGGGGTACTCATGCACCATGCGGAAGGCAGGGCGGCGGTCGTGGGTGCTGTGGCGCGCGTAGGCGGCATGGAGCGCGGTCTCCATGGGGTCGAAGGGCACGGGCTCGCTGGCCCACATGGCGGTGGCGAGCAGGTGCAGGGCCTCGGGACTGTCCCAGCGGTCGGGGGGGCGGGCGGCGTCCTCGTCGCGGAGCTGCATCGCCACGAGCTCCATGCGGTTCTCGGTGATGGTGCCGGTCTTGTCGGCGCAGATGACGGTGGCGGCGCCGAGGGTCTCCACGGTCTTGGACTGCTTCACCAGCACGCCCAGCCGCATCATGCGCCAGGCGCCCAGGGCCATGAAGGTGGTGAAGGCCACGGGAATCTCCTCGGGCAGGATGCTCATGGCCAGGGTGAGGCCCTTGAGCAGGCTGTCCAGCCAGTCGCGCGAGGCGATGAAGTTGAGGCCCCACACGAGCAGGAAGAAGGCCGCGCCCACGATGGCCATGTTGCGGACGAAGCGCTGGATCTGGCGTTCCAGGGGGGAGCGCCCTTCCTCGATGGTGGCGAGCGATCGACCGATGCGCCCGATCTCGGTGGCGGGGCCCACGGCGGTGACGCGCACCACGGCGAGCCCGCCCACGGCCTGCGTGCCGCGGTACACGCGCCCGGGCTTGTCGGCGCTCACTTCCTTGAGCACGCTGAAGGCCTCGCCGGTGAGGATGGATTCGTTCACCGAGAAGTCGTTGGCGTGCACCACCTGCCCGTCGGCGGGCACGAGCTCGCCTTCGTTCACCACCACGTGGTCGCCCAGCACGAGCTCCTCGGTGGGCAGTTCCACCACGGTGTTGTCGCGGATGGCCCTGGCCTTGGGATGGCTGAACTGCGCGAGGGCCTCCAGGGCCTTGCGGCTCCGCTGGTCCTGGTAGAGGGAGATGGCGCTGATGAGCACGATGGCGCCGAGCATGAAGAAGGCCTCGCTGAACTCGCCGAGGATGAAGTAGATGGTGGCCGCCGCGAGCAGCAGCAGGAACATGGGCTCGGTGACGGCGGTGCGCAGCGCCGTCCAGAAGCCGCCACCGCTGTGCCCGTTGAGGGCGTTGGTGCCATGCGCCGCGCGGGCCGCTTCCACCTCTGTGGGGGGAAGGCCGGTGAACGGGAAGGGATTGCTGGACAAGCCGATGGGGAGGGGAGTGGAAGATAGATCCTAGGTCCGCACCGGATGTCCTGACACCGGTCGGCACCCGCGCGGCGGAATCCCACGACCTTGCTTTGAGCTTCCATAAGGTCATGGTCAAGCGGATCCTTCTCATCGCCTTCCGGCTCTTCCTGGTGGCGTGGTTCATCCGGCCGGATCGGTGGGTGCCCGGCGTTGATGCCGCCAACGACATGCTGGCCGTCACCGGCGCACATCCTGCAGCTGGTGATCGGCGCCTGCCACGACAGCCACAGCTGCCGGACCGCCTTTCCGTGGTACGGCAGCGTGGCGTCTGTGAACTTCATCATGCACGACCGCATCAGCGAAGGGCGCGAGGTGCTGAACTTCTCGTTGTGGGATAAGCATGCCGGCAGCGAGGTCGCCTCTGAGTGCGGCGGGGAGATACAGGAAGGTGAGATGCCTCCGGGCTACTGCCGCTCCATGCACAGCCATAGCGACTTGGATACGGCCCTTGGGAAGGGGCTCATCGCATGGTGCAATGGCACGGGTGCCGCTGGTGAGGGCAGCGTGGATGCGCATGGCCATGAGGAAGAAGCCCGTGAGGCGCTCTGATCGGCAGCGGAGCGGCCGGCCGGCTGCAGCCGAATGACGCGTATGCCTGCCGCAGATCCGTGTGTGCGTTGAGGTGTCGGCGTGCCTCGCATCTTTAGCGCCGTGCAGCCCGGCTCCGCGCATCCTCAACGCATCGTCGTCATCGGCGGCGGTGCGGCGGGTTTCATGGCCGCCATCAGCGCCAAGGCGCACCGGCCCGATGCCGATGTGCAGGTGCTGGAGAAGAGCGACAAGGTGCTGGCCAAGGTGCGCGTCAGCGGCGGAGGGCGATGCAACGTCACGCACGACTGCTCCGAGCCGCGCAAGCTGGCCCGCCATTATCCGCGCGGCGAGGCATTCCTGCGCAAGGTGTTCGCGCAATGGGGCCAGCCCGAGGCCGTGCGGTGGTTCGCGCGGCACGGCGTGCGGTTGAAGGCCGAGCACGATGGTCGCATGTTCCCCGTCACCGACGATTCGCGGACCGTGATCGATGCGCTGCAGGCGGCTGCGGAGCGGCTCGGTGTGCGCATCCGCATGCACTGCCCGGTATCGCGCCTGGAGCGCGCGGACGGCACCTGGCGACTCGCGACGCCCCTGGGTGACTTGCAGGTGCATCGCGTGGTGGTGGCCACAGGCGGCTCACCCAAAGCGGAAGGACTGGAGTGGCTGCGTGCGCTCGGCCTGGAAGTGGTCGCCCCCGTGCCCTCGCTCTTCACCTTCAACCTGCCCGGTGAAGGCATCCGCGACCTGATGGGCGTGGTGGCACCCAACGTACGCCTGCGCATCGAAGGCACCGGGCTCGAGAGCAGCGGACCGCTGCTCATCACCCATTGGGGCTTCAGCGGACCGGCGGTGCTGCGCCTGAGCGCCTTCGGTGCACGCGTGCTGCACGGCATGGGTTACGCCTACGCCGTCCGGGTGCAGTGGCTCGGATCGGTGGGAGAGGCTCACGCGCGCGAGCAGCTGCAGGCGGAGGCTGCGGCGCATCCCAAGCGCCAACTCGCGAACGCGACGGCTTTCGGCTTGCCCGCGCGCCTTTGGACCTACCTGCTTGAGCGCGCTGACCTGGCCCCCCATAAGCCCTTGGGCGAGCTCGGCCCGCGCCTGCTCGCGCGGCTGCTCGATGTGCTCACCAATGACAGGTACGCTGCGCAGGGCAAGACCACCTTCAAGGAGGAGTTCGTTACGGCCGGCGGCGTGGCCCTCGACCAGGTGGACCCCGCTACGATGGAGAGCCGCGTGGCGTCGGGCCTCCATTTCGCAGGCGAGGTGCTCGACATCGATGGCATCACCGGCGGATTCAACTTCCAGGCCGCTTGGAGCACCGGATGGCTGGCGGGCAGGGCAGCAGCCGAGCCCCCATCGATCACTCCACCGAGCATGAGCGCAGGGTGAAGCGGCCGTAGCTGAAGGGCCCTTCGGCCAGGTGCCAAATGGCTTCGCCATAGCCGGGAACCAGCCGCCCGTTCACATGCCGGTGCTTGCTGCATGGCGTGGTGAAGCGCAACGGCTCCATCCGGCCATCGGGCATCAGGCAGTACCGGTCGTCGCTGATGAAATCCACCAATCGTCCCTCTTCATCGATCACCAGCTCCGCGGAAACGGAGCGGGCGCCGTGCGTGAAGGTCACCCGTGCGCGGTCGTCGGCGATGGGCGTCCAGGACATGCGGGGGTCGACGAGCGCGCCGGGGGCGAACAGGCAGAGGTCATTCAGCCAGGTCACGGTTTCCGAGGCGTCCATCCGGTCACCGCTGTGATCCATCACCGTAACCAGTCCCAGCAGCTTGATGTGCATGCGGGCATGCCCTCCCGCATAGGCATGATGGCCCTTGGTGGGCAGCCCCTTCATCACCGCATCGATCCAGAAGTGGCGCGTCGGTTCGCCGAAGGTGTTCACCTGCACGCTGGTGAAGGGCATCCAAGGGCCATCTGCGCCGCGGAGCTCGCCGCTCAACTCCATCCGGAGCACGCGCGGCCGCGGCCGGCCAACGGCGCCATGGGCGCGCAACAAGCGCTGAACCGGCGGCGGTAGCCCGGTCATGTCGCTCTCCGCGACCATCCGCTGCGGCTCCGCCAGGGCGCGCTGCACCGCAGCCGAGGTGCCGTCCGCGTACCCGTTGCGCAGGCTCCAGACCGCCGCCCCCAGCACTGCAGCGAGGAGGATGGCGGCGTTGGCGTAGGTCCCGAAGCGAGCATCCGACCAATGCAGGATGATGAGCGCTTGGGAGACCGCTGCCCCGGCGGCCGCAGGCACCCACCACGTATCGCGGTGGCGGATGACCAGGGCTAGAGCTACCAGGAACAGGATAGCGGCGGCTCCCCACAGCAGTCCCTGTGCGCGGGAAACGGGCTTGGCGATGGCAGCCACCGGGCCCCAGTCCCACGCCTTTGCGAGGCCCATCAGGTGGATGGCGCCATGAACGAGCAGCAGTGCAAGGAGCAGGAAGCGGAGCATGGCGTCGACGGCTGCCCCAAGGTTAGCGGATGCGGCGGGTCGCAGCACCGAGCATCCTCACCCGCGCACCACCTTGAAGGGCAGCTGGAATACCACCGGCACGGGACGGCCGTTCTGCGTGGCGGGCATCAGGGGAGGCAGCGCGCGGATCACGCGCTCGATCTCGGCCTGCACCGCAGGGCTGGGCTTGGGCACGCAGAGCACACGGCCGATGCGCCCTTCGGCATCAATCTCGATGGAGACGGTGGTGCGCTCCTCGCGGCGCATCTCGTCGGGCACCTGGAAATTGCGCTTCAGATGGCGTTCGATGAGCTCTTCCGTGCAGTCATCGAGCGCGGTGCGGTCACGGCCTAGGCAGCTACGGAAGTAGGGGCGCTGCTCCACGCCATCCCAAGGCATGGGGCCAGGGTCCACCGTTTCGGGAGGCGCGGGCCCGATCGGGTGGGGCACAATGGGACCGGGATCCGGCGGACC
This sequence comes from Flavobacteriales bacterium UBA2426, assembly GCA_002342985.1. Classification (GTDB taxonomy): domain Bacteria; phylum Bacteroidota; class Bacteroidia; order Flavobacteriales_F; family PHOS-HE28; genus PHOS-HE28. The sequence continues at coordinate 26,765 of DDRC01000227.1, forward strand.
GGGATCCGGCCCCGGGTCTGGAACGGGCCCGGGCTCAGGTGCGGGCTCCGGCCCGGGCACGATGGGTCCGGCGCTGCGCTTGGCCGCCGCAGGCTGGGCGGCGGCCCGCTTCTCCAGGATCACCACGGGCGGGTATTCCAGTTCGTCCATGGGCGGCAGCGGATCGCCCGGAAGCGGCAGTGCGGCACCGGCCGTGGTGCGCCACTCGAAGGCCACCAGCGCGAAGGAGAGGGAGATGAGCAGGCCCGCGAGGAATCGGCGGCCATGGCCGGCGGAGGCGGCGCGCCAAGGATGGAGGGCGGCATGCATGGTGAAGGGTGTTTATCCCTTCAACTGCGGGAGCGCGCCGGCTATTGCGGCCCGGGCGCCACCAGTCGGAAGCCCTTGCCGTGTATATTGATGATCTCCGCCTCGGGGTCCTCCTTCAGGTACTTGCGCAGCTTGGCGATGTACACATCCATGCTGCGGCCATTGAAGTAGCTGTCGCTTCCCCACACCTTGTTCAGCGCATAGGCGCGCTCCAGCACGTCGTTGCGGTGGGCGCACAGGAGACGTAACAATTCGCTTTCCTTGGTAGTGAGGCGGCGCTCACCGGCAGGGGTGCGCAGCACCTGCTTGCGCGGGTCGAAGTGAGAGCCGCCGAAGGAGTAGGTCACCGGTTCCTCGGGGCCGGGCTCAGTCCCGCGGGTGCGCCGCAGAACGGCATTGATGCGCAGGATGAGCTCCTCCATGCCGAAGGGCTTGGTGATGTAGTCGTCGGCGCCGCTCTGGAAGCCCTGCACCGTATCCTGCTTCATGCTCTTGGCCGTAAGGAAGATGATGGGCACCTCGGGGTCCTTCGCGCGGATCTCACGGGCCAGCGTGAATCCGTCCTTCAGCGGCATCATCACGTCGAGGATGAGCAGGTCGAAACGCCCCTTGCCGAAGGCCAGCCAGCCCTGCTGGCCGTCGGTGCGGAGCTCGGTATCGAAGCCGCGTGCGCGGAGGTAATCGGCCAGCAGGGTGCCGAGATTGGGGTCGTCCTCAACGACGAGGAGCCGTGCGCTGGTGCTCATGGGCGAAGGGAAGGAAGATGTGGAAGGTACTGCCCTGTCCGGGGATGCTCTCCACGCGGATGCGGCCGCCGTGGCGCTCCACCACGCTCTTCACGTAGCTGAGGCCGAGGCCGAAGCCCTTGGCGTTGTGCAGGTTCCCGGTGGGGATGCGGTAGAGCTTGTCGAAGATCTTGCGCTGCTCGGAAGGCGGGATGCCGATGCCATTGTCGGCGACGCTGAGCGTGATGCCCTCATCGTCGCTGTTCGTGGCGATGCGGATGCGGGGCTCCTGCTCGCAGTACTTCACCGCATTGTCGATGAGGTTGTAGAGCAGGTTGGTGAGGTGGATGCGGTCGCCATGCACCCGGTGGATCTCGGCGCGCAGGTCGGCTTCGATCCGTCCGTTGCGGCGGCTCACCTGCATGGTGCTGCTGCGCACCACATCCTGTATAACGGCATGGAGGTCGAGGTCCACCGGCTTCACCACCATGCGCCCGCCGTCCTGCACGGCGCTCTGCAGCACATTCTCCACCAGCGCCCCCAAGCGCTTGTTCTCGTCGCGGATCATGGTGGTGTAGGCGCGCACCTGCTGCTCGGTGCGCGGGATGCTGGGGTCGGCCAGCGCCTCGCAGGCCAGCCCGATGGTGCTGATCGGGGTCTTCAGCTCGTGGGTGAGGTTGTTCACCAGGTCGTTGCGGATGTCGTTGAGCCGCTTCTGCCGGACCACCGCGCGCAGCGTGTAGGTGAAGACCAGCGCGATGATGAGCAGGAAGAGTGCCGAGGCGATGAGCATGGGCCAGGAGCCCTTGAGCAGTGCCGCACGGCCATGCTCGGCGCGCACGTGCAGGTAGTAGGGCGCCCCTGCCAGGTCGTGCCGGAAGAGCCGCGCCCGGTGCGGTGATGCGCGCAGCAGCAGGGCGGCGCTGTCGGCGGCCGGCGCCAGCGCCAGTGCCCCCTCGGCGGTGAAGACGGCCCAGGCGGGGTCGCCCTGGAGCCCCAGCGGCAGCAGCTCGCCCCGCAGCAGGCTGTCCAGCGTCACCGGGTCCACGCGTTTCCGGATGTCGCGGCCCAGCTCCGAGGCCAGTATGGCGCGCACCAGGTCGGTCACCATCTCCTCGTGCTCGTCTTCGCCCGGGAAGCCGGGAGGCGGCGGCAACGGCTCCAACGGAGCATCGGGCGGAGGCACCGGTTCGGCTCCGGCGAAGGGCTCGTCCGCAGGCTGCGGCAACGGCTGTGCCCGCCGCATCGAGTCGAGCCGGAGGAGCATGCGCCGGCCCTGCCGGTGGCGCTTCAGTTCGCGCATGCGCTCGATGCCCTCCAGCCGATCGCTCACGCGCATCAGGGCGTGCGATACCGCTTCGTCGAACTGGTCCTCGCGCAGCGCGATGGTATTGCGCGTCCACGCCACCTGGATGGCCAGCAGCCCCAGCATGGCCACCGTGATGGCGGCGAGCAGGAGCGCGATGGACCGCTTATCCATGGTGTAGAGCGAAGCTACCGGGGGGCCTCCGGGGGGGCTGCTGCTTAACGAGCTTTAACGTTCCTTGACGCAGCATTCACAAGCGCCGCGCGGGCTGGCGGTAGTTTTGCAGCGTCGGAGCACGCTAACGACGGCGCTTGTCGCCTCAGCATACTGAACGAGCTGTCAAGGAGGTATGGTTTTGGTTCTCTGAACAGCGCAACAAGGGGTCGGAAGGCTCTCACGCAAGTGGGGGCCTTTCGATTTCTCAGGCCTTGGGGGCGCGCACGGCCAGGCGCAGCAGGTGCAGCAGGCCCAGGAGGGCGGTGAGCAGGCCCAAGAATTCGCGCACCACCTCGATGTGCGGGGCTTCGGCCTTCATGGAGCCCACGATGGTGGGGAAGCCCATGCGCGCCCAGTCGGCCATGCCCGGCGCCAGGCTTCCCATCCATACCAGTACGGTCAGCGTCAAGGCGCCGGTGAGCCATTTGAAATGCCCGCCCAATGCGGCCAGCAGGCAAAGGGTGCCCACCGCACCGTACACCGCGACCCACAGGAGCGGGTCCGGGTCATTGTACTGCAAGGCGGCGAAGAGGAAGAAGACCGCGGCGAGCACGTAGTTGAGGGCTTTCATCGGGCAGGGGTCAGAATTCGATGCGGTAGCTGAGGTTCGGGATCAGGCCGAGCTGGGTGCGGGTGATGAACTCGCCTTGCCGGTAGTCGAACACCCGGTAGGCCTCGTTGCGGGTATTGGCAGCGTTCTGCAGGTCAATGGCCCATTGGCTCGTGCGCCCTGGGCGGTCACGCTTCAGGTATACCCGCAGGTCGATGCGATAGACGTCGTTCAGCTTTGCGGAGTACGGTTCGCCGAGTACGAAGGTCCAGATGCCGCGGCGGTTCTGTGCCTCCATGGGGGTATACCGCAGGCCGCCCACCCCCAGCGCGCGGAGGCCCGCACCCCAGGTGCGCACATGCGTCTCCTTGGCCTTGCGCCACTCCTTGCCGGCGATCGCGTTGGCGGTCCAGTTCGCGCTCCAGCGGCCTTCCCGCTCCAGGCCGTCCACGATGAAGGTGCTCCGGAAGGCACTGCCGTTCACCAGCCAATAGTAGCCGCGGCTGAAGTCGCGCGAGAGGCTGAGCTCCGCACCGATGTTCCGCCCCTCGGCGGTCTCCTCCATCGGCAGGTATTGCGGTTGGTCCCAGAAGTTGAGCAGCGCACCGTCAAGGCCGCTGGCGCCCCTGAAGCCCGACCAGGGCCGGGGCACGCCGGTCAACCGCTGCACGAAGGCCTCTGCGCGCACCACGAGGTTCGCCTGCACGCGGTGCTCGTAGCCCACCACCAGGTCCTCGCTGCGCTGCAGGCCGATGGAGCGATTGTCCGGCACGCCCAGGGCCAGGCTGGCGGGCGAGGGTGCGTAGAGGTTCATCACCGCATGCTGCGGCAGTTGCCCGCGCACGCCGGCGCCGACCATGAGCGCACCGCGCGGCCCAGTGCGCACGAAGAGGTCGATGCGCGGCTCGGGCAGGTCGCTGTCGCTGTAGGTGAAGCGGCTCCAGGCCACGCCCGCGGTGAGGTGGCTGCCGTGGGAGAACGGCACCATCACCTGCGCGAAGGGACGCAGCAGCCAGCCGCTGGTGGTGTCCTTGAGCACGTTCACCGCGGTACGTTCCATTGCGCCGGCACCGGCCGCATAGCGCAGCCGCTTCCCCAGGGCGCCCTCAACGCGCACCACCGCGCTCAGCTTGCGCTCATACAGGCTGGCGAAGGGCTGTGCGAAGGCGCGGGCGGCGGTGTCCGTCTCCGTCTCGGTACGCTCCTGGTAGGCACCGCTCCAGGCCGCGGTGGCATGCAGTACCGACCGGCGCCCCAGGGGGAGCCGCAGCGTGGCGCCCACGGCGCCCATGCTGCTGGTGTAGTCGATGTCGCGCGAGTCCTTGTCGGTCTCCCAGAGCGCGGTGTCCGGTTTCGCAGCGAAGACGTTGGCGCTGGTGCCGCCCATCCCGAAGAGGCGCAGCTCGCCCTGTTCGCCCAAGCGCGTACCCACGTGGAAGGAGAGGTCCTGGAACCGGATCGCCTCATCGCCCAGGTCCACCCCCATCGCGCTGAGCAGCCCCACCGTGCTGTAGCGGTAGTTCACCAGGTGGAAGGCCTTGCCGTTGCGTCCGATGGGCCCCTCGGTGCTCAGGTCGATGCCGAGCAAGCCCGCCTGCACGGTCCACTCGCGGGCTTGCGCATTGCCGCGCCGCAGCTCCAGGTCCATAAGGCCGCCCACGGCATTGCCGAGGTGCGCGGGCAGGATGCCGGTGCGCAGGCGCGAGGGGCCGAGCATCTGCGCGCTCAGGATGCTCACGCCGCCGCCGCTCAGGGTGGGCAGGTCGCTCACCGTGCCCGCGTTGCCCAAGTGGTTCGGGCTCACGATCTCCGCTCCTTCCAGCAGCCAGCTGTTGGCCAACGGCGAGTTGCCGCGCACCATCAGGTGGTTGGCCTGGTCGTTCGGCGCGGCCACGCTGGGCGTGGCCGCTACCAGCCGCGCGGGATCCTGGAACATGGCCGGATAGCGCAGCCCCTGTTCAACGGTGAAGGTGCGCACGCCGAGGTGCGGGATGTGCCACACCTCCACCGCGCCCACTTCCACCGGCGCCAGCTGCACGAAAGCCGCCCTCAGTGCCAGGTCCACCACGGTCTCCTTGCCGCTGCGCACCCACACCTCGGGCAGCTCCTGGGGCTCGTGGCCCACCACGCTGGCCTTCACCGCGTAGAGGCCCACGGGCACCTGGCGCAGGATGAATCCGCCAGCGCTGTCGGTGGCCGCGCCGAGCAGGGGTTCGGAAGGGCGCAGCACCACCGTGGCCTGGGCCAGCGGCAGCCCGGTGGCGGCATCGCGTACCGTGCCGCGCACAACGCCCATCGGCTCCTGTGCCGCAGCCGCGATGGCGACGACGAGGGCGGCGGGCAGCAGCAGTGAGCGAAGGCCGTTCATGCCGCGATGTTACGGAAGCCCCGGCAGGGGTGCCTGCGGGCAGGATACCTTCGGCGCTGCCATGGAAGAGATCCTCAACCTCATCGGCGGGCGGTTGCAGCCGGCCATCAGCGGCGGCTGGCTCGATGATCACGAACCGGCCACCGGCCGCGTCTATGCCCGTATCCCGGATTCCGATGAGCGCGATGTGGAGGCCGCCGTTGCCGCTGCGGCAGCCGCCTTTCCGGCATGGAGCGCACGATCGCGTGAGGAGCGCAGCCGCATCCTCCTGCGCCTGGCCGATCTCATCGAACGCGACCTGGAGGGCTTCGCGCAAGCGGAGAGCCGCGATAACGGCAAACCCGTGCACCTGGCCCGCAAGGTGGATATCCCGCGCGCGGTGTCCAACTTCCGTTTCTTCGCCACCGCCATCCTGCACGAGCACAGCGAGGCCCACCTGATGGACGACATTGCGGTGAACTACACCGACCGGAGTCCCATCGGGGTGGTGGGTGCCATCAGCCCATGGAACCTGCCGCTCTACCTCTTCACCTGGAAGATCGCGCCGGCGCTCGCCGCTGGCAACTGCGTGGTGGCCAAGCCCAGCGAAGTGACCCCCATGACGGCCTTCCGCATGGCCGCCCTCTGCGCTGAGGCAGGCCTGCCCCCGGGCGTCCTTGGCATCGTGCACGGGCTGGGGCCGAAGGTGGGCGCCGCCATCACCGCGCATCCGCGGGTGAAGGCCATCACATTCACCGGTGGCACGCGTACCGGGCAGGAGATCGCGCGCGTGGCCGCTCCCCAGTTCAAGAAGCTGAGCCTGGAGCTCGGCGGCAAGAACCCTGTGCTGGTGTTCGCCGATTGCGACTTCGAGGAGATGCTGCGCACCACGGTCCAGAGCTCCTTCCGCAACCAGGGCCAGATCTGCCTCTGCGGTTCGCGCATCCTCATCGAACGGCCCCTCTACGACCGCTTTCGCGATGCCTTCGTGGAGCGTGTGAAGGCGCTGCGCGTGGGCGACCCCAACGATCCCGGTAGCGATCTCGGCGCCGTGGTCTCGCAGGCGCACATGGAGAAGGTGCTCGGCCATATCCGCTTGGCCCAGGAGGAAGGGGGACGGGTGCTCTGCGGCGGCGAGCGGGTGATGCTGCCGGGCGACCTCGCGGCCGGCTGGTACATCGCCCCCACGGTGATCGAGGGGCTGGGTCCGGCCTGCCGCACGAACCAGGAGGAGATCTTCGGGCCGGTGGTGACGCTGGCGCCCTTCGACACCGAGGAGGAGGCGCTGGCGGCGGCCAACGGCACCACCTATGGCCTCGCCTCAGTGCTGTGGACGGGCGATGTGAAGCGTGCGCACCGGCTGGCGCGCAGGCTGGAGAGCGGTATCGTATGGGTGAACTGCTGGATGGTGCGCGACCTGCGCACGCCCTTCGGCGGCATGAAGCACAGCGGCGTGGGCCGCGAGGGAGGCGTGGAGGCCCTGCGCTTCTTCACCGAGGCGAAGAACATCTGCATCAGGCTCTGACGGGCCTTTTGGGGCTGCTGTGGCGCTGCTTCATGCCGTTGGTGAAGAACCACCCGAAGCGGTGATCGAACCAGGCGGCGAAGCGCTCGAAGCCGAGCAGGAGTCGATGGAAGGCGGTGACCATGGCGGCAGGTTTCAGTGGTAGAACACCGATCGCATGCCGATCGTTATGCCGCGGTAGCCAAAGAAAGCCAACGGCGGCGGCCGGCCAGGAACCGGTCATCGCAGGCGGACCAGCAGCACGGCCTGCGTGCGTGCCCCCTCCTCGCGCACATCAAGGATGCAGGGATCCCGGCTCAGGCGCGCCAGCTCGAGCAGCCCTGCATCGAGGGATGGGCCTGGGCCTGTGCGGCCCAGGAGGGCATCGCGGTAGCGCCGCTCAAGCAACGCCGGCTGCATGCCTTGGACATCCGCGACCTGGCCTCCCAGGGCATCGATGCGCGCGCGGTGTCCCGATGCCGCCAACAGGAGTGCAAGCCCCTCGCCATCGCGGAGCAGGGCCATCACGGCATCCGCCGCCAGGTCCTGGGCTTCCAGCCAGTCCGCGCCGCTGAGGAAGGCGCGCTGGGCGGTGCGTGATTCGGCGCCTTCCAGTTCGCGCTCCAGGAGTCGGAGCACCGCCTCGCGCACCGCGGCCGAAGGGCTGCACCGGCATGCCGCCACCAGGCCCAGCGCAGTGGCGTCGCCATGCATCCGTCGGATGGGCTCGAACGGGGAGGTGTGGGACGGTGTGCCGCCTACGGTGATGTGCAGCACGAAGAGCTGGTGCAGTGCATCAAGAGGCAGCAAACGGTAGCGCAACGCGTTGGCCGATCGGCGGGCCATCTCGATCAAGCCCAGTCCGGCACCGCCGCGGGCGGTGCGCGTGCCTTCGCGCAGGCGGGTCAGGAAGAGTTCCTTCAGCTGGCCGAGGTCGAGGTCGCCGAGGCGGCGCAAGGCGGACTCCAGCTCCAGGGCCTCGTCGGCCTCCACGGGGTCGATGGCCACCACCTCGTCCACCGTGGCCGAGCAGCGCAGCGCGAAGAGGCAGCGGCCGTTGGCGAGGCCTTCGAGCGAGCTGCCAGCGGCCTTGTGGCGGACGATGTTCTGGTAGGCCTCCACCATGATGAAGGCCAAGCGGTGCTGGTGCGTGCGGTCGCGGCCCATGGCTTCGGCTGTGGCCTCGCCCAAGGCGACCAGGCTGGCGGTGTGCGCGTCGGAGAAACCGCCGCAGTAAACCAGGCTGAACCGGTCGCCATGCAGCAGGTCGTAGAGGCTGTGCGCGGCGGCGGCATCCATGCGGGTGCTGCCAAGATAGGATCGGCGTGCGGTGCGCGTCTACCTTCGGCCGCCATGGCCACCATGGATCCTGCGCTCCTCGAGAAGGCCCGGCTGCATGTGCGGCACTGGTTCGCGCGCCGGATGCCCCGGCATATGCGCTTCCACGACCTGGAGCATACCCTGGCCGTGGCACGCACCGCCGTGGCCCTGGCCCGGGCCCGTCGGATGCCCCCGGAGGAGGTGTCCCTCCTCGAACTGGCAGCCCTCTTCCACGATACGGGCTATGCCCTCGCCTATGACGGTCACGAGCGGGAGAGCGCGCGGCTCGCCGAAGCGTTCCTGGTGAAGCATGGGGCGTCGGCCCGCAGCAGGGCCCAGGTGCGTGCACTGGTCATGGCCACCTGCTTCGGTGCCCGGCCGCGCACGGCGATGCAGGCCGTGCTGCGCGATGCCGACTCCGCCAAGGCCGGTCAGGTGGATTTCGCCGCCCGCAGCGAGCTGCTCCGAGCCGAGCGCGAGGTGGCGCAGGGCCGGAGGATCGGCGCACAGGAATGGCTCCGGGAGAACCTGGCCTACCTGGGATCCCATGTGTTCCACACCCCGGAGGCCCAGCGGCGCTACGGGCCGCAGAAGCGGATCAACCTCCAGCGATTGCGCGAGCAGGCCGAGCGGCACCGCGCGAAGGCCAAGAGCGACCGGGAGGACCGCGCGGAGCACCGCTTCGTGGACCGCGACCTCAGCTGGCTGTCCTTCAACGATCGCGTATTGCAGGAGGCCCGGGACCCGCGCAACCCGCTGCTCGAGCGCGTCAAGTTCCTCGGCATCTATTCCAGCAACCTCGATGAGTTCTACCGGGTGCGGGTGGCTTCCCTGCGCAGCCTCGGCCGCCTGAGCAAGGCCACGCGTACGGCGCTCGCTGTGCCGCCCGACAGGCGCATAGCCCGCATCAACGCCAAGGCCCTCGCCCAGCAGCGCGAATTCGGCCGCCTCTGGCGCGAGGAGCTCCTGCCGGCACTGGCACGCAAGGGCATCCGAATCCGCAATGAGGAGCAATTGTCGCCGGCGCAGATGCGCTTCCTGCGCGAATGGACCGCCAGGCGCATCGCTCCGCGCCTCGTAACGGCTGCCGTCCGCGCCGGCAACGCCCCGTTCGTGGAGGACCGGAAGCTCTACTTCGCCTGCCGCCTGGCCCCGGCGGGGAAGAGCGGCGGCAAGCAGCGCCTGGTGCTCGTCAACATCCCCAGCGATGAGCTGGGCCGCTTCATCGCCCTCCCGGCGCCCAAGGGGCGCACGGAGCTCATCTTCCTTGACGATGCCGTCCGCTTGGCGCTGCCGGGGCTCTTCACCGGATTCCGCGTGCTGGGCTGCCACGCCATCAAGCTCTCGCGCGATGCCGAGCTCTACCTCGACGAGGAGTTCACCGGTACCGTGCAGGATAAGGTGCGCAAGAGCCTGCGCAAGCGGATCACCGGCGTGCCCTCGCGCCTGCTCTACGATGCCGCCATGCCGCGGCGCATGGTGCGCACGTTGCGCGAGCTGCTGGGCCTGGCCAAGGACGACCTGGTGCCCGGTGGACGGTACCACCATTTCAGCGACCTCCTGCGGCTGCCTGTCGCAGGGCATAGGGCGCTGCGTGATGCACCCTGGCCGCCGCTGCCTCACCCGGCCCTGCGCGCCCGCAATGCCTTCGCAGCCGCAGACCGTGCGGATGTCCTGCTGCATTTCCCTTACCATGATTTCGGCCAGGTGACCGATTGGCTCCGGCGCGCAGCGCGCGATCCAGCGGTGCGCCGCATCCACATCACCCTTTACCGGGTTGCGGAGGACAGTGCCGTCTGCACCGCCCTTATCGAGGCCTTGCGCCGCGGCAAGGAGGTGCATGCCTTTGTGGAGGTGCAGGCCCGGTTCGACGAGCGTTCCAACCTGAAGTGGGGCGAGCAGCTGGAGCAGGCGGGCGCCGTGGTGAACTACGGCTACGAAGGTCTCAAGGTGCACTGCAAGCTCTGCCTCATCGAGCGGGTGGTCGGCGGCCGCATGAAGCGCTATGCCTACTTGGGCACCGGAAACTTCAACGAGCGCACGGCGCGCCTCTACGCGGATACGGCCCTCATTACCGCGAACCCGACCCTCACCCTGGAGGTGTCCGAGGTGTTCAGGCACCTGGCCGATCGGCGCCACCGGCCCCGGACCCAGCAGCTGATGGTGGCGCCCTTGGATCTGCGCGCTGGGTTGGAGGAGCTGATCGACCGCGAGATCCGCAGCGCTGCGCTGGGCCGACCGTCAGGCATCCTCCTCAAGCTCAATAGCTTGGAGGATAGGGCCTTGATTGCGAAGCTCTACGATGCCGCCCAAGCCGGTGTGCCCATCCGGCTCATCGTGCGCGGCATCTGCTGCCTCGTCCCCGGCGTTCGGGGCCTGAGCGAGGGCATAGAGGTGATCAGCATCGTGGACCGGTACCTCGAGCACAGCCGCACCTATGTCTTCCACAGCGAAGGGCGGCAGCGCGTATACCTGGCCTCGGCTGACTGGATGGGACGCAACCTGGACCGGCGGGTGGAGGTCGCATTCCCCTTGCAGGATGCGGGCCTGCGCGCGGAACTGCTCCACCTGCTCGATCTGCAATGGGAGGATGGGACCAAGGCACGGACCATCAACAAGGCCCAGGACAATCCCTACCGCAAGGCGCTACGGGGTCGACCTATCGGTCACGCGCAGCGCGATGCCTACGGGTACCTGCGAGCCAAGGGGAAACGGGCGGTGCGCTGAGTTGGCGAAAGGGGGGAGAAGGCTTGCCCTACCTACCCTAATGGTCCCTTGCAGGTTCCATCGGTCCAAAACCACCTCCTCCCTCCCTTTCAAGTCTGTCCAACGCTGCCGGTCTGGCGCTTCACCATGGCTTGCCATCGAACCGGGCCAGCGGTGCAAAGTTGGCCTTGCACCCAAGGCGTTTCGTCCCGGTCGCGCCGGTAGTTTTGAACGATCGCGAATCCGGTGGGTGCCCTGTGCCGGCACAGGTAGGCGCAGATTGGCACGGATCGCTTAAACTTGCACCCCGTTCCCGCAAGGGGGCGCTGAAAGAATGGGGAATTAGCTCAGCTGGCTAGAGCGC
>DDRC01000227.1:38189-62355 GCA_002342985.1 Flavobacteriales bacterium UBA2426
CTTGCATGGCATGCAAGAGGTCACCGGTTCGACTCCGGTATTCTCCACGAAGGCCGCTTCACCTGAAGCGGCCTTCTTCGTTCCATGCCGCTGCCCGGTTCACTCGCAGAGCGCCTCGGTGAGCACATCGCCCGCCATGCCGGTGCCTATGCCGAGGTGGAGCAGGCGGTACCCGTGGGTGGCGGGAGCATCAACGACGCCTATCGCCTCGACACCGCTGCAGGCCGATTCTTCGTGAAAGTCAATTCGGCGGACCGCTTCCCCTCGATGTTCGAGGCGGAGGCCGATGGTCTCCGCCGCCTGCGCGATGCGAAGGCCCTCCGGGTTCCGTCCGTGATAGCCACCGGTGAGGACCATGATGACGCCTACCTGCTGCTCGAGTGGATCGAGGAGGGCGCCAGGACCCTCGCATTCTGGGAGTCATTCGGACGGGGACTGGCCCGGCTGCACGCGCATACGAGCGAGCGCTTCGGCCTCGAGAGGGACAATTATATCGGCACGCTCAAGCAAATGAACACCCCGGAGCCCGATTGGCCCGGCTTCTTCGTCCACCACCGCTTGGAGCCCCAGCTCAAACTCGCGCGCGACCGCAAGCGGATGGAGGCGGGCGCCTGCTTCCGCTTCGAGCGCCTTTTCGCCAAGCTGGACCGGCTGTTCCCGAAGGAAGCGCCCGCGCTGCTGCACGGCGACCTGTGGAACGGCAATTTCCTCTGCGACAGCGAAGGCCGACCGGTGCTCATCGACCCGGCCGTGTACTATGGCCACCGCGAGATGGACCTGGCCATGACACGGCTGTTCGGCGGCCTCGACCCAGCGGCCTACGACGCCTATCAGGCTGAATGGCCCTTGGAGGCCGGCTGGGAGGAGCGGGTGGACCTGTGCAATCTGTACCCGCTGCTGGTACACGTGAACCTCTTCGGGGGCGGATATGCGGCCCAGGTGGAGGCCGTACTGCGGCGGTTCGTGTGAGGGCGCCCTACCACTGCGGCCGCACTGGTGCGTTCCCCAGCACCTTCTCGATCTTCTCCATCACCGCCGGGGTGAGCAGGTCCTGCGCATCGCTGGCCTTGAGGTTCTCCTTCAGCTGGGCCTCTTTGCTGGCGCCGAGGATCACCGTGCTCACATTGGGGTTCTTCAGGCACCAGGCCAGGGCCATCACCGGGAGCGAGAGTCCCAGGCCATCGGCGATCCTGTTCAGCTTCTCCACGGTCTTCAGGCGTTCGGGGGTGAGCTCGCGCTCGCGGAGCCAATCGAGGCCCTCCATGGTGAGGCGCGTGCCCTTGGCCGCCTTGATATCGCGGTGCTTGCCGGTGAGGATGCCGCTGGCGAGCGGGCTCCAGATGGTGGTGCCCAGTCCCACCGTCCTGTAGATCTGCCCGAACTCCACCTCCACCTTGTCGCGGTGGAACATGTTGTACTGCGGCTGCTCCATCACCGGGCCGATGAGGTGGTGCTGCTTCGCCACCATGTGCGCCTCCATGATCTCCTGCGCGCTCCACTCGCTGGTGCCCCAGTAGAGCACCTTGCCCTGCATGATCAACTGGTGCATGGACCACACCGTCTCCTCGATGGGCGTGCTCTTGTCTGGCCGGTGGCAGAAGTAGAGGTCGAGATACTCCAGCTGCAGCCGCTTGAGCGCATCGTTGCAGGCCTCCACCAAGTGCTTGCGGTGAAGTCCTACCTGCGTGGGGCGCTTCCCCCCGGCGCCGAAGTAGGCTTTGCTGCTCACGATCCAGGTATCGCGCGGCCACTTCTGCTTCTTCAGGATCCTGCCCATCACGCGTTCGCTCTCGCCCCGCGCGTAGATCTCGGCGTTGTCGAAGAAGTTGATGCCATTGTCGTAGGCGACCTTCATCAGCTTCCCGGCGGTGGCGTCGGTGATCTGCTTGCCGAAGGTGAGCCAGGAGCCGAGCGAGAGCTCGGAGACCTGGAGGCCGGAGTTGCCGAGGCGGCGGTAGCGCATGCGGGCGATGGATTAGGGTGGGATGCGTGAATGAGGGTGCGAAGATTGCGCGATCGGGATGGGTTAGCGCGAGGAGCCTCACCGGGGTACGCAGGGCTGAAGCCATGGGCGGATGCTGGATTTCACCCCTTTTTCACCCCCTGCTCATGCCGTCTTCCAGGGTGCCGGGCCACTTTTGGGCCGTGAATGTGATTCGGCAGGCATCCCGTCACGCGAGGCCCTGGAGCCGGTTGTTGGTGGAAGTGGAAGCACCCGTGGTACGGTGCAGGTGAACGGGCTGAAGGGCAGGATGTCAGCGAAATGAAGGAGGCTCGCACGGCGGGCCTCCTTTTCGTTGCGGCCGGGTTGGCGCCCGCCCTCTAGCTTCGTCCCATGCGTATCCTGCTGGCCGAGGATGAACCCAAGGTAGCGGCCTTCATCAAGCAAGGCCTTGAGGAGAGCGGCTACCAGGTGCTCAATGCCTTCGATGGCCTGATGGCGAGGCGCTTGGCGCAGGAGCCGGATATCGCCCTCGTGCTGCTCGATGTGGTGATGCCTGGGATGAACGGCGTGGAGGTCTGCAAGGCCATACGGGCCGATGGGGGGCGGATGCCCATCCTCCTGCTCACGGCGCTCGGCACGGCGGACGACAAAGTGGCCGGGCTTGATGCCGGGGCGGACGACTACCTGGTGAAGCCCTTCGAGTTCAAGGAGCTGCTGGCGAGGATCCGTTCGCTGCTTCGGCGTGGGGCGGCCGTTCCGGAGCCAGGCGACCGGCTGGCCTACGCCGATCTGGAGCTGGACCTTGCCAAGAAGGAGGCCATCCGTGGCGGCCGTCGCATCCCGCTCACCGCAAAGGAGTTCGCCTTGCTGGAGTACCTCATGCGCCATCCGGACAGGGTTCTCTCCCGAGCCCAGATCAGCGAGCGCGTCTGGGACATCGCCTACGACACGGGCACCAACGTGGTGGAGGCCTACATCAAGCTCCTGCGTAGGAAGGTGGATCGGGACTTCGAGCCGAAGCTGATCCACAACAGGGTCGGGCTGGGCTATATCCTCACCGACCGGCCATGACCATCCGCAACCGGCTCGCCCTGCAGTTCCTGCTGCTGGCATCGGTGATCCTCGGCATCTCCTTCGCTGCCGTGTTCTACATGGCCGCCCGGTTCCGGCAGGAGGAATTCGCCGGCCGCATGCGGGATCGGGGCACGCGGGCGGCGAAGCTGCTCATCCAGGTGGACGAGGTGGATGAGGACTTGCTGCGGAAGATCGAGGAGGACAATCCGGTGCGGCTGCACGAGGAGGCGCTCTGGATACTCGATGAGGATGATCGTGAGCTGTTCCATATGGGCGGTTTCATGCAGGCGCGCGCCGTCACGCCCACACTGCTCGATAGCGTGCGGTCAGCTGGCGAGCTGCTGCATGAGATGGGCGCCCGGGAGCAGCTCAGCTTCGTCTTCGGCGATGGGGGCGACCGGTTCGTCGTGGTCGTCTCGGGCGTCGATGTCTACGGGCGGAGCAAGCTCCGCAACGAGGCGCGCGTGGTGACGGCCACTTTCCTCATCGGGCTGGTGATCACCTTCCTGGCGGGCCGCTTCTATGCGCAGCGTGCGCTGGCGCCGGTGCAGCGCATGGTCACCGAGATCCAGGGCATCGGCGCTACGGACCTGGCGCGGCGCATTGCGGCGGGCAATGGGCGCGACGAGCTGGCCCAGCTGGCCGCCTCATTCAATGCCTTGCTGGGTCGCCTTCAGGCCGCCTTCGCCGCGCAGCGCAATTTCATCGCCAACGCTTCGCACGAGTTGCGCACGCCGCTCACCGCCATCTCAGGCCAGATCGAGGTGCTGCTGCTCAAGGACCGCTCGGGGCCCGAGTATGCCGCGGCACTGAGGTCGCTTCTTGTGGACATGCAGGCCCTCAACCGCCTCGCCGACCGCTTGCTGCTCATGGCGCAGGCCGAGTCGGAGGCCGCACGGCTCACCTTCGCCCCGGTGCGGATGGACGAGGTGGTCTGGGCGGCGCGCGCCGAGGTGCTCCGTGGACATCCAGAGCGCCGGGTGGACGTGGGCATCGACGACCTGGAGGATCCCGACGACCTGGTGGTGAAGGGCAATGAGGTGCTCTTGCGGTCCATGGCCGCCAATCTGATGGAGAATGCCTGCAAGTACGGGGGCGATGGCTGTGCCAGGGTGACCATCCGGTGCGCCGGGCCGGAGGTGAGCCTGGTTGTGGAGGATGAAGGGCCAGGGATCGGCGGTGCCGATCGGGAGCGCATCTTCGAGCCCTTCTACCGGTCCGACAGCACGGGGGGGACGCCCGGCCACGGCATCGGCCTATCGCTGGTCAGGCTCATCGCCAACCTGCACGGCGGGGGGGTGACCCTTGATCCCGCGGACGGGCGGGGCGCCCGCTTCACGGTGCGCCTGCTCAAGGCCGCGTAAGGATCAGGGCACGACGCGCCCGTCATCCATGGTGATGATGCGGTCCGTCCTGGCGGCGAGCTCATCGTCGTGCGTCACCACCAGCAGGCTGCGGCGCTGCTCATCGGCGATCCGCCGGAAGAGGTCCTCCACGATGGCGCTGTTTCGGCTGTCGAGGTTCCCCGTTGGCTCGTCGCACATCAGGATGAGCGGCTCGTTGATCAGGGCCCGTGCGATGGCCACCCGCTGTTTCTCTCCGCCGCTGATCTGGTTCGCACGCTTGCGTGCCTGATGATCGACTCCCATGGTACGCAGGTGGTCCATGGCGCGCTCCTCCACCTCGTGCTCCGTCAGCAGGCCGCGCTTGAGGCCGGGCAGCATCACATTGCGCAGCACCGTGAACTCGGGGATGAGGTAATGGAACTGGAACACGAAGCCGATTTTCTCGTTGCGCAGCCGGCTCAGGTGCTCGTGCGGGCTTCCCGTGATGCGCTCCCCATCGAGGAACAGGTCGCCCGTGTAGTCCGTGTCCATGGTGCTGAGGATGTAGAGCAGCGTGCTCTTGCCGCAACCGCTCTTCCCCATCACGCTGGCGTACTCCCCGCGCATCACCTTCAGGTCCACCCCCTTCAGCACCTGCGTGTCCACCGGGTCGCGGAACCACTTGATGATGCCGCGCGCTTCGATGACGGGATCGCCGTTGCTCATTTCCCTCGGATGATCTCCACCGGATCCACGCGGCTTGCCTTGCGCGCGGGGAAGAGGCCGGCGATGAAGGTGGTGACGAGCGCGAAGGCCACGCCGATGAGGTAGTACCGCGGATTGTGGTCCACGGGGTAGGTGGTGATGGTGGGCAGCGCATCGAACCGGAAGGGGATGTGGTCGATGCCGATGGCGAGGAGACCGCCCAGCAGCAGGCCGGCAATGGCACCGAAGACACCGATGATCATGCTCAGGTTGATGAAGATCACGCGCACGTCCCGCCCGCTGAAGCCCGTAGCCTTGAGGATGGCGATGCTGTCGAGCTTCTCATAGATCATCATGTTCAGGATGTTGTAGATGCCGAAGCCCGCCACCAGCAGCAGCACCACGCTCACCACGTAGCTGATGAGGCTTCGCACGCCGCTGCCGGTCTCGAATTGGGCGTTGGCGGTCTGGATGTCCTGGGCGTCCGCATCGAAGCGCCGAGCGTATTCCCTTGCCACCGCCGGGGCCATGTCGAGGTCCTTGAGCCGCACCTGCACATCGGTTATCCAGCTCCGCGGCTGGGCCAGCAGGTTCTGGGCGGTGGTGAGCGTTACGAAGCAGGTGATGTTGTCGAAATCCGCCATGCCGCTCTGGTAGAAGCCGATCACCTTCAGGGTGAAGCGGTCGCCGGTGATGGTGGAGACCTGCACGGCATCGCCGATGCCCACGCGCATATTGTCCGCCAGGCCCTTGCCCAGCACCACGCCATTGGAGCTTCCGGCGAGGTCGGCCACGGTGCAGCCAAGGAGATAGTCGCTGAAATGCAGCAGGCGGTCCTCCTCCAGCGGCTCGATGCCCTGGATGGCGCCGTTCACCTCGATGGTCCCTGCATTGAAGAAGACCTGGGCGCTCACCTTGGGCGCTATCCCGTCCACGCGCGGGTCCTTGCGCAGGGCGTCGATGATGGCCAGCGCGTTGCGCACAGCCGCCGGCTCGCCCTTGGGCTTGATGCGGCTGATGAAGGGATGGGTGAGGTCGCGGCCGGTGGCGCGCTCCAGGAGCTGCTTGATCTCCAAGGGCTGCCGCTCGGCCGGGCGTATCTCGTTGTAGATGCGGATGTGCGCCGTGCGGTTGAGGATGAGCCCGTCCAGGAGGCCGTTGAGGCCGTTCATGAACCCGCTGAGCGCGATGTACATGCCGATGCTGATGGCCACACCAACGGCGGCCACCACGCTCTGGCGGAGCCTTGCACGCAACAGGGTTGCGGAGATGCTCAGGAGCAAGCGGTCCCCCATGGGGTCAGGGGTGCAGGATGACGGTGGTGCTGTCGATGCCGCCGAGCACCTCCGCGCGCTGCAGGTCGCGGAGGCCCACCTGCACCGCGCGGCGCTCGCCCTTGCCCACCAGCACATAGCGGTCATCCACCAGATACGCCGCCGGTATGGTCAGCGCGCGCTCCTTGCGCGCCAGCACGATGTTGGCTTCGGCCGTGAGATTGGGGTAGAGCACGGCCGGGGGTTGCTTGAATACGGCCTCCACCGTGAAGGTGCGCGAGCGTTCGTTCATCAGCGGGTCCACGCGCGAAACGGTGCCCTCCAGCAGCTGGCCCTTGTAGCTGTCCATGGTGATGAGCACGTCCTGGCCGGGCTTCACGCGCACGATGTCGTATTCATCCACCTGCAGCTCCAGCAGGAAGGCGTCGGAACGGCCCACGATGGCTAGCGGCCGCTGCGGATTGGCCAGCTCGCCGCGTTCGATGAGGACATCGTATACGCGGCCATCAAGGAGGCTGCGCACCGTATGGTCGCCTTCGGCTGCCCGCCGCATGGCCAGTTCGTTCTCCGCCAGGCGTAGCTCGTTGCGCAGCCGCGAGCGGGTTTCGCTGTAGGCCTTCTGGGCCGTGAGCAGCGCATTGCGCGAGGAGGTGTAGGACAGTTCGCGGCTGTCCAGCTCGGACCGGCTGCCGATCTGCTTCTCCCACAGGGCCTTCTGCCGCACGTACTGCAGGCTGTCGTTCGCCAGTCGAGTGCGGGCCTGCTCCATGGCAAGCCGCAATTGCTCCAGCACGGGAGAGGCGCTGCCGGCGTTCTCGCGAAGCAGCTCCAAGGCCAGCGCAGCACGCTGTGTCCCCAGGCTGGTGGCCCGGTCGTCTATGGTGAAGAGCGCATCGCCCTTGCTCACGCTGTCGCCTGCCTGCGCATGCACCTCGGCCACGATGCCGCTTACCGCAGGGTAGGCCTGGTATTGGTCGCGTGCCTTCACCACGCCGCTGGCATATACGGCAGCTGTGATAGGGCCCGTTTCGGGCTGCGTGGTCTCCGGCTTGGACCCGCATGCGGCGAGCAGCCCTGCAGCTGCGATGAGGCATTGGCGCATGCGGCGAAGGTCGCAAGCCGGGCGCATCCCGCAGCCCACGGCGGTCAGCTGCGCAATTGCCGGGCAGCACCGAACTTCACCCGCCACAAACCCGCCCATGAGCAGCATCTCCAGCAGCAAGGCCCCCGAGCCCGTCGGCCACTACCCCCATGCGCGCCGCGTGGGCGACCTTATCTTCCTCAGCGGTGTGGGCCCCCGAGAGCGCGGCACGAAGAGGATTCCCGGCGTTGAGCTGGACCCTGAGGGCCGGATCGTCAGCTACGACATCGAGACGCAGGTGCGCAGCGTCTTCCAGAACGTGCGCTGGATCCTGGAGGACAGCGGCTCCTCGTGGGAGAGGATCGTCGACGTGACGGTGTACCTGACCAACATGAAGGATGACTTCCCCGTCTACAACCGCCTGTGGAAGGAGTACTTCGAGAAGGACCCGCCGTGCAGGACGACGCTGGAGATCAATTGCCTGCCCACCCCGATCGCGATTGAACTGAAGGTGGTCGCGACCATTTGATGGCACTCGGCGGGATGGCGCGAATGGACGCCCGGCCGGCGATGGTGCTCGTTGGCCTGGTGCTCGCCGGTTGCGCTGCGGATCGACCGGCCGCTGATGGCGCGCGGAGCGGCGGGCAGCGTGGCTCTGGCGTCCTCCACATCCACGCAACGTATACGGAAGCCTATTGCGGCGGTGTCGATCCCGGGCCCGAAGGCATGCCGCGACCCCGCCCGTGGAGCGGCCGCATGTACATCCGGCTGGCGGAACCGGACAGCACCGGCCGATTCGCGATGAACGACCCCGGCGCACCGGTCCTCGATTCCATCCGGATGAACAGCGAGGGTGATGGATGGCTGCGATTGCCCGCCGGCACCTACCTCATCCTCGACCGCGAACGCGTGGATCGCAGCAAGCATGACCAGCTTCTCCGCGATCACAGGGATGGCGCCTTGTACACCGACCCCATCGACAAGGCCTGCATGGATCGCCGGCTGCGCGGCCCGTTCCCCGTGCACAGCATCACTGCGGGGGACACGTTGCACATGCCCCTTCCCTTGCATGGCCAATGCCCATGGTACAGCACGCCGTGCGTGCGCTATCACGGGCCGCTGCCACCGTGACCTCGGTCCTTCCGAAGCATGCGCACCGCCATCCAGCCCATGCCCAGCATGAGGGCGATGATGGCGGCCCATACCCAGGCGCTGGAGGGGTCGAAGCGAGGCCTCTCGGGCTCGGGCTCCGGCAGCCGCTCCAGGCTGCCGTGCGCCATGGTATCGAGCGGCACCGGCAGCTCCTCGGCGAAATGCGCCAGATCATAGCGCGGCGGTGAGAGCCGTTCCTGGCCCGAGACGACCCGGTAGCGCATGCCCGGTTCCAGGCGCGCGAGCAGCACGCGCTGGCGGCATTGCGCGCTCACCGCGCTGATGCGCAGCGGCAGGTCGTCACCGTTGTCGATGCGGATCTCGAAGGTGTCGAGCCGCGCGGGCATGAGGCTGAAGGCGCAGCCGCCGCGCCGCTGGATCGTGAACGTGCCCATGGTTTCGCGCCAACGCTCGGTGCGCGTGCGCCTGCCCTCGCGCACCTCGGCGCTCCGCCAGGCGCTCAGCTCCGCGGTGCGCAGGAACGGAGCGGTATCCTGCACCGTGAACGCAAGCCGCTCGATCAGCAAGGCATTCGGCGATGCGACGCGCAGGATGGTCCATCGGGCGCTGTCCTTCCGCGTGAAGGGGAGGTCCACCGGAGGGCCATGGACGGCTTCGGGCGCCTGCTCCGGCACGAAGCGCCCGATGCCCAGCACCTTCATCGGCGCGGTGAGCGAATCGTTCAGCGTGAGGCGCAGGTAGCGGTAGTCGCTGCGCGGGGTCCGAAGCACGAGAACCTGATGGGGCGGCTCGCCGCGCGACCCACGCACGGCCACGTGCTCGTCCTTCACCATGTACCATGCCCGGCGATCATCGCTGCCGGTGATGCGCACGCGCTTCTCCGCATCGATCGGCTTGATCCATACATGCAGTTCCTCGATCGCTTCGCCGGCCGGCCGCTCGATCTCCAGCTCGGTGCGGTGCGGGAGCACGGCATTGCGCAGCAGGTTGAAGGCAACGAAATGCTCCGGCCCCGGCGCGCGCGCCACTTCGCGGAGCACGTACGGCACTTCCGTGCCGGTGCTGTCGAGCAAGCGGATGTCGCCGAGGTCGGAACGGGCGCTGCCCAGCAGTTCGGCGCTCAGGGTGATGGCGTGCACCCCTTTCGCGGTCACCAGCGGAACAGGGGCGCCCCAAAGCCAAGGCTGGGCGTGCAGCGGCCCGCTCAACAGGAGCGCAGGCAGGAACAGGTCACGCATGCGGGCCATCGTCCGGCTGGTCTGGGGTGGTGGCATCATCGCGGAAAAGGCCTTTCAGCCGCTGGTACATGAACGAGATCACGAGCAGGAGCGCACCGAGGAAGATGAAGGCCGCCACGCGCCCGCCCTCGCTCAGCGCGCCGAGGTCGAAGAGGAAGAGCTTGACCAGCGTGATGGCGAAGAGCGCCAAGGCGATGATGCGCATGGTGCGCAGCCGGGTGCGCATGCCGTACCACATGAAGGCGAAGCTGCCGATGCCCCAGAGCAACGGGTAGCCCACGCGGCGCGCGGAGTCCAGGTGCGCATCGGTGCCCTGACCGAGGGCCATGGCCACATCGAGCTCCTGGCTGGCCAGGGTGACGATATAGCCCGATGCGGCCCAGAGGTATAGGGTCCACGGCGCGGAGGGCCGCGGCAGCAGGCGGCGGGCGAACCATGCGATGCGCACCACGGCCATGATCATCAGCGCCAGCGCCGCATAGTGGAAGGGCATGAAGCCTCGACCGTCGTCGGCATTGAACAGCATCCAAAGGGCATTGCGCCCCTGCGCATAGGTGCCGGTGATGTACACGAGTCCGCACACGAGCAGGATGGCTGCCACGGCGCGGCCATAGGCGGCATGGGCGTTCCGCACGAGCCGGCCCAGCGCCAGCGCGAAGGCCAGCGTATAGGCCATGAGGGCCTGGTGGACCACGCTGGAATGGAATGAACGGCTCAGCTGATGATCGAGCTCGAGGAAGTTCGTGAGGTAGAGGATGACCACGCTGCCGACGAGCGAGATTACCCGCCAATGCGCGCGCCGGAGTAGGGGCAGCAGCGGCTCCTGCGGTTCCACCCTGGCGAGCAGGAGGCAGCAGGCGGAGAGCGATGCCGCGGCGGCCATGCCGGTGATCCACCCCTTGTTGAGCATCACGCGAAGCGGCGCTTCACGCCAGTCGCCATAGGCATCGGCCAGGTCCATGGCCAGGCTGGCGATCATGAGCAGGCTGATGATCACGCTGGCGCGCTCGATCAACCGCAGCCCGGTGCGGTGGGCGAACCAGAGCAGCAGCACGGCCTCGGCTGCCCAGAACAGCGTGATGCTGCTGCCTTCGAGCTGAACGGGCGCTGCCAGGCTGATGAAGGTGAGGACGAGCCCGATGAGCAGCAGCCGGAGCGGCCGGGGGATGCCCTCCCGCTTATGGAAGTGGAGCGCGAATGCCAGGTAGAACAGACCGAGCAGCACCGTGAAGAGGCCGGTCACACGGACAGGGAGGTCGCTGAGGTAATGCAGGCCCGCCGCATAGTAGCAGGCGGTGTTCACCAGCAGCAGCGCATGGTCGAGCACGGTGAACGCGGCGCCGTGCCGGAGGTTGTACCGCAGGTTCATGGCGAAGAACACCAGGAAGAAGCCGGTGGCGAAGCCGAATGCCGGCCAGGAGGGCCGTGGATCCAGGCCGGTGTAGGCCGATACGGACCAGGCGCCGACGATGAGCACGGTGAGCACGAGCGACAGCACGTTGATGACCTGCCACTTCTTGTAGCCTGCCAGCACCAGCATGCCGGTGTCGAGGATCAGCAGGTAGGTGAACAGCACCCTGTAGTTGCCTTCGCCCGTGCTGACGAGGAAGGGTGCGGCGAAGCCGCCAAGCAGGCTGATGACGGCCAGTTCCTTACGGTCGTAGCCGAGCGTGAGCAGCACGGCCATACCGGTGATGGCGACCATCACGGCGAAGGCCATGCCCTGGCCGATGAGCTGGTACTGCTGGAAGGCGATGGTGATGGTGGTGTAGAAGACCGCGATGCCGCCCGCGATCAGCACCGAGCTGAAGGCGCGGAAGCGCTCGTGCAGCCGGTGGGCGAATAGCACGAGCAGGCCTCCGGCGCCGAGCCCGATCAGGGTCTGGCCGGTCTCGTTGATCAGGCCCTTGCCGATGGCGTAGCGCAGCAGCAGACCGATGCCCAGCACGAGCACGGCGATGCCGATCTTGTTGATGAGGTTCTCGCCGATGAACTTCTCCAGGTCAGGATGGCGTTCGAAGAAGGATGGCTGCTGCGGCGGCGCCGGACGCGGTCCGGGAGCTTCCACCACCACCGATGGCGTGCCATGCTCCGCAGGGCCATCGAATGCCTCCCGCATGCGGCGCAGGGTATCCTCCTCAACGGATGGCGCGGGCTCGGGGGGCTGGGGCGGGACGATTGGCGGTACGATGATCGGCGGTGGCACCACCGGTGCTGCCGGCGGTTCCGATGCCACCGGTGCCGCAGCAGGCGTGGCTGGCGCTTCCCCGATGTTGGGGGGATAGGCTTGCTGCGCCTTCTTCCATTGCGCCATCTGCCCGCGCATGGCCTCCAATTCGCGCGATAATGCGCCCATGCGCACCAGCAGGAGGATCATCAGCACGACGATGGCGATCGGGATCAGGATCGCGAGCAGGATGGCGCCTTCCATGGGTGAAAGCTAGGGAGCGGGTGCGGAGCTCACCTCCGCATCGCCATTACCCTGCCGTAGGTGAGCGAACGCCAGGCCCACTCGAAGGGTCCATACTGGAACCGTGCAAGCCACCAGCGGCTCCCGATCGCCTGCGCGATGAAGACCGCGAGCGCGATGCCCTCGAATGACACCGCGCTCACCCGCGTGCCCCAGCCCAGGCCCACGCCGGTGAAGAGCGCCAGGGCGATGATCGTCTGCATGAGGTAGTTCGTCAGCGCCATGCGCCCCATGGGCGCCAGCACCTGCAACCGCGGCCTCCACGCATTGCTGCGCCACAGCAGTGCGAAGCCGCATGCGATGGCAATGGCCAGGGGCACCACGCTAAGGGCGTAGCTCGCGGTCCGCACGAGCGATGATGGATCAGGCGGATACCCCGCATGCTCCTCCGCCCACCACATGAGCACCGACGCGGGCAGGCCTAGCAAGAAGCCCCCGATGCACAACCGCTTCAACAGCAACGCATGCCGTTCCGCATTCACGAAGAGCTGGCGGCGCGAGACCCACAGGCCCAGGAGGAAGATGCCGAGCACCTTCGGGATCCGGTTGCTCTCCACCAGATGCACGAACCGGAAGAGCCAGCCCCGCGCGTTCATCTCCGCGAACGCTTTCCAGCCTCCGCTCGGCGCTGCGAGGAATGCGTCGAACGTGCTGTTCCCATGGGCCGCGTCGCTGGTCGCCAGCGCACGCATCAGGGGCGCCACCGGGTCGAAGCGGGCATCGGTAAGCACCACGGCGGCATCGATGGCGAGGGGTGACAGGATGAGCGCGGCGGCCGAGACCAGAAGAGCGCGGTCGCTGAGCCCGCGGAACAGCGGCAGCAGCAGGCCGAGCACCGCGTAGAGGAATAGGATGTCGCCCGCCCACAGGTAGCGCAGGTGCAGCCAGCCGATCACGAGCAGGATGAGCATGCGGCGGTAGAAGCGCCGCAGGCCATCGCTGCCCTTCGCCAGGAAGAAGCCGAAGCCGATCCCGAAGAGCATGGAGAAGATGGAGTAGAACTTCCCGTCGATGAGGATGGCGTGGAAGGCCTTCAGCGGTTCATCGAGGAAGGCGCCGGGCAGTGCGGCCCTGGCATCAGGGTCCATGAACATCCACAGCGAGAGCACTGCATAGTTGCTCCACACCACGCCGAAGAGCGCGAAGCCCCGGAGGGCGTCGAGGAGCTCGGTGCGCTGGGTGGCTGGGGCGCTCATGCGATGGATCGGGTCAGGAAAGACCGAAGAAGAGCATCAGCAGCACCACCCCGACCAGGTCCATCCACATACCGGCCTTCACCATCTGGCGCATGGGGATGCGGCCCGTGCCGAAGACGATGGTCTGCATGGGCGATGCCACCGGCAGCATGAAGCCGAGGCTTGCGGCCAGCGCCGCGGGCCATAGGATGCTCTGCGGATCCATGCCCCAGCGCTCGGCCATGGCGGCGAGGATCGGCAGGGCGAGGCTGGCCGTGGCGGTGTTGCTGCCCAGTTCGCTCAGGAGGCACACGATCAATGCAGTGCTGCCGATGAGCATCACCATGGGCAAGGAGCCGAGGCCTGCCATGGCCTCGCCGATGAGGTTGCTGAGCCCGCTCTTGTCAACGCCTGCGGCGAGCGCGAATCCGCCGCCGATGAGCAGCAGCACGCCCCAGGGCACGCGCTGCTCAGCGAAGCCCCAGCTCATGATGGTGCGGGCCTCTTCATGGGTGGAATAGGCATCGAGCGGATAGCGCATGCGCCTGCCGGCAGGCAGCAGGAAGAGCAGCACGGCACCCATCACCGCCACTGCTGCATCGCTCACCTCCTTCAGCGCTATCGCACGCTCGCGCCACCCTTTGAAGAGCACGAGTTCGCCTTGCTTGATCGAGTCGCCGGTCATCCAGAGCACCGCAACCAGCGCGAACACGCACCCGGCAAGCCACTCATCGCGCGATGGGCGGCCCAGCGCCTTCAAGCGGCTACGCACCGCATCGGCAGTGCCAAGGGCGTCACCTCTCAGGTTGAATGCGATGCGCGTGAGCAGCAGCCACGCAATGGCGAAGAAGGCCGCCGCCAGCGGCAGCCCGGTGGCCATCCATTGCCCGAAACCGATGGCCGCCCGGTCCGGGTAGAGCTGTTTCCAGAGAGCAATGAAGACCAGGTTGGGCGGTGTGCCCACCGGCGTGGCCATGCCCCCGACCGTGGCGCCATAGGCCACGCCGAGCAGCAAGGGAACGGTGAGCCGCTTGCGCGCATCGGCTGGCGCATCCTCATCATCGATCAGGCTGAGCGCGATGGGAAGCATCACCAAGGTGGCGGCGGTGCTGTTGATCCACATGCTGAGCAGCGCGCAGGCGGCCATCACGCCCAGCACCAGGCGAGGTGAGGAGCTCCCCACGCCCGCCATGATGCGCAGCGCGATCCGGCGGTGGAGGCCGCAGCGCTCGATGCCCAGCGCGATGATGAAGCCGCCAAGGAAGAGGAAGATGATCTCTTTCCCGTAATGCGCTGCGGTGCCGGGAACGGAATCAATGCCGAGCAGCGGGAAGAGCACCAGGGGAAGGATGGACGTGACCGGGATGGGGACCGCCTCGGTGATCCACCAGAGCGCCATCCAGGCTACCAGGCCGGCCATGGCCGCAGGCTGCGGCCCGTGGTGTCGCATGAGGGCGAATGCGAGCGCGGCAAGGGCCGGACCGGCGAGGAGGAGGAGCCAGCGCTTCATGCGTGGGGTGAAGATGCGGAAGACAGGCAAATCCGTGGCTTCGGACCCCCGGCGGGAAGGCTTCGCTCCGTGCCGCCGCTCCATGCCTGTGGATATTCACGGCGGCCTGTTGTTCGGCTCGTCACAGGGGGCGGGGCGGTAACGCTGGCACGGCTATCTTCGCCGAGCGCTGCGCACCGGCAGTCGCTCCAAATCATCTCTACACGCATGAAGCACCTGTACACTTTCACGGCAGCGGCCATCCTTCTCGCTGCCAGCGCCTCGGCGCAGCAAGCCAAGCATCCCGATGGACTCACCCCGGAATTGGAGCGCCTGAAGGCCGCCCCGCGCACCGCGGTGGTCAATCCTGGCCTTCGCGGCGGTGGTGGCCCGGCGAACGACGAATGCTCCGGCGCCATCGTGATGACCGTTGGCACCAGCTGCGCTCCGGTCACCGCTACGCTGGCCGGCGCCACCGAGTCCCAGCCTGCGGCCGCCTGCAGCGGTTTCACTTCCGCTACGGCCAATGATGTGTGGTTTACCTTCACCGCCACCGGGGCCTCCACCATCATCAGCGTTACCGGAGGCGCAGGCACCACCGATCCCGACACCACCGGCATAGACCCCGTGCTCCAGGTCTTCACCGGCGGCTGCGATGCCCTCACTGCGGTCGGCTGTATCGATGCCACGCTCCCTGGCGGCACCACCGAGGCCGCCCAGGTGGTGACCACGCCCGGCACAACCTACTACTACCGTGTCTATTACTGGGACTACGGCGTGACCCCGGAGAACTTCGAGATCACCACCTGCGTGTACTCGCTGGTTGCACCCGACAATGATGATTGCGCCGGTGCGTTCCCCGTAACCGTTGATACCTGGTGCAACCTGACGCTTGCATCGGGCGTGGGTGCGACGCAATCCCTCCCGGCGATCGCCTGCGGCGGCTTCACGGGCAATGCCAACGATGATGTATGGTTCTCCTTCGTGGCAACTCAGACCACGATGACCGTCGGTGCCGTGGGCTCGCCCAACCCGACCACCCCCAACCAGGGGTACGATGCCGTGCTGGAGGCTTTCGATGCCTGCGGCGGCACATCGCTGGGGTGCGCCGATGCAACCCTCAACGGGGAGGCTGAGTCGCTGGAACTCACCGGCCTCACGGTCGGCAACACCTATTATTTCCGGGTCTACCACTTCTTCACTGCCGGTGCCAATCCTTATACGGTAGGCGGCTGTGCGGTGGAGGGCGGAGGCATCAGCATCGGCCTGCCGGAGCTGGTTGCAGGACAGGAGTGGGTGGTATACCCCAATCCTGCCGCAGGCGTCGTGAACCTGAGCTACGGTGGCCGCACCGGCATGGGCGCCGTCGAGATCTTCGATATCGCCGGCCGCAAGGCATTCGAGCAGCGCGGCACCCTGTTGAAGGGCACCACGCAGGCAATCGACATCACGGCCCTGGCCACTGGCACCTACACCGTGCGCGTCACGGTGGATGGCCACCGCACGGAGCAGCGCTTCGTGGTGGAGTGACCAGAAGCATTCAACGAGCGAGGGCCGTCTCACGTGAGACGGCCCTCGCTCGTTTCCAAGCTCATTCAAAGGCAGGCCGTACGGCCGCCATCCACCGGCAGGTTGATGCCGTTGATGTAGCCGCCTGATGGCCCGGCCAGGAATGCCACGGCGGCGGCGATCTCCTGCGGTTCCGCGAACCGGCGCAACGGGATCTCGGCTTCCATCTCTGCTGCGGCCGCCGCCTCGGAGATGCCCTGCTTCGCGGATTTGCCCCGGATGATGGCCGTGAGGCGCTCGGTGCGCGTCGCCCCGGGCAGCACATTGTTCACGGTGATGCCGTGGGGCCCCAGCTCATTGGCCATCGTCTTGCCCCAGTTGGCTACGGCTCCCCGGACGGTGTTGCTGACGCCAAGGTTGTGCAGCGGCTGCTTGACACTGGTGCTGATGATGTTGATCAGCCGCCCATGACGCTGCTGCTTCATTCCGGGGACGATGGCCAGTGCAACCGCCTGAAAGGCCATCAGGTGCTGCCTGAAGGCGGTCTCGAACCCCTCCAATCCGGCCTCGTGGGCAGGCCCAGGCGGAGGTCCACCGCTGTTGTTCACGACGATATGCACCGGCGCCTCGGCTGCCACTCTTTTCATCGCCTCGGACAGCGCCGCCGTGTCGAGCAGGTCGAGCACGAGGTAGCGATGTGACGAACCGTTACTGGAAGGCAGCTCTGCCAACACCGACTCGAGCCGGTCGCGGTCACGTGCAACGGCGATGATCGATGCCCCCAGGGCCGCGAGTTCCAGGGCCACGGCACGGCCGATTCCCTGCGATGCGCCCAGGACCAGGGCCCGTTGGCCGGTGAGTTGGATGTCCATGCGCGCAAAGGTGGAGTTGAATCCGCTTGGAAAACCCATGGGCAATGGTTCACTTCGTGCCGTTAATCCAAACCAACACCCATGAAAGGAATCTACCAGTTCTCGCTCAGCTTGTTCTGTGCGGTGGGGGTGGTCGGAAGCGTCAATGCCCAAGGCACGTTCTCCAACCCCTCCAAGGCCGCTTTCTCGAAGCTCTCGGTCCAGCGCACCACCCCGGTTCCGGCCGTTCGTTGGCACCAGGATGCCGAGCAGGTGGCGAGCCTAGGAGGTGTGGCCAACGACCTCTGCGCCAACGCCACGGTGCTGACCGTGAACGCTGCCGGTGCCTGCCCGGGAGCCGCTGTGGGCGGCAACAACGGCGGTGCCGGGAATGACAACGGCACGCCCGGCTGCGATGTGACCGAGTCCGCCTTTGAGGATGTCTGGTACAGCTTCAACTCCGGGATCTATGCTTCGATCACCATGGACATCACGCCTGGCACGATCGAGGACATCGTCATCGAGGTGTTCGAGGGAAGCTGTGCTGGCTCGGTGATCGAGTGCGACCTGGGCGCGCTTTCCTACAACCTGGCCGTGACCCCTGGCACCAACTATGTGGTCCGCCTCGCCTCCAACAACGACTTCGGCTTCGGTGGCACCTTCGATATCTGCCTCACCGGGAACGGCGGCGGCGGCGGTTCCGCCAATGATGACTGCGCCGATGTGACCGCATCCCCGCTCGCCATCGGATCGACCGTTACGTTCAATGGCGACAACACGGATGCGGTGCCCGGTGGCGATGGACTCCTCGATGTGGGAGGCGATACCACCACGGTCTGGCATGCCATCACCATCACCGAGTGCGCCAACCTCACCGTTTCCTTCTGCGGCACCGCGGTGCCCGCCGCGAACAACTGGGCGGCCCTCTTCTCGAATTGCCCCGCTGACGCGGAGTACATCCTGTTCAGCGATGGCAACTTCGACGATTGCGGCGACGATAACCTGACCCTGTTCTATAACGACGTGCCCGCAGGCACCTACTATGTGCCCGTGCGGGGCGAGCCCGCCACGGCCGGCCCCTACACCCTTGAGGTGTCGGCGGAGGCCTGTGCCACCGCTGGCGCCTATTGCGCTGCCGGTGCCACCAGCTCCAGCGCTTCCTTCGAGAAGATCAGCAACGTGAACGTTGCCGGGATCGACAACAGCTCCACCGCTGCCTCCGGGTATGAGGACTTCACCGCCGTATCCGGGAGCATGACCGCCGGACAGGGTTACCCCATCACCGTCACCCTCAGCAACGGCTGGGAGAGCGATGAGGTGCGCGTTTGGATCGACTTCGACCAGAACGACGCCTTCGATGCCGGCGAACTGGTCTTCACCTCGACGATCGGCGAAGGCCCGCATGCGGGGACCATCAATGTGCCCGCTGGAGCGCTGGCCGGCAGCACCCGCATGCGCGTACGCCTGCACGACACGCATGACGGTTCGGAATACACGAACATTCCCAATGCCACGCCGTGCGGCACCTCCACCTACGGGCAGGTCGAGGATTACACGATCAACATCTCCGGTGGTGGACCTGCGCCGGTCAACGACCTGTGCGGCAGCGTGACGGCCGTTCCGCTTGCCGTGGGCGGAAGCGTGGAATTCACGGGCGACAACACCAACGCCACGAACACCGGCGACTTCGTGCCGGGTTCCGATTTCGATGACATGGACCCGACCGTGTGGCATGCCTTCACCACCACGGAGTGCGCCAACGTCACCGTGTCGTACTGCGGCACCGACCCAGCGTTCGAGAACGTGTGGATCTTCCTCACGCAGGACTGCCCCGTAGGCGATAACTACGTGATCGGCGCATGGGAGACCACCACCTGCGGCCCGAACGTGGTGGTGAACTACTTCGACCTGCCGGCCGGCACCTGGTATGTGCCGGTGATCATGGACCTCGATGCCGCTCTCGGCGCCTATGAGATCACCGTCTCGGCCACGGCATGCGCTGAGCCCGGCCCCTACTGCGAAGCAGGCGCGACCAGCGTTCAGTTCGAGAAGATCGGCAACGTCACATTCGCCGACATCAACAACACCTCCACGTCCGCTGCGGGCTATGAGGACTTCACAGGCATCACGGGCTCCGTGGTGGCAGGCGTGACCTATCCCATCTCGGTGACCATCGCGGGTGGCTACGCCACCGATCAGGTACTGGCGTGGATCGACTGGGACCAGAGCAACACCTTCGAGGTGGGTGAACTGGTGCTCTCCTCCGCCAATGGTGCAGGTCCCCATACCGGCAGCGTGAGCGTCCCGCTCACCGCCCTCGCGGGCACCACCCGGATGCGCGTACGCCTGCACGATACCTACACCGGCCCCGACTATACCAATACGCCGAACAACACGCCGTGCGGGGAGTCCACCTTCGGTCAGGTGGAGGACTATACGATCGACATGATCGGCATCATCACCGGTATGGAGTCCGCGCAGCAGAGCGGGTTCTCGGTGTTCCCGAACCCCAATGACGGAAACATGACCGTGCGCTGGAATGCCGCATCGGGCCAGGCGCTGATCGAGATCATCGACGTGGCTGGTCGCATCGTGTTCAGCGAGCAGCGTGCCGTTAGCAGCGGCGCTGCCTTGCAGTTGGGCCTCGCCGGCACCATGGCTCCCGGTACGTACATGCTCCGCATGACGACGGACAAGGGCCGTGAGGAGCAGCGCATCGTGGTGCGCTGATCGGAATCGGTTCAGTGGGCGAGGGGCGGCACTGCGGTGCCGCCCCTCGTCGCTTCCGGAGCTTCCCCTTCCCCATTGTGGATAAGTCGTTCACCTCGCGGGGCGGCAGGGGAGTGGGTCGCGTGAATTTTGCTCGCTGATTCCATCCCCATGCGCGCTTCCATGACCCGTCCTGGATACTTGGCCCTGCTCCTCGCTCTGGCAGGGCCATTGCATGCTCAAGTCAACGACTTCTGCGGCGATGTGACACCCGTGCCGCTGGCCGTCGGCGGGTCCGTCCAATTCACAGGGGATAACACCGGCGCCACGGTCGATGGGGATTTCGCGCCGGGCTCCACGCTTGGCGGCTTGGGTATCCCCAGCACCTGGCATGCCTTCACCGTGACCACCTGCGCCGACATCACCGTGGATTACTGCGGTACCGCGCCCGCCTTCACCGAGTTCTGGAATGTGCTGGCCACCACCTGCCCCGCCAGCAATGCCTACATCGCCACCCAGCAGTACGAGTACGTGACCTGCGGCGATGGCAACCCGACCATGCGCTTCCTGAATGTGCCGCCCGCGACCTATTACTTCCCGGTGTGGTATGATGCCGCGGGTGCCTCCGGCCCCTACACCATCAATGTGAGCGCGGCGGCCTGCGGGTCCAGTGTTGCGCCCAACGACAACTGCGCAGATGCGCTGCCCGAGGTCCTTTCCCCGGGCGCTCAGCTGAGCTTCACCGGCGATAACACCTTCGCGACATCGACGGGGGATTTCGCCGCAGGCACTCCGTTCGCTGCAGCGCCGGTTGTGTGGCATGCTTTCACCCTCACCGAATGCACGCGGGTCACCGTGGCCTACTGCGGCCAGTCGCCGGCCTGGGGAAACACCTTGGGCGTGCTCACGCGCGATTGCCCCGGTTCCGACCTGGTGTATTTCAGCACCGTGAACACCTCCGCCTGCGGCGATGGCAATTCGAGCTATACCTTCAACTCCCTGGCCGCCGGCACCTACTACATTCCGGTGCTGCTGAGCCCGGGCACCAACGCCATCGGCGCGTATGAGCTCACCGTTTCGGGTGAGGCCTGCCCGCCACCGACATCCTTCCAGGATAACTGCGCCAGTGTGCAGTACCAGCCGCTGGCTGTCGGCGGCAGCATCACCTTTGAGGGCGATAATAGCAGCGCCACCGGTGCCGGTGACTTCCCCGAAGGCTCGCCTTTCAATGGCGCTCCCGTGGTGTGGCACGGCATCTCCACGGCCACCTGCACGCGGCTCACCATCGCCTACTGCGGACAGGACCCGGTCTGGGGCAACACCTTCGGGTTCCTGGCGCGCGATTGCCCGGCTTCGGACCTGGTGTTCTTCACGAACACCAACAGCACCGATTGCGTGGAGGGCAATGTCACCTACATCTATGCCAATCTTCCCGCCGGCGATTACCTGATCCCCGTGGTTCGGGACCCGGGCAACAATGCCATCGGCCCCTATACCATTCAGGTTTCGGCTGCCAGCTGTCCGGCTGTGCCCCCGGCGAACGACGCGTGCACCAATGCAACACCCGTGGTGCTCGACGCCCTGGCCACCCTGACCTTCACCGGCGACAATACCAATGCCACCAGTGGCGGTGATTTCGTGCCCGGCTCGCCCTTCGCGGCTGCACCGGTCACCTGGCATGCCTTCACCACGGAACAATGCGCCGATCTTCTAGTGGACTACTGCGGCCTGGCACCGGCCTGGACCAACACCTTGGGCATCCTCGCCACTGCCTGCCCCGGCGACGGCCTGGTTTATTTCACCACCACCACCAGCACCTGCACCGACGGCAACTCCACCTACCTCTTCAACGACCTGCAGCCCGGCACCTACTACCTGCCCGTGCTGCGCGATGCGCTCAACGGCTCCTTCGGCCCATACAGTATCGCGGTAACCGCCGAGGATTGCCTGTTCCTGGGTGATGCTGAACCGGCGGCATTCGAGGGATTGGTCCTGTGGCCCAACCCGGCTGCCGATGAAGTGAATCTGACCGGCGTGCCCGTTGGAGCGCAGCTGCGCATCCTCGATGCCGCAGGCCGCATTGTCCTGGAGCAGCGCGTCATCCAGTCGGGGAAGCAGCGCATCAGCACCGCTGGTCGTCTTGCGCCCGGCAGCTACACCCTGCTCGTTCAGGCTGCGGCTGGTCAGCGGGCTTTCCGTCTCGTCCTGAACAGATAAGCATCCGGCTTCGCCATCTTCCAATCACCGATTACCTGACCATGAACGTTTCATTACTCAAGCACGTGGCCGTCGCCGCTTGCTTCGCCATCCCGAGCATCCTGCTCGCACAGCCCGCCAATGACGATTGCGTCGGTGCAATCGAACTCTTCCCTGACGGAGCATGCACTCCGGTATCCGGTACCGTATCCGGTGCCACGCAGAGCACCCCGGGCACGGTGTCGTGCGATGGCTTCGGGGCGACCCCCGATGATGATGTCTGGTACCGGTTCACGGCCACGAACGCGGCCCATTCGATCCGCGTGGCCGGCAGCCCCTCCTTCGATGCCGTGATCCAGCTGCTCTCCGGCTCCTGCGACGGCACGCCCATCGTCTGCCGCGATGTGGTGAGCGCCGGCGGGGTTGAGGTCCTCAATGCCACAGGGCTCATCGTGGGCACGGAGTACCTGATCCGCGTGTTCCATTGGGCGGCCACGCCCCCCGCCACGCCGGATTTCACCATCTGCATCGATGAGCCCGCAGTGCCGGCGAATGATGAATGCGCCGGTGCGGTGGAACTGGTTCCCGCGCCCGTATGCACGCCTGTGGCGGGCAATGTGGCCAATGCCACGCAATCGATCCCGGGAACCGTGCTGTGCGATGGCTTCAACGCCACACCGAATGATGATGTCTGGTACCGCTTCACAGCCACCAGCGATGCGCACACGATCACCGTGGCCGGCGGAGCAGCGTTCGATGCGGTCATCCAGCTCCGCTCCGGCGCCTGCGATGGAGCGCCCATCGTATGCCGCGATGTGGCCGCTACCGGCCAGCCCGAAGTGCTCAATGCCACCGGGCTCACCATCGGTGAGCAGTACCTGGTGCGGGTCTTCCACTGGGCCGCATCGGTTCCCGCCACCACCGCCTTCACCATCTGCCTCGAAGGGCCCGAGCCTGCCGTGTGCGAGGCGGATGCCAGCACCCTTTCGCCCAATCGCCCGGAGGTCTGCTTCGAGGATGGCCCGACGCTCATCGATGCAGCTTTTGATGTGCCGCCCACCGTGCCTGCGGGCTTCGAGGTGGTCCATGTGCTCACCGAGGGCCCGGGCCTCGTCATCCTGGCCACTTCGCCTGCTCCGGCGTTCACGGTGGATGCGCTCGGCAACTACACCATCCATACGCTGGTCTACGACCCCGCGACGCTCGACCTGGGCATTATCGAGCCGGGCGTCACCACCGGATTCGATGTGAATGCACTGCTCCTGCAGGGGGGCGGCTCCATCTGCGGCAGCCTCGATGTGGTCGGCGCCGCGATTGCCGTCATCGTCTGCACGGAATGCGAAGCGGATGCGGGCACCCTTACGGCGGATGCGTCGACCGTGTGCCTCGATGCGGGTGCGGCCGATATCACGGCCACGCCTGATGGCAATGCGGTGGTGCCCCTCGGCTTCGAGGTGATCTATGTGCTTACGCAGGGCAACGACCTCGTCATCCAGCAGGTGGCCACCGATCCGGCCTTCACCGTTGCGGAGGCGGGTGATTACACGGTGCATACCCTGGTCTACGACCCGGCCACCCTCGATCTCGGCATCGTGGAGCTCGGCGTCACCACCGGCGGGGAGGTGAACGCCCTGCTGGTCCAGGGCGGCGGTGCGATCTGCGGCAGCCTTGATGTCGCCGGGGCGGCCGTGACCGCGGAGGAATGCTTAGCCTGCGACGCGGATGCCGGCACCATCACTCCCGATGCGAGCAGCGTCTGCCTGGAGGGCGGCGCCGCGGACATCACAGCTACGCACGACGGCAATAGTGTAGTGCCCGATGGCTATCAGCAGGCCTATGTCCTCACCCAAGGTCCTGGCCTGGTGATCCTGGCGGCCGGCACCACCCCCGCGTTCCCCGTTACCGAGGCCGGCATCTATACCATCCATACGCTGGTCTATGATCCCGCCACGCTCGACCTGGGCATCATCGAGTTCGGCGTTACCACGGGCTTCGACGTGAATGCGCTGCTC
>DDRC01000227.1:62523-75606 GCA_002342985.1 Flavobacteriales bacterium UBA2426
CTGCGGCAGCCTTGATGTCGCCGGCGCCGCCGTTACCGTGGAGGAGTGCGTGGTGTGCGACGCTGATGCGGGCACCATCACGGCCGATCTGGCCCAGGTCTGCTTCGTGCCTGATGAGACGGTGATCAATGCCACCCCTAACGGCGATGCCGTGGTGCCCCCCGGTTTCGAGACGGTGTACGTGCTCACGCAAGGCGCCGGCCTGGTGATCCTGGATGCAGGCGCGACCCCTGATTTTCTGGTTCCATCCGAGGGCGACTACACGATTCATACACTGGTGTACGATCCCGCCACGCTCGACCTGGGCATCATCGAGTTCGGCGTCACCACCGGTTTCGATGTGAATGCGCTCCTCGTGCAGGGCGGCGGGGACATCTGCGCCAGCCTGGATGTAACCGGTGCGGCCTTTACCGTTCAGGTCTGCATCGAGTGCGATGCCGAGGCCGGCACACTCACGGCGGTTGATTCCATCGTCTGCTTTGCCGACGGCATGGGCATGTTCGCAGCGACGGCGAACGGTGATGCCGTGGTGCCTCCGGGCTTCGAGACCCTCTACGTCCTCACCGAGGGTACAGGGCTGGTGATCGTCGATGCCGCTGCCACGCCCGGCTTCATGGTCACGGCCACCGGCAACTACACGATCCATACGTTGGTGTACGATCCCGCCACGCTCGATCTGGGCATCATCGAGTTCGGTGTCACCACCGGGTTCGATGTGAATGCGCTCCTGGTACAGGGCGGCGGGGACATCTGCGCCAGCTTGGATGTAACTGGTGCCGCCTTCTCGGTTCAGGTCTGCTGCGAGGCCGATGCCGGTACGCTCACCATCGATGAGACGCCTGTGTGCCTGATGATGGGCAGCGCCCAGGTGGGTGCGACCCCGAACGGCGATGCCGTGGTCCCCGATGGCTTCGAGACGGCTTACGCCATGACGCAGGGCGCGGGCCTCACCATCGTCGCCCTCAGCGGAGGTCCGGTCTTCACCGTGAGCGAGCCGGGCACCTATACCCTGCATACCCTTGTCTATGACCCGGCGACCATCGACCCCGCCGGGATCGAGCTCGGGGTCACCACCGGATTCGACATCAATGCGCTGCTGGTGCAGGGAGGCGGTGCCATCTGCGGCGCCCTGGATGTGGCCGGCGCTACGGTCGTGGTCAACGACTGCAGCCCCGCGAACGACGATTGCATCAGTGCCATCCCGCTCGCCATCAATGGTGCGGATGACTGCCCGGCCAATGCGGTCGCTGGCGACAACACCTATGCGGACATGGATGGAGGCATCCCATCGTGCGACGATCCGGGCAGCACGCTGCTCGATGTCTGGTACACCTTCAATGCCGGCGAGAACACGGAGGTCGCGCTGACGCTCGACCCCGGCACCATGGAGGACTGGGCCGTCGCCGTGTACGACGGATGCGGAGGCACGGAGATCGCCTGCTTCATCACCCCCACGGAGCCCATCATCCTGGCCACCTCCGCGTTCACCGATTACGTGGTGCAGGTATACAGCAACTTCACCTTCGGGAACGGTGGCCAGTTCACCCTGTGCCTCACCGGTGATGTGCCCACCGTGGTCTGCGACGGCGGCCTGGTGCAGACCAGTGATGGCCACTTCTCCGTGGATGTCTGCCAGGATACCGAGGCTGATGTGATCGATTTCGTCAACAGCAGCACCAGCTCCGAGGAGTATGCCTTCCTCCTGACGGACGACAATGATGTGATCGTGGCCGTGCTCTCCGGCAACTCGCTCGATTTCAACAGCGCCGCCATCGGCCTTTACAGGGTGTGGGGCATCAGCTACAACGGCGTCCTCACCGGCGCGGATCCCGGGGCGCTCGCCACGGAGATCGCGTCCACAGGCAGCTGCTTCGAGCTCAGCGACAACTACGTGCTGGTGAGCGTGGACATCTGCGATGGCATCGCGGCCGCCGACCGGATGGAATGGTCGCTCTTCCCGAATCCCGGGAATGGCGACTTCAGCATCACTTATGCCGGTACGGCCGGCCCGGTTGACCTTGAAGTCTTGGACATGGACGGCCGCATTGTGCATGCGGAGCGCGTGGCCATGACCAAGGGCCAGGCCCAGGCCTTCGCCCTCGCAGGAAAGCTCGCAAGGGGCCTTTACACGGTGCGGCTCCTGGGCCCCGGCGGCCCGGCGCAGCTCCGGTTGGTGGTGCAGTAGGGTCCCTGTATCGCATGGGATGGGGCGGGAGAGATCCCGCCCCATCGCGTTCGCGCGTAACCTGCCGCCGCCCCTGGCGGTACAAGGCCCATGCTCCGATGGCTCATCCCCATTGCCCTGCTGCAGTTCGCCACGGCGGTCGCGCAGCAGGACGACTCGCGCATCCTCGAGGTCACCGGCCGCATCACCGATGGTCAGCAGAAGCTGCAGGGCTGCGAGGTGGTGGTGTACGAGGGTAACGTGGAGGTGGGGCGGCAGTTGACGGACCGTTCGGGGCGATTCGGGCTTGGCCTCGGCATGGGCAAGGAGTTCGCCATTCTCTTCCAGCGCGAAGGATACCTGCCCAAGCGCGTGCTGGTCGATACCCGGGCCAGGATACCCGAAGAGCTTGCGGGCATCCCGCCGTGTGAGATGGAGATGAGCCTCCTGGCGGTGGACAGGTACGCGGGCGCCGACACCGATGTGCTTGATTTCCCCTTCGCCATCGTCAAGTGGAACAGGCAGTTGCTAGCCTTCGTGCAGGACCAGGAGTATACCGTGGGCATGATGCGGGCGAACGGCGCAGCCCTGCTGCAGGCCGGCCGTGCCGGCAAGCCGTGAAGGCGCGTCCGCGGTGAAGGTGGCGCAGGCGCTGCTACCTTGCGGCGGAAACGATACGGTCATGCCCATCCGCCGCCCCTTCAATCTCAAGCAATGGATAGCCGAGAACCGCGATGCGCTGAAGCCTCCGGTGGGCAACCGGAACCTCTACAAGGAGGCCGGCGATTACATCGTCATGGTGGTGGGCGGCCCCAACGCGCGGAAGGATTACCACTTCAACGAGACCGAGGAGCTGTTCTACCAGGTCGAGGGTGATATCGAGGTGGGCATCCAGGAGGACGGCAAGGCCGTGACCATCCCCATCCGGGAGGGTGAGATGTTCCTGCTGCCGGCCCGTGTCCCCCACCAGCCGCGCCGCGGCCCGAACACCGTGGGTCTGGTGATCGAGTGCAAGCGCGACGATCGGCAGATGGAGGATGGGCTTCAGTGGTATTGCGAGAAGTGCAACAACCTGCTCCACGAGTACCGCTTCGTCCTGCACAACATCGAGCAGGACTTCCTCCCCCGCTTCCGGGAGTTCTACGCGAATGAGGGGTACCGCACCTGCAAGAAGTGCGGTCATGTGATGGAGACCGATCCGCGCTTCGTGTGATGGAGCTGTTCTCCATCGACATCCATACGCATATCCTGCCGGAGCAGATCCCCGATTTCGGGGCGCGGTACGGCTACCGGGGATTCATCCACCTCGACCATCATCGCCCGGGATGCGCGCGCATGATGATGGACGACAAGTTCTTCCGCGAGGTGCAGGCCAATTGCTGGGATCCCGTGGTCCGGCTCGGGGAGTGCGATGCGCATGCCCTCCATGTGCAGGTGCTGAGCACCGTGCCCGTGATGTTCAGCTATTGGGCCAGGCCGCAGGATACGCTGGACCTCTCGATGTTCCTCAATGACCACATCGCGGGCATCGTGCAGCAATGGCCCAAGCGCTTCGTCGGGCTGGGTACCATCCCCATGCAGGAGCCCGACCTGGCCATTCAGGAGCTGGAGCGCTGCAAGCGGATCGGCCTGGTCGGGGTGCAGATCGGCACGCACGTCAATGGCCTCAACCTCGGTGAGCCTCGGCTCTTCCCGGTCTTCGAAGCCTGCCAGGAGCTGGGAATGGCGGTGTTCGTGCATCCCTGGGATATGATGGGGGCCGAGCGCATGGACAAGTACTGGATGCCCTGGCTGGTCGGCATGCCGGTAGAGACCACCACGGCCATCGTGAGCATGATATTCAGCGGGCTCTTCGAGCGGCTGCCGAGGCTGCGCGTGGCCTTCGCGCATGGCGGCGGGTCCTTCCCGGCCACGCTGGGGCGCATCGAGCACGGATTCCTCGTCCGCCCTGACCTCTGCGCAGTGGACAACGACGTGAATCCCCGCCACTACCTGGGCCGCTTCTGGATTGATGCGCTGGTGCACGATCCGGAGATCCTCCAGCTGGTGGTGGACCAGATGGGCGCCAACCGCGTGGCACTCGGCACGGATTATCCGTTCCCCTTGGGCGAGCTGGTGCCCGGCGCGCTCATCAAGAGCATGCCATGGGACGATGCGCGCAAGGAGATGCTGCTCAGCGGTGCGGCGCTGGAGTGGCTGGACATGCCCCGCTCCCTTTTCCGCTGAGGGCGCGCCTCAGGATCCATACCGCGGGTCCGGTTTCCAAGGCAGGCGCTCGAGGGCTGTCGTGCGCAGGGCATAATGCCCGAACTCCTCCTCCACGATGCCGGCCAGCCGGTAAACCCCGCGCCCGCCGAAGGGATGCTTGGCGGCCACGTCCGGGAATTGCGTGCTGTCCCAGAAATCGCCGGCCGGGTCGATGAAGGAACCGAAGCTCATGAGCGACCCGGCGCTGGTGGTGGTGCTCTTCACATGGATCATGTAGCCGAGCATCTCCACGCGTCGCCCGGCATGGGCGGCCATCTCCCGTGCCAGGATGCGCGGGACGCCCGGGCGCGGGGCCTCCGCGTGCCCTTCCGCAACCAGGTCGAACGGGTCGCAGAGGGGGAAGCCCAGCAGCTCCAGCTCATCGAAGGCATCGGCCAGGGGGTGGTGCTCAAGGGCGGGCAGGCGGGGCTCCTCCACGCGTGCGGTGAACAGGTCTCCGCCAGCGGGGGTGCACGAGGGGCGGTGCAGAAGGGTCAGGTCCCACAGCAGCCGGGGCTTGCCCTTGCCCGTGAAGCGCAGCGCCCCGGCGCGGATGAGCGCGCGTGCCTGGTCGGCGTGCAGGGGAACCCGCTGCAGCAGGTCCTGCAGGTCGGCGAAGGGACCCTGGCGGCGTCGTTCGCCCAGGATCAGCGCGACCGCTTCGGTGGGCAGTGACCTGATGTTGCCCAAGCCTAGGTGGATGCGGGGCTTCGCCAGAGGGAATCCGTCGCGCACCAGGGTGCACAGCTCCCCGCTCGTGTTGATGCACGGCGCCTCTATGGCAGCCCCGGCGCGCCTCGCTTCATGCAGGTAGAATTCGGTTCGGTAGAACCCCCCGAAGTTGTTGGCCACCGCTACCATGAACTCCAGCGGATGGTGGGCCTTCAGCCAAAGGCTCTGGTAGCTCTCCACGGCATAGCTGGCGCTGTGCCCCTTCGCGAAGCTGAAACTGGCGAAGCTCTCGATCTGCCGCCATACCTCGCGCGCCTCCTCCTCCGGGTGGCCCTTCGCGCGGCAGCCGGCGAAGAACCGGTCGGCGACCTCCTTGAATTCCGGCCGGTCCCGGAAGCGCGCGCTCATCCCGCGCCGCAGCATATCCGCATCGTCGAGCGAAAGGCCGGCATAGAGGTGCGCCACGCGCAGCACATCCTCTTGGTACACCATCACGCCGTAGGTCTCGGGCATGATCCGCAGCAGCGATCGCGGAGCCATCCGTCGCCGTTCGGGGTCGTTGTGCCGCAGAAGGTACTCGCGCATCATGCCGCTCTCGGCCACGCCGGGCCTGATGATGCTGCTGGCCGCCACCAGCCCCAGGTAATCGTCGACCTTCAGCTTCTTGAGCAGCATCCGCATGGCAGGGCTCTCCACGTAGAAGCAGCCGATGGTGTTGCCCGTGCGCAGCAGCTGCTGCACCGATGCATCCTGCTTGAACCGCTCGATGTCGTGGATGTCCACCGCTTCATGGGCGGCGCAGGATTCGGCGCTGTTGCCGCGGCGCCCGGTTGCCTCCGCGCTCCCGCCCGCGCCTTGCGCCCTGTTCACGAGCTCCACGCAATCCCGGATGTGCCCCAGCCCGCGCTGGCTGAGCAGGTCGAATTTGTGCAGGCCCAGGTCCTCCGCCTCCAGCATGCTGAACTGCGTCACCGGGAACCCTTTCGGCGGACGGTGGAGCGCCGAGTAGCGGGTCATGGGGCGCTCGCTCACCAGCACGCCGCCCACATGGATGCTCAGGTGATGCGGCATGCCGAGCAGCCGATGGGCGTACCGCACCACCGTGCGCGCCACGCGGTCGAGCCCTTGGTCGACGGCCGTTGCGCTGGGCCTGCCGCGGCCGTAATGGCCGGTGCCGCCTTCGCTCAGCGCCTCGATCTCCCCGGGCGGCAGCCCCAGCGCCTTGCCAATTTCGCGCACAGCGGCACGCCACTGGAAGGTGGCGTAGGTGGCGAGCTGCGCCACATGGTGGTGGCCGCCCTTGCCCTCGTTGTAGCGCGTGAAGACGTAGCGGTAGATCTCGTCGCGGTCCTTCCAGCTGAAGTCGATGTCGAAGTCGGGCGGCTTCTTCCGCGCGGTGCTGATGAACCG
Organism: Flavobacteriales bacterium UBA2426; assembly: GCA_002342985.1. Classification (GTDB taxonomy): domain Bacteria; phylum Bacteroidota; class Bacteroidia; order Flavobacteriales_F; family PHOS-HE28; genus PHOS-HE28. Next base: position 69,017 of record DDRC01000227.1, read on the forward strand.
CTCGAAGTACAGGTCGAGCTCCACCGGATCCACGTCGGTGATGCCCAGGCAGTAGGCGACCAGGCTGTTGGCGCCGCTCCCGCGGCCCACATGGAAGAAGCCGCGCCGCCGGGCGTAAGAAACGATGTCGTGGTTGATGAGGAAGTAGCTGTTGAATCCCATCGTAGCGATGGTCTCCAACTCGCGCTGCAGCCTACTCTCCGCCCTGCCGGCATGCGCGCCATAGCGGCGCTGGAGCCCCGCACGGGCCAGCCCTCCCAGCAGCTCCTGATCCGCCTGTGCGCTGCTGCCCACCACGGGAGGCGTCTTGTCGCTTCCGTCGAAGGCGATGGAGCAGTTGTCCAAGAGCCGCTGCGCGTTCTGGAGCAGGGCAGGGAATCCCTGGTAGGCCGAGCGGGCCTCCTCGGCGGTGCGGAAGCGCTCATCGGGCTGCGCCAGCTCCTCGTTCGGCAGCAGGCTCAGCACCGTGTTCCTGTCCATGGTGCGCAGCAGGCGATGGGTGTTCCGGTCGGCCTTGCCGCTGCCGAAGGTCACGGGCATCAGGGCGACGAGCCCCTCCGCATGCCGTGCCCAGGGCGAGAAGGGCAGGCGCGTGACCTCCGCCGGCCGTATCCCGATGCGTTCATTGGGCCGCAGGCGCCGATGGGGCGTGGCGAAGGGCAGGATGAAGAAGGCATTGTCAAGCTCCGGCGGGTGCTCCGGCAGTGACACGCCATCGAGCAGGTGGGGCGACAGCAGTTCGTTGAGCCGCTGGAACCCATCGTTGTCCTTCGCAATGCCGATGTAGAGCAGCCGCGCGCCCTGCCGGAACTCGATGCCAGCCACCGGGCGGATGCCGAACCCCTTCTCCGCCAGCCGCACGAAGTCCGGTATGCCGGCTGTGCAATGGATGTCGGTGAGCGCCATGGCGCGCACCCCCGCCTTCGCCGCCTCCTCCAGCAGCGCCTGGGGGCTGAGGATCCCGTACTTGAGGCTGAACCAGCTGTGGCAGTTGAGGAACATGGCGGATCGACGCTTTCCCCGTCGATCGGGGGCCCCAGAATGTATTGATCATCCGCACGCCCCGATGACGGAACTTCGCCCCGCCATGTCCGAGCAATCCTCCCGCACCGAGCTCTCCGCCATCGGGGAGTTCGGCCTCATCGAGCGTCTCGCCTCGCGCATCCGCTTGCAGCAATCATCGACTGTCAGGGGCATCGGCGACGATGCCGCGGTGATCGATCCGCAGGGCCTCCACCAAGTGGTCACCACCGATATGCTGGTGGAGGGCGTCCACTTCGACCTGGGCTATGTGCCACTCCGCCACCTGGGCTACAAGGCCATCGTCGTCAATCTGAGCGATGTGTATGCCATGAACGCCGAGCCCAGGCAGGTCATCGTGGCCCTCGCCCTCAGCAACCGCTTCCCGGTGGAGGCGGTGGATGAGCTCTATGAAGGCATGCTGCTCGCGTGCCGCAACTACGGGGTGGACCTGGTGGGCGGCGACACCTGCAGCAGCACAAGCGGCCTCGTCATCGGCATTACGGCCATCGGTGCGGCGCTGCCTGGCGACCTCGTGTACCGGTCGGGTGCTCGGGAGCATGACCTGCTGGTGGTGAGCGGCGACCTCGGCGGGGCCTACATGGGGCTACAGGTGCTCGAGCGCGAGAAGGCCGTCTTCAAGGAGACCGGTGCGCAGCCCGACCTCGCGGGCCACGACTACATCCTGGAGCGCCAGCTCAAGCCCGAGGCGCGCCGCGACATCGTCGCACTGCTCCGCCAGCTGGGGGTGCGGCCCACGGCGATGATCGACATCAGCGACGGCCTCGCCAGCGCCGCCATCCCCATCGCTCGTTCCTCGGCCCTTGGCGTCAGGCTATACGACGAGAAGCTGCCCATCGACCCTCATACCTACGGCACCGCGCGCGAGTTCGGCCTCGACCCCACCACCTGTGCGCTGAATGGCGGGGAGGATTACGAGCTGCTTTTCACTATCGCTCCGTCGGACTATGAGAAGGTGAAGGGCAATCCCAGCCTTACGGTGGTGGGCCATATGACCGACCGGGGCAGCGGCTACCGGCTGGTGGACAGGCAAGGCGGCGAGCATGAGCTGCGCGCCCAAGGCTGGGATGCTTTCCTGACCGCGCGCTAGGCGGCGCGGTGCAGGCGGGCCGCGCGCTCCTTGAGCGTCAGCGCAAAGGGCTTGCCCAAGATGCGGCTCTCGGCCCAGGCGATGGGGTCGAGGTGGTCGAGTACACGGCGTTCCATAGGGTCTTCGAGCAGCGCAAGCGTGTCCTCGCGGAAGTCGGTGAGGGCCTGGGTGCGGTCTTGGGCGCTTTTGGCGCGCGCGAGCGAACGCATCAGCTGCAGCAGGCGGGGCTCGAAGCGATGGACCACGCGATGGATGCGCAGGTAGCGCTCCGTGTTGCGCACCGCGTAGGGCAGCAGGTCGTACTTGCCCAGGTCGGCCAGGATCAGCAGGTGCAGCAGCCGCGTGAAGCAGGCCGTATCACTGGTGTCGTCGTGCCGGGTGGCGTTCAGGGCCTCGTTGGCGCGTTTGAGCGCGCCCTCCGGATCGCCGGCCGCGAGGTGTGCGTAGGCGGACAGGTATTGCAGCGCCGCGCGGCGCACGGGTCCAAGGCGCGGTCCGTGCTGCCTCAGGCCGCGCTCCAGCACCGGCATGAGCTCCATGGCGCGCTCCACCTGGCCTACGCGCAGGTGCATGCTCAGCTCAAGGCTCGTGGTGGTGGCGAAGAGCTTCACATCCAGGTCCTCGGTCTCGGGCATGCCCCATTGGGCCGGCAGGGCGCGGAAGCGTCTGAGCAGCTCGAAGGCCTCGTCGTGCAGGCCGCATTGCACGGTAACGTAGGCCAGGTTGCTCATCACGCCCAGGATCAGGTTCGGCTCTTCCTTGAACCGGTGCCGCTCGCGCTCAAGCAGGTCCAGGTTGGCGAGGAGATGCCGACGGCTCTCTTGCGCCGCACCGGCGGCGAAGGCGGCAGCGCTGCGCACATGATGGTGCAGGAACTGGGCCTGCGAGGTGAGCAGCTCCGCCCCGTCGTGCAGCAGCGGGTGTTGAAGCAGGACCTGCACCGCGGCCAGGGCGGCGGCTCCACGTGCGCTGCCCTGCCGATAGAGCAGCAGGAACAGGCGGCTCTTCACGTCCCATAGTGCGTCGATCTGGGCCTGGGCTTCCCGCAACCGGCCCGAACGCTCCCGCATCGTGTCGAGCCCCGCATCATCCAGGCCGGCGTAATTGCGGCATTCATGCAGCCGTCGCTCCCAATCGGCCACCTGCTGCAGGCCGGGCAGCCGCTCCATGGCTTCGGCCATCTTCCGTGCGCTCTGCAGCACCTTCCAAGCGTCGGTATACAGCGCGCGCTTGTGCAGCAGCTCCACCTGGTGCAGCAGACGGTGCAAGCGGGCATCCGTGGAGCTTTCCGCATGGAAGGCCTCCAGGCTGTGCAGGATCGCCTCGTAGAGCCGGCGCTTGGTGATGGCGAAATGCCGCATGAACGGCGCTTCCTGGAACCGCTCGAGGAGGGCGCGCTCATCGAAGACGGGCATGCCGGCGATGGCATCGAAAAGCACCTGCTGGTTGCTGCCTGGTTCCTGTCCGTTGCGGGCCAAATGCACCTTGAAGTAGCGCTTCTCGGCCGGGCTCATCGACTGGATGAGGCGATTCACATGGTCCTGGCTGGTATGCGGCATGGCAGGGGTATCAGGTACGGGAAAGTACCCGGAGGCCCTGTTGCGCCCCAAGCTCCTGCGGGGAATGGTTGCAATGGCCCAGCGATGGGTGGAAATGAAAACGCCCGGTGACCCGGGCGTCCATCGGAGGAAGCGCGCTGAGGGGGGTCAGCTCGGCTTCTTCTTGCGATTGCGCTCTCCGTCACCAACGTCGTCACCGTCGTCGCTGATGGATGCACCGTCCTTGTCCGTCTTGCGGCCCGAACCCTGCCCTGAATTGGAGGGGTCGGTTTCCGAGGTGATGCCACCCTTGCTCTTGGTCGTACCGTTTTCATTCGCATGGCACGGCCCGATGGACTCCTCCTTGGCGCAGCTGACGGCCATGAACGCGAGCAGGGCCAAGGTCAACAGATATGAAGGAATCCGACGCATGATTCGATTGTCAAATGTAGTGCACGGAATGGCCGTTCACAAGCCCTCGGCGGACTTTATTACGGACTGTTGGACAGGCAGTTCGATGGTCACCTCCGTGCCAATGCTCCGTTGGCTGGCCAGGTCCCACCGTTGCTTGGGCCCATCAATCCGGATATCGGTCAATTCGAGCCGACGCAAGACATCCGCCCGGCCCTTGGTGATCTCGATGCCCCTGGAGATGTGGTCGTTCTCCTGACCGGCTTTGGCCTTGCGGCTTTCGTCGACGCCGATACCGTCATCCGCAATCCGCACCATGACCCGGTCTGCGTCCGTAGTGGGTTCCACGGTGATCTCCACATGCCCTTGGTGCCCCATGGGCAGGATGCCGTGCCAGATGCTGTTCTCCACGTAGGGCTGAAGCATCATGGCGGGCAGGCGCACCTGAGTGGCATCCACCGCGGGGTCCACCGCGATGGTGTAGCGGAACTTGTCCTTGAAGCGCATGTGCTCCAGCTTCAGGTAGAGCTCCAGGCGCTCCAATTCCTCGGCCAGCGTGGTGGTGTCGCTCTGGCTGGCATCGAGGTTCTTACGGATGAGCTTCGCGAAGCTGGTGAGGTAGCGGCTGGCCGTGGCCCGGTCCTGCCGGTTGATGTGGAACTGAATGCTGTTGAGGGCGTTGAAGACGAAATGGCGGTTCATGTTGGCGTTGAGCGCCTGCTGCTCCAGCTGCAGCATGCGCGACCGAAGCACCAGCTGCCGCGTGCGCTCACGGCGCTCCCGCCTTTGGGTGCGGATGCGGTGGATGCCCCAGGCCAGGGCTGCGGCGGCGGCCGCGCAGGCGGCGAAGAACCACCAGCGTGCCCAATAGGGCGGGTCGATCCGGAAGGAGAAGGTCGCTGGAGCGCTCCAAGGGCCATTGCCCACGGCGGCCATCACCTCGAAGGTGTAGTCGCCATGCGGGAGGTTGCTGAAGCTGGCGAAGCGGGCTTCCGTGGCGGGCAGCCAGTCGGGATCGAGGCCCGTGAGCCGGTATCGGAAGCGCACTTGCTCGGGTCGGTTGAAGGCAACGGCCGTATAATCGAAAGTGAGGTAGTGGCGCCGATAGGAGAGGTGCAGGCCGGCCGGCAGCCCATCGGCATCCAGGCTGTCGCAGGCATCCTTCCAAGCGCTGGGCTGCAGGAAGGAGCGCACACCGGTGATGTGCACCCGCGGCACTGGATCCGAGGCCGCATGGCCATTGGTCAAGGGGCTGTGCAGCACGGTGCCCGATGCGCTGCCGAAGAGGAGCCGCCCTTTCGTCCAGGCGTGGGCCGCGTTCAGGTTGAACTCGAGTCCGCGCAGGCCATCGCTCAGGGTGATGTGCGTGTAGGCGGAACTGTCGGCCAGCAGGCTGTCCGGGTGGAAGCGGAAGAGCCCGTTATTGGTGCCGGCCCAGACCAGGCCGTGCTCGTCGGCGATCAGGAAATCGATGTAGTTGGAGCCGAAGTCCTGCGCCATGCGGATGCATCTGGCTCCGCCGTCCTTCAGGCATGACAGGCCGTTGGCGGTGCCCACCCAGGTGCGGCCCGCCTGGTCGCGCAGCAGGCAGAGGGCGGTCTCATCGCAGAGCCCCTCGCTCTCCCCGATGCGGAGGAAGGAGCCGTTCCGGTACCGGTAGCACCCATCGTCACCGGCCAATTCGAGCGTGCCATCGGGCAGTCCGATGATGGCCCGCACCGAGCGCTGCGGGGCTCCCGCGCCCCGGGCCGCGGTGGTGGTGGATCCATCCGGGGCCAACGAGAAGAGCCCCTCGCGTGTGCCGCACCAGATGCGTCCCGACGGGTCCTGGTGCAGGGCGAAGACGCGCGAGCCGGCAAGCGGCGCTTCCCCTTGGGGGCGCTCCACGACACCATTCACCACGCGGGCGAGGCCGTCGCTCGTGCCGAACCACATGGTCCCGTCCTGGGCGAGGAGCCCCGACCAGATGGTGTTGTTCGGCAGTCCGTCCAGCGTGGTGATCATGGCCATGCCATCCAGCCGGCACAGGCCGTTGTCGTAGGTGCCCAGCCACAGATCGCCTCGGGAGTCAGGCGTGACGCTCATCACCTGGTCGCTGCAGAGCCCATCCTTCACCGTGAAGGTGACGAAGCGGTCGCCGAGGTAGAGCAGCACCCCCGCGCCATCGGTGCCGAACCAGATATTGCCCTCGTGGTCCTGGAAGGCGCATTGGATGTTGTCGTTCGGCAGGCCTTGATGCACGGTGAAGGTCCGCAGGCGCTGCCCATCGTATTGGTTCAGGCCGAGCTTGGTGCCCACCCAGAGCCGGTCGCGGTCATCGATCAGCAGGCAGCGGACGTTGTTCTGCAGTAAGCCGGTCTCCTCGTCGAACTCCGCCAGCAGGCGGCCATCCGGCGCGATGCGGTACAGCCCGCTGCCCAGGGTGCCCACCCACCAGGAGCCGTCCGCAGCCTCTTCCAGCGCGCTCACCAGCTTGCGCTTGGCATCACCGACCCGCACCGCCCTGCAAC
>DDRC01000127.1:0-121 GCA_002342985.1 Flavobacteriales bacterium UBA2426
GGTGCGCAGGTAGTACATGCCGGTCTTCAGGCCCGCCTTCCAGCTGTAGAAGTGCATGCTGGTGAGCTTGCCGAAGTTGGCGTTCTCCATGAAGATGTTGAGGCTCTGGCTCTGGCAGATG
>DDRC01000127.1:468-973 GCA_002342985.1 Flavobacteriales bacterium UBA2426
GCTCGAAGCACTCGTTGTTGCCCAGGATCTGGGCGGTGCTGGCCGTGGGCATGGGCGCCAGCAGCAGGCTGTTGCGCACGCCGTGCTGCTTCACCTCGGCGCGCAGCGCCTCCCACTCCCAGCGGTCGCTGGGCTTCACGCCCCACATGTCGGGCTGCATGATGCCCTTGCTCATGGGGCTGCCGGCGTAGGTCTCGTAGGGGCCTTCCTCCTTCGCCAGGTCCTTGCTGGCGGTGAGGGCGGCGTAGTAGATGGTCTCGAAGATCTCGCGGTTCAGCACCTTGGCCTCCACGCTATCGAAGGGATAGCGCATGAGGATGAAGGCGTCGGCCAGGCCCTGCACACCGATGCCGATGGGGCGGTGGCGCATGTTGCTGCGGCGCGCCTCGGGGATCGGGTAGTAGTTCTGGTCGATGACCCGGTTGAGGTTCTTGGTGAGCTGGTAGGTGACCTCGAAGAGCTTGTCGTGGTCGAACTTGCCCTTCTCCACGAACTTGGGCAGGGC
>DDRC01000127.1:1252-7549 GCA_002342985.1 Flavobacteriales bacterium UBA2426
GTTGGCGGCATCCTTGAAGAGCATGTAGGGCGTGCCGGTCTCGATCTGGCTCTCGAGGATCTTGAACCAGAGCTCCTGGGCCTTGATGGTCTGGCGGCCCTTGCCCTCGGCCTCGTACTTCTCATAGAGCGCCTCGAACTCCTCGCTGTGGGTGTCGCTGAGGCCGGGGCACTCGTTGGGGCACATGAGGGTCCAGTCGCCGTTCTGCTCCACGCGCTTCATGAAGAGGTCGGGCACCCACATGGCGTAGAAGAGGTCGCGGGCGCGCATCTCCTCCTTGCCGTGGTTCTTCTTGAGCTCGAGGAAGTCGAACACGTCGGCGTGCCAGGGCTCCAGGTAGATGGCGAAGCTGCCCTTGCGCTTGCCGCCGCCCTGGTCCACGTAGCGGGCGGTGTCGTTGAACACGCGCAGCATGGGCACGATGCCGTTGCTGGTGCCGTTGGTGCCCTTGATGTAAGAGCCCTTGGCGCGCAGGTTGTGCACGCTGAGGCCGATGCCGCCGGCGCTCTGGCTGATCTGGGCGCACTGCTTCAGGGTGTCGTAGATGCCGCTGATGCTGTCGTCCTTCAATTGCAGCAGGAAGCAGCTGCTCATCTGCGGCTTGGGGGTGCCGGCGTTGAAGAGCGTGGGGGTGGCGTGGGTGTACCAGCCCTCGCTCAGGTCGTTGTAGGTGCGGATGGCACTCTCCAGGTCCTCCTTGTGGATGCCGACGGCCACGCGCATGAGCATCTGCTGCGGGCGCTCCACCACCTTGCCGTGCATGCGCAGGAGGTAGCTGCGCTCCAGGGTCTTGAATCCGAAGAAGTCGTAGCTGAAGTCGCGGTCGTAGATGATGGCGCTGTCCAGCGTATCGGCGTGCTTGCGGATGATCTGGTACACGTCCTCGGCGATGAGGCTGGCCTTCTCGCCGGTCTTGGGGTCCACGTAGTCGTAGAGGTCCTTCATGGTCTCGCTGAAGGACTTCTTGGTGTTCTTGTGCAGGTTGCTGACGGCGATGCGGCTGGCGAGCTGGGCATAGTCCGGGTGCTTCACCGTCATGGTGGCGGCCACCTCGGCGGTGAGGTTGTCGAGCTCGGTGGTGGTGACGCCATCGTAGATGCCGTCGATCACCTTCATGGTGACCACGGTGGCATCCACCATGGGGTCCAGTCCATAGCACAGCTTCTTCACCCGGGCGGTGATCTTGTCGAACTTCACTGCCTCCCGGCGGCCGTCGCGCTTGATGACGTACATGTTCTCTCGATGGGTTTGGTTTTGGTGGACCGGCCCGCCTCGGCTCCCGCCTCGTCGGTCCGGCGTGTTGTTTTTCCTGTCAATGCAGGGCTTCCAAGATGGTCCCCTGCCCATCCCTTGGCCCGGTTGTCAAACGGATGATCGTCAACCGGCGGATGTGAATTGCGGATGCATGCCGGCTGTCTGCTGTCCGAGCCCGATGCCGCACGGGCCATGCATCGGGCATCGGACAACGACCGCCGACAACTAGAAGTCAGCGTCGAGGGTGAACTTGGCCTGGTCCTTCTCCTTGTTGAGCACGCCGGCCTTCTGGTACTCGCCCACGCGCTTCTCGAAGAAGTTGGTCTTGCCCTGGAGGGAGATCATCTCCATGAAGTCGAAGGGGTTCATGGCGTTGTAGATCTTCTCGTTGCCGAGCTCCACCAGCAGGCGGTCGGCCACGAACTCGATGTACTGCTGCATGAGCTTGGCGTTCATGCCGATCAGGTTCACGGGCAGGGCGTCGGTGACGAACTCCTTCTCGATCTCCACCGCGTCGCGGATGATGGTCTCCACGGTCTTCTTGGGGAGCTTGTTGATGAGGTGCTTGGTGTAGAGCAGGCAGGCGAAGTCGCAGTGCAGGCCCTCGTCGCGGCTGATGAGCTCGTTGCTGAAGCTGAGGCCGGGCATGAGTCCGCGCTTCTTGAGCCAGAAGATGCTGCAGAAGCTGCCGCTGAAGAAGATGCCCTCCACGGCGGCGAAGGCGATGAGGCGCTCGGCGAAGCTGCCCTTGCCGATCCAGCGCAGGGCCCACTCGGCCTTCTTGCCCACGCACGGCACGGTCTCGATGGCGTGCAGCAGCCGGTCCTTCTCGATGGGGTCCTTGATGTAGGTATCGATCAGCAGGCTGTAGGTCTCGCTGTGGATGTTCTCCATGGCGATCTGGAAGCCGTAGAAGAAGCGGGCCTCGGGGTACTGCACCTCGTGGAGGAAGTTCTCGGCGAGGTTCTCGTTCACGATGCCGTCGCTGGCGGCGAAGAAGGCCAGCACGTGCTTGATGAAGTAGCGCTCATCGTCGTTGAGCTTGTCGGCCCAGTCCACCAGGTCGGCATGCAGGTCGATCTCCTCGGCGGTCCAGAAGGCGGCCTCGTGCTTCTTGTAGAACTGCCAGATGTCGTGGTGCTGGATGGGGAAGATGACGAAGCGGTCCTTGTTCTCCTTCAGGATCGGCTCGTTGGCGTCAGCGTTGCTCGGGAGCTCCATGCTCATCTGGGGGTCTTGTTGGGCGCTCATCGGTAATGCGTTCTGGGTTCGTGTGGGGACGGTTTCGCCGGCAGGACGGGTCCCGCCATCTTCACTTCTCGGTCTTTTCGCTGGGTCCGCCGGCGTCGTGCTCCGAAGGGATCGGGGCCGGGGCGTCGGCGGGTCACAAAAGTGGCCCCGGAGCGGGGGCGGTGCAACGGGTCGGCGGCACCACTTACCTCTACTTTTCAACACGGGCCGGTTCCCCGCGACAGACGCGGAAGAGACGCACCGCGGACACTTGCAAGCGATTTCTTTTCACGATCGGTTAACAAGCCCGGAGCCGCGCGGCCGTAGGGCGAAAGCGCGAACATGGGTGCGCGGTTCGCAGTGGTGACGGGCGTTCCACGGTGGGAGTGGCACGGAGGATCGCGAGCGGCGGGGGATCGGTGGATGCGGGCTCTGCCGGGGACGCAGCGGACGGAGCGAACGCGCGCGCGGGCCTTTCCTCCCGGTGCCCCCTACGAGGCAGGGCGGAGAGGGCTACTGCTTGCCGCTCTTGCGCTCCTTCTCCCACTCCGCGTAGATCCCCTCCAGCTCCGCATACCAGGCCTCGCCGTACTTGCGGATGAGCGCATCCTTCAGGAAGCGGAATACCGGCACATCGAGCTTGGCGCCGCACGCACGCGCCGGCTTGCACAGGTTCCACTGATGGTAGTTGAGCCCCTCGTGGAACTTCAGTTTCTCGATGCGGATGGGATACAGGTGGCAGCTGATCGGCTTGCGGAAGGGGATCCTCCCGTCCTTCCAGGCCTTCTCGATGCCGCAGAGCGCGATGCCGTTCTCGAAGATGGTGAAGGCGCATTCCTTCCTGCCATCCACGAGCGGCGTCACCAGGTCACCGTCCTCGTCGATCACGCTGAAGCCCTGCTCGGCAACGGCCTGGCGGCCCTTCTCCGGGATGTAGCTGCGGAACTCGGGCCAGAGCTTCTCGATCTGCTCGGCCTCCTCGGGCTCCAGCGGGGCGCCGCTCTCGCCCTCCACGCAGCAGGCGCCCTTGCAGGCCCCCAGGTCGCAGACGAAGCGCTTCTCGAAGAGGTCCTCGGAGATGAGGGTGCCGCGGTGCTCGATCATGGCGCGAAGCTACCGGGTTCAGCCGCAACCATGCGGCGGCGCAGCGGGAACGCCACCTTCACCGCCGACCTGGGCGTCGCGAATTCGTCGCGTGTCCGCTCCGTTGCGGTTCCTTCGCGCTTCACATCTTTGCGCCCCGCGACGCTGAAGGTTTCCAGAGCGACCGCGCGCACATCATGAGCAACCAGGAAGACCGCCTCAAGACCCTCATCGGCCATGCCAAGGAGTATGGCTTCGTGTTCCCCAGCAGCGAGATCTACGACGGCCTCAGCGCCACGTACGACTACGGCCCCTACGGCGCCGAGCTGAAGAACAACATCCGCCGCTACTGGTGGGAGGCCATGACCAAGCTCCACGAGAACATCGTGGGCATCGATGCGGCCATCTTCATGCACCCCACCACCTGGAAGGCCAGCGGCCACGTGGACGCTTTCAACGACCCGCTCATCGACAACAAGGACAGCAAGAAGCGCTACCGCGCGGACGTGCTCCTCGAAGAGCACATGGCCAAGTACGCCGACAAGATCGAGAAGGAGGTGGAGAAGGGCCGCAGGAAGTTCGGCGAGGCCTTCGACGAGGCGCAGTTCCGCGCCACCAACCCCAACGTGAAGCGTTCGCAGGAACGCATCGATGCTGTGGAGGGCCGCATGAAGGCCGCCCTGGAGGCCAACGACCTCGCCGCCCTGCGCCAGCTGATCATCGACGAGGAGATCAAGTGCCCCATCAGCGGCACGGGCAACTGGACGGACGTTCGCCAGTTCAACCTGATGTTCGCCACGGAGCTGGGCAGCGTGAGCGGCGAGAGCAGCACCATCTACCTGCGGCCCGAAACGGCGCAAGGCATCTTCGTGAACTTCCTCAACGTGCAGAAGAGCGCGCGCATGAAGATCCCCTTCGGCATCGCGCAGACCGGCAAGGCCTTCCGCAACGAGATCGTGGCGCGGCAGTTCATCTTCCGCATGCGCGAGTTCGAGCAGATGGAGATGCAGTTCTTCGTGAAGCCCGGCACCGAGATGGAGTGGTACAACGCGTGGAAGGAGCAGCGCATGAAGTGGCATCGCGCGCTCGGGCTCCCCACTGAGAGCTACCGCTTCCACGACCACATCAAGCTGGCGCACTACGCCAACGCCGCCTGCGACATCGAGTTCAGGTTCCCGATGGGCTTCAAGGAGCTCGAGGGCATCCACAGCCGCACCGATTTCGACCTGGCCAACCACGAGAAGCACAGCGGCCGCAAGCTCACCTACTTCGACCCCGAGGCCAACGAGAGCTACGTGCCCTATGTGGTGGAGACGAGCATCGGGCTGGACCGCATGTTCCTCGCCATCCTCAGCGCGGCCTACGACGAAGAGAAGCTCGAAGGCGGCGAGGAGCGCGTGGTGCTGCGCATCCCTGCCCCGCTTGCCCCCGTGAAGGTGGCCGTGCTGCCGCTGGTGAAGAAGGACGGCCTGCCCGAGAAGGCGCGCGCCATCATCGACCGGCTGAAGCTCGACCACAACTGCCAGTACGACGAGAAGGACAGCATCGGCAAGCGCTACCGCCGCCAGGACGCCATCGGCACGCCCTACTGCATCACGGTGGACTACGACACCATGCAGGACGGCACCGTCACCATCCGCGAGCGCGACAGCATGAAGCAGGAGCGCGTGGCCATCAGCGAGCTGGAGCGCATCGTGAGCGAGAAGGTGGACCTGCGGGTGCTGCTGCGGAGGCTCTGACCCGCCGAGTAACTTCGTGCGTGCACGGTCCGTCCCATGACGGACCTGCGCATTCCATGGCCGTACGTTTCCCCACCCTGCTATTGGCCTGCACCCTGCACGCCGGCCTGCTCGCCCAAACAGGCATCACGGTCAACCTCGATCTGCGCGACCAGCGCAATGACCGCCTGGAAGTGGAGATCCTCGTGCCGCCCATGCCCGGCGATGCCCCGCTGGTCTTCGCCCTGCCACGCATCGTCCCCGGCATCTATGGCGTGATGGACCACGGCAGGCTGGCCGGAGCCATGGAGGCCTTTGATGGCGATGGCGATCCGCTTCCCATCGAGCGCATCGATGTGGACCGCTGGAGGCTGCCGAAGCCACAGGGATTGACACGCATCACCTACTCCGTTGACGATGGCTGGGAGGAGTTCGACATCCGCTTCTCCATCGGGAACTACCGCTCGTCCGAAGGCACGGTGAAGCCCACGGCCGCCGTGCTGAACCACAACACCATCATCGGCTATTTCGAAGGCTTCGAGCACCTGCCCTACACGCTCCACCTGAAGAAACCCGCCACGCATTACGCCGCCACGAGTCTGCCCCGCACCACCGATAGCGGCGGGGCAACGGCCTTCCAAGCCACCAGCTACCGCCACCTGGTGGACAACCCCATGCTGGTGGCGCCGCCGGATACCGCGCACCTGCTGCTGGAAGACATCCATGTGACCGTGGCCTGCCACAGCACCACGGGACAGGCCATTGCCCATGACGTAGCCCGGCACATACGCCCCCTGCTGGCCGACCAGCGTGCCTACCTCGGCGGCACCTTGCCTGTGAAGGAGTACACCTTCCTCGTCTACCACAACCCCAGCAACCGCGAAGGCAGCACCATGGGCGATGGGCTGGAGCACTCCGCCTCCACCTTGATCCTGCTCTGCATGCCGCTGGACCCGGCGGCCATCGCCCAAAGCGTGCATGGCATCGCCAGCCATGAGTTCTTCCACACCAT
>DDRC01000127.1:7739-13050 GCA_002342985.1 Flavobacteriales bacterium UBA2426
TGGCTGTATGAGGGCATGACGGAGTACTTCGCCATGCACATGCCCGTGAAGCAGGGCCGCCGGTCGGTGGAGGAGTTCCTGGGCGTGGTGAACGAAAAGGTGCGGATGATGCGCAAGTTCACCGACAGCATCCCCCTCACCACGCTGAGCCAGCAGGCCATGGAACGGCAGGACCAGTACTACAACTTCTACCTCAAGGGCACGCTCTTCTGCATGGGGCTGGACATCGCCCTGCGCGATCGCTCGAAGGGCGCCTACGGTGTGCAGGAATTGGTGCGCGACCTGCAGCGTGAATACGGACCGGGGAAACCGTTCAAGGACGAGGACCTCTTCGCCGCCATCGAGCGGCTCACGGGGCCGGACATCGGGAGCCTGCTGCAGCGGCACCTCAACGAGCCGGGCGCGCTGCCGATGGCCCACTGGGCGCAGCGCACCGGACTTCGCTTCCACGAGGGAACCGGACAGCTGAGCGTTGCCCCCAAGGCCACCCGCCAGCAAGTGCAGCTCAGGAGGTGGTGGCTGGGCCGGTGAGTGCACGGTGAGCGTGCCAGCGCCGCCATGCCGCACCTCGGGGCTGATGTCCTGCGCCTTTGGCTGACCGCGCAGGCCGCTTCGCCGGGCGGCATCGCCCGTTCACTGTTCACCCCAATCGGGGAGTCACAGGCCGGTGTAGGTTCACATTCATAGCGTCCAACCCACCTCAATCCGGCACCCATGGAACGTCTCTCCACCGCCCTGCTCACGAGCCTTTCGCTCATCATCCACCACGCGCACGGCCAAGCCTTCGCCGAGCTTGACATCAACGACGTGCGGGCCCGGGTCCACTCCAACGGGCTCATCGGGCCCAACCTGGCCACCGGCAGCAGCGCCTTCATCGTGCCCGTGGCGGGCGGCGCAGCGCCCCTCTATGCGAGCGGCCTCTGGATGGGAGGGCTCACCTCCTCCGGCCAGTTGCGGCTGGCGGCTCACCTTGCCGGAGCCACCGGCAGCGATTACTTCCCCGGTCCCCTCACCGTCACCGATGCCTCCATCACGCCTGCTGTATCCGCCGCCTTCGACCAGGTATGGAGCATCACCCGCCAGCAGGTGGAGGACCACCGCGCCTGGTTCGGATGCATCCAGGACCCCGGGTGCGACATCAGCGTGCTGTTCCCCGACGGCTACATCATTCCAGAGGCCTTCCTGACCTGGCCGGCCATGGGCGATGTGAGCGCCGACCAGGCCCTCTACCTGGCGCCCTTCATCGACCAGGATGCCGACGGGGCCTATGATCCATTCAACGGGGATCATCCCTGCATCCTCGGTGACCAGGCCCTCTATTGCATCTTCAACGACAACCTTGGTGCGCACCAGGTGTCCGGCGGTCTGCCCATCGGCGTGGAGGTGCAGATGATGCCGTTCGCCTACACCGGGGACCCGGCGCTGGACCAGACGGTATTCGTCCATTACAAGGCCATCAACCGCAGCACGCAAACGCTCACCGGATTCCGGATCGGCCATTATACCGACTTCGAGCTGGGCTGCCCCGATGACGACATCGTGGGCACCGATGCGGGCCGCAGCATGGTGTATGCGCTCAATGGCGACCCCGACGACCAGAACTGCCTGGGCGTGACCGGCTATGGCGCACAGCCGCCAGCCTTCGGCACGGTGGTGCTCAAGGGCCCCTTTCTCGATCCGGATGGCGCCGACAATGGCCAGACGCTTGCCGAGGGCTATGTGAACGGAACGGGCTTCGGCGACGGCATCCCGGAGAACGAGCGCTTCGGCCTGAGCAACTCCATGTATTTCCTCCGGCAAGGACCCAACGCCATGACCGACCCCTCGAATGCCGCGCACTTCCACAATCAGCTCCGCAGCGTGTGGAAGGATGCCACGCCCCTCACCCACGGAGGCACGGGCTATTCCACGGGTCCCGGCGCCGTACCGACGCTCTTCGCCTTCCCCGGCGATTCGGACCCGCTGGGCAATGGCACCAACGGCGTTCCGCAAGGTGCCTGGGCCGCCGCCCTCGACGGCACCGGGCTGCAGGTCGACCCGCGTACCGTGGCCGGCATGGGACCCTTCACCTTGGAGCCGGGGATGCATGTGAACCTGCTGGTGGCCTATGTGTTCGCACGGGCCGCGAGCGGTGGGCCGGAAGCCAGCGTGGCCGCCCTGCAGCAGCGCGTGGACAGCGTGCGGGCCTTCGCCCATGCCATCCCGTCCATGTTCGACCACCTCACCGAGGATTGGCCGCCCTGCCAGGAAGCCTTTGCGGGCATCTCCGATGCTGGATCCCCTGCACCATGGGCCACCCTGCATCCGAACCCCGCCACGGACCGTGTCACCCTGAGCCTGCGCCGGTCCGGTGAGCCCGTAGTGATCACGATCATCGATGCCCGTGGCAGAACGGTGCTGACCCAGCGCGCAGCCGATTCGGCGGTCATCGCCGTCGACCACCTCCCGGCCGGGCTCTACCTCGTCCGGTGCGAAGCGGCAGGCCGTGTGAGCGGCCTTCGCCTGGTGCGGGAGTGAGGTCTCGCGTCCCATGCGGCTTCGCCTATCTTCGCCGCCCCCTGCCCAGGTGGCGGAATCGGTAGACGCGTCGGTCTCAAACACCGATGATGCAAGTCGTGTGGGTTCGAGTCCCACCCTGGGCACCAGGATATGCGCTCATGCGAACATGCGCCCATGACCTGCCGAAGATTGCATTGGACCCATGAGCACATGGCCCCATGCCCGCCGGACACATGCAACAGGACGCACTGGTCTATTCAGACCCCGGGAAGCAGGAGCGCTACGATCGCGCCTACATGCGCATGGCGCTGGAGTGGGCCAAGCTGAGCCATTGCACACGCAAGAAGGTGGGCGCCCTGCTGGTGAAGGACGGCATGATCATCAGCGATGGGTACAACGGCACGCCCACCGGATTCCCCAACGATTGCGAGGATGAGAGCGGCATCACCCTCTGGTACGTGCTGCATGCCGAGGCGAACGCCATCATGAAAGTGGCGCGGAGCACCAACAATGCGCGCCACGCGACGTTGTACCTCACGCACTCCCCCTGCAAGGAATGCAGCAAGCTCATCCTGCAGGCGGGAATCAGGCGGCTCGTGTACCTCGATGCCTACAAGGACCCATCCGGCCTGGCGCTCCTGGAGAAGGGCGGACTGCTCGTGAGCAAGCTGGAGATGCCCTGACCGCCGTGAACCGACAGCGCCATCCCATATCGCCCTTCGTACCGCTGCTGCTCTCGCTGGCGCTGGTGGCCGGCCTGTTCCTGGGCCGCAACATGGGCAGTGGCATGCAGGGGCCGCTGGCGGTGTTCCAGCTGCGGCAGCCCGGTGCTGCGGAGAAGATCGGGCAGGTGCTCGATCTCATCGACCGCCAGTACGTGGACAGCGTGGAGAAGGAGGCCTTGGTGGAGGAGGTGCTGCAGGAGATGCTGCAACGGCTCGATCCACACAGCTACTACATCAGCGCCGCCGAACTGCGGGCCGCCACCGAGCCGCTGGAGGGCAGCTTCGACGGCATCGGCGTGGAATTCGCCATCCAGCGCGATACGGTGGTGGTGGTGAGCCCGGTGGAGGGCGGCCCCAGCGCCCAGCTCGGCATCCGCGCCGGCGACCGGATCCTCCAGGCCGATTCGCTGCCCCTGGCCGGCATCGGCGTCACCAACGACCAGGTGATGAAGGCCCTGCGCGGACCCCGCGGCAGCAAGGTGGACGTGCGCATCGCACGGCGCGGCCGGCCCGAGCCCATGGAGGTGACCATCACGCGCGGCGCCATCCCCATCCACAGCCTGGCCGCCTCGCTGCTCCGGCCCGATGGCACCGGCTACATCAAGCTGAGCCGCTTCGCCAAGAACACGCATGCCGAATTCGTGGAGGCCGCTGAAGCGCTGCGGCGCCAAGGCATGCAGCGCATGGTGCTCGACCTGCGGGGCAATGGAGGCGGCTACCTCAACGCGGCCGTAGAGCTCGCGGATGAATTCCTTCCCCAGGGCCGTGTCATCGTGTACACCCAGGGGCGCAAATCGCCACGGCGCGACCTGGTGGCCACCGCCCGCGGCGATTTCGAGGACATCCCCCTGGCCATCCTCATCGATGAGGGCTCCGCCAGCGCCAGCGAGATCATCGCCGGGGCGCTGCAGGACAACGACCGGGCGCTGATCATCGGCCGTCGGTCCTTCGGCAAGGGCCTGGTGCAGGAGCACGTGGACCTGCCCGACCACAGTGCCGTGCGCATCACCACCGCGCGCTACTACACCGCCAGCGGCCGCAGCATACAGAAGCCCTATGGCGAGGGGGTGGACTACGAGGCGGACTTCGACCACCGTACCTCGCATGGCGAGCTGTACTCCGCCGATAGCGTGCGCGTGGACTCCTCGCAGGTCTTCCGCACGCTGAAGGGGCGCATGGTTTACGGCGGCGGCGGGGTGATGCCCGACCTCTTCGTGCCGGCCGATACGGCCGAGGGCTCGCAATTCCTCACGGACCTCTTCTTCAGCGGCACCCTCAACCAGTTTGCCTTCGATGTGGCCGACCGCGACCGAGCCCAGCTCAAGGCCTACGGGAGCGCGGCGGACTTCAACATCCGCTACGCGGTGAACGACGCCCTGCTGCAGGGATTGCGGGCCGAGGCCAAGGCCCAGGGCATCGTGGAGCGCCCGGGGGACCTGGAGCGCTCGCGTCGGCAGATCACCACGCGCTTCAAGGCCGGTGTGGCCCGGAATAT
The DNA here is from genome assembly GCA_002342985.1 of Flavobacteriales bacterium UBA2426. Classification (GTDB taxonomy): domain Bacteria; phylum Bacteroidota; class Bacteroidia; order Flavobacteriales_F; family PHOS-HE28; genus PHOS-HE28. Next base: position 12,459 of record DDRC01000127.1, read on the forward strand.
CTGGGGCGATGCCGGCTTCTACGAGGTGATGCTCGATTCCGACAGCACCTTCCTGAAGGCCAGCGCCGAACTCCTCGCCCAGCAGCGGCCCTGAAAGCCCTCGGGGCAGGGGGAAATGAAAAAGGGGCCTTCCGGCCCCTTTCCCTTCTGCCTTTCGGCAGGATTACTTGGTCGCAGCGGCCTCGGTGGCAGCGGCGGCGGCAGCGGCAGCGCTGTCTGCAACGGCCTGAGCGGCGGCGGCAGCGGCAGCGGCTTCCTCAGCCATGCGGATGCTGTCCTCGCGGAGCACGGCAGCGATGCTGTCAGCCACGGCCTTGGCCTTGGCTTCGATCTCCGCTTGGGAGGGGCCGCAGGCCACCACGAAGGCGGACATGCTGGCCAGAATGGCGAACTTCTTGAACATGTGAGTGGTACGGTTGGTGAAAGTGGGCGCAAAAGTAATTACCGGGACGATCCCTCAAAATCCGGATTCGCTTTTCTGGTGAATACCTTCGGCCCGTCGACCGGGCCATTCCCGGCGAAGACGAAACAGATGCCTTTCCAACTCGCCCCCCTCCCCTACGCCAGCAATGCGCTGGAGCCGCATATCGAC
>DDRC01000164.1 GCA_002342985.1 Flavobacteriales bacterium UBA2426
CTTCAAGCACCAGCACACCGCCTCAATCCGGGTCTCCGGCACCTCCGACCTGGAGGCCATGAACTGCTCCTTTACCGATGTCTACCAAGCGGTGATGAGCACCGGGAACAACCAGAGCTTCCACCACTTCAACATACTCAGGACCTACGGGACGGCGATCTACCTGCTGGACAACAATACCAGCGTGACGCACTGTACGCTGCGCGACGTGGCGATGGTGCCCGGGCTGGGAGAGAAGGACATGGGCTACATCGGCATGCGGCTCAATGGCGCCGGCGTCACCATCACGGACAATCGGATGGAGAACATCGGCTATTGCGGCATCGCGGTGGCCAATAATGCCTTGGTGGAGCGGAACGTGATCATCAATGCCATGGCCATCCTCAATGATGGCGGTGGCATCACCTTCGACCATGCCGACGGCGTCATCGTGCGCAACAACATCGTCCGCGACCTCATTGGCAATGTGGAGAGCTGCGCGCCCAACTGGATCAACTCGGTGCCGATGTGCCACGGCATCTACTTCGGCAACACCAGCATCAAGAACGCGCTGGTGAAGGACAATACCGTGAGCAATTGCAGCGCAAGCGGCATGCATGTGGACCACACCATGGTGAGCTCAGGCAACCGCATCGAGGGGAACGTGCTGTACAACAACGCGATCCAGCTCAGCGTCTCGGACTTCAGCAACTACAATGGCCCCGGAGCGACCGCGCCCTATCACGTGCCTGCCTTCAATACCGTCTACTCGGGCAACGTGCTCTATAGCGTGACCAAGGACCAGCTGTGCATGCGGCAGTACCATTGCAACAGCCCCAATTGGGTGGACTACGGCACCTTCACGAACAACAGGTACTTCAGCCCCTACAACGACCGTAGCATCTACCTCTTCAACACCAACACGGGCACCCCGCGCTATTTCGCCCTGGAGCGCTGGCAAGCCACCTTCAGCGAGGATGCCGGCTCCACACGCAGCCCGCTGTACCTGCCCAGCATGGAGGTCACCTCGGTGCTCGGCTCCAATCCCGTGCCCAACGGGACCTTCGCCTCGAACGTCACCGGCTGGACGGGCTGGCCCAGCCAGGGACAGCTCGCCCACAACACATCACGGCTCGATAACGGCAGCCTGCGGGTGAGCTTCACCAGCAATGCCACCTACAATACGCACAACCTGAAGCACACCACCAATGTCCCGCTGCAACAGGGGAGCTGGTACAGGCTGCGCTTCAGCCTGGTGAGCGACATGATGGGGGAGCTCACCGTCGGCTTCAAGGGACTCAGCCAGCTGAACCTGCCCACCCAGGAGGGCGAGCGCGTATTCCCCTTCGATGGCAATCGCCGCGACGTGGAGCACTTCTTCCAGAGCACCATCACGGATCAGGGCTCCTGCCAGTTCACCTGCCTATACACAGAGGGCATCTACTACCTCGACAATGTGTCGCTGGAGCGCGTGACCGCCGTACCGGTCAACCCGTTCCAATCGCACGTGCTGCTGGCCAACGAGCAGCCCACTGCGCAGGTCTTCTCCGTGCCCAGCGGATGCTGGAAGGATGTGGACGGCAATGTGCAGGGCGCAACGGTCACCCTTCAGCCGTACACCTCCCGTGTCATCTACCGGTTCACCGGCGCCGGCTGCAGCACGGCGCCCACGGATTGCGCCGGGGTGGTGGGCGGCACGGCTGTGCCTGGCGCAGCATGCAACGACAACAATCCCTGCACCATCAATGACGTATGGTCGGCCGACTGCCAGTGCGCAGGCACGCAGAGCACGCCTTCGGCGACCATCACGGCCGGAGGAACCACGGTATTCTGCGCGGGGGGGAGCGTGACCCTCGCTGCGAACACCGGGACCGGGCTCACCTACCAATGGCGCAACAATGGAACGGCCATCAACGGCGCCACGGCCAGCACCTACCAGGCCAGCACCGCTGGCAGCTACACGGTGTCGGTGACCAATGCCAACGGCTGCAGCGCCACCTCATCGGCGATCCAGGTAACGGTGAATCCGGCGCCCTCCTCAACGGTCACCGCCAGTGGCCCCACCAGTTTCTGCACCGGTTCGAGCGTCACCCTGAGCGCAGCAACGGGGACGGGCTTCGCCTACCAGTGGCGCAACAACGGGGCGGCCATCAGCGGCGCCACGTCAAGCACTTACACCGCCACGGCATCAGGTTCCTACTCGGTGACCGTGACCTCGGGGGGGTGCAGCGCCACGTCTGCCGGCCAGAGCGTCACCGTGAGCGCAGCTCCTGCCGCGAGCATCACGGCTGGCGGCCCCACCACCTTCTGCGCAGGCGGCACCGTGGTGCTTTCCGCGAATACGGGCACCGGCCTCACTTACCAGTGGCGGAGGGACGGAGCCAGCATCACCGGCGCCACCGGCAGCAGCTTCACGGCCACCGCTGCGGGCAGTTACACCGTGACAGTGACCAGCGGAGGCTGCAGCACCACCTCCGCGGCGGTCGCGGTTGCCGTGAACAGCGCACCGGCGGCCACCATCACGGCCGGCGGCTCCACCGGTTTCTGCAGCGGCGGAAGCGTTGCGCTGAACGCGAACACCGGCACGGGGCTCACCTACCAATGGTTCCGCAATGGTTCCGCGATCAGCGGCGCAACGGGAGTCTCCTACACGGCCTCCACGGCCGGCAGCTACACCGTTCGGGTGACGAGCGGCGGTTGCAGCACCACCTCGGCAGCGGTGAACGTGACGGTGGGCACGGCCCCCGCCGCCTCCATCACGGCTGGCGGCCCCACCACCTTCTGCAGCGGGGGCAGCGTATCGCTTGCGGCCAACACCGGAACCGGGCTCACCTACCAATGGCGCCGCAACGGCACCGCCATCAGCGGTGCAACAGCCAGCGTCTATGCGGCAGCCACGGCGGGTACCTACACCGTGACGGTGACGAACGCCGGCTGCAGCACGACCTCTGCCGGGGTCACCGTGAATGTGACGGCCGCACCGATCGCCGCCATCACGGCAGGCGGCTCCACCACGTTCTGCACCGGTGGGAGCGTGACGCTCAGCGCTTCCACGGGAACGGGCTACACCTACCAATGGCGCAACAACGGCGCGGCCATCAGCGGCGCTACGGGCAGCACCTACACCGCCACCGCCACCGGTGCTTACAGTGTTGCGGTATCGGCCGGCGGGTGCACCACCGTTTCGGCCAGCACCAATGTCAACGTGTCCTCGGCACCTGCGGCATCCATCACGGCGGGCGGCAGCACCAGTTTCTGCGCAGGGGGCAGCGTGGCCCTGTCAGCCAACCAAGGCTCCGGCTTCACCTATCAGTGGAGGCGAGATGGGTCGAGCATCAGTGGCGCCACGGCCAGCACCTACAGCGCCACGCAGGGGGGCAGCTATACCGTGGTGGTGGCCAATGGGGGATGCAGCAGCACCTCCTCCCCGCTGGCGGTGACTGTTCGCCCGGTGCCGACCGTGACGTGCAGCGCCAGCCCGAGCACCAGCACCGTATCCGTTGCTGCCACGGGCGGACAGTCGCCCTATGCCTATGCCTGGAATACCAGCCCCGCGCAAACGACCCCCACGGCCTCGGTAACGGCCTCGGGCACCTATGCGGTCACCGTCACCGGAGCGAACGGCTGTTCGAGCGTGTGCTCGACCACCATCACCCTCTCCACCGCTTCGTGCACGGGAATCCGCACCGAGACCCAGGGCATCTGGGGGCTGCCGGCCACGGCAACGAACCAATCCGGCTACATGGCCAACAACTGGTCGGCGGCCTTCCCGGCGCCCAACCACCTCACCATCGGCTGCTCCGGCCGCCTGCTTCGGTTCACCACGGCCCAGGCCGTCATCAATACGCTGCCCACCACCGGTACGGCGGCGTTGCTGCCCAGCGGCACCACCGTGGACCCCGGGACCGCGATCTCCAATACCCTTCTCGGCCATCTGGCCGCATTGAAGATCAGCGTGCGATTGGATGAGCTGAATCCTTCCTTCAGCTCATCGGATGTGCTGCTCAAGGACATGATCGTCCGCTCGGGCACCTTCGCTGGCTGGACGGTGCAGCAGCTCGTGAATCACGCCGACCAAGCCATCGGCGGCTGCGTGGCGCAATACCCCTTGGTAACGATCGCTTCCGCATTGGCCAACATCAATCAAGGGTACCAGGGCGGAACCATGAACAACAACTATCTGCGTTGCCCGGGCTCATCCGCCATGGCACTGGAAGGCGATTGGCCGCAGGAAGATGGCGCGGTGACCGAAATCGATGGCTCTATCCACCCGAACCCCTTCCGCGAGAGCACGACGATCACACTGCTTGGCCTGGATACGGACCAGCGGCTGGATGTGCGCGTGTTGCGCGTGGATGGAGCCCTGGTGGACCACCTCTACGAAGGCACTGTGCCCGAAGAGGGGGCGCTGCGCCTGGGGTGGCAAGGGGCTGGGCGAGCAGCTGGTCTCTACATCCTGATCGCCACCAATGGCGACCGGGTATTCCGCGGCAAGCTGATGGTGGAATAGGTGTCGGCTTTGCTCAGATCCGTTCAAGTGCGGAGGCCGGGAGCCACCCCACTTGGTCGTTGGGCAGTGCGACCTCGACCCAGCCATTCCCTTCCTGCGCGATGCCCACCTTGGCGCCGCGGTGAAGGATGAATAGGGCTTTCGCGCCTTGCCTGGGCTCAGCCAACGCTTCCACCTTGCCTGCCATCACCACGGCTGCATCATGCTGCATAAGCGCGCTGTGCCTCATCGAAGCGATGGTCAGGGAGACCGCCAGGCCCATGGCCGCAACGAGCGCCATGGCCCAAAGGCCGATTCGGAGCAGCCGTTGGCTGGTGAGGAGCGCCCCGGCCATGCACGCGAATAAGGCGAGGCAGGCGATGAGGGCGTTGCGGGCCCAGGAATCAGGGTCATTCCCTTGGATGATCTGCCAGGTCCTGCCCAGAGAATGGCTGGAACCCGGGATGCGGTCCCGAACCTGCTCGTTTGCCAGGTCGAGGTTGGCGCGTATGTCAGCATCGTTCGGGGCCAGCCGAAGTCCGCGCTCATAGTGGAGCACGGCCCGTGCAACATCGCCCAGCTTGAAGTGGCAATTGCCAAGGGCCAGCTGGAGGGCCGGCGAGTCGTACCGTGAAGCCACGCTATCGAATGCGGTGAGGGCACCGGCGTAGTCCGCTTCGGAATAGGCGCGCTGGCCGGCGGCCACCATTGAATCCGCCTCGGCCTGCCGCATCGCGGCTGCCGGGGCCATGAATTGGAAGAGGGGAAGCAGGAGGAAGAGTACCCTGGTCATGATGCCATGGAGCGTTCGATGCGTTGGATGAGACTCACGGCCTCGTCGTAGACCTCCTGCCTCGGCTTGCCTTCGATGGGGGCGAATCGCGCAAGGTCGCATGCTTGGAGCAGGCGGTCGCAGTCGCTGGCCAGTTGCTCGGCAGCGGGCGCGGCGGCGAGCGCTTCCTTGAGGCGCGCTCCGCCGACCTCGGCCGCGCCGAGGCCTAGCTTATCGCTCAGGTAGCCGCGGAGGGCCTTGGACACCGCTCCGTGGAACACGGCGGGATCGTTGCTCCGCAGCGCATCGGATGCCGCGCGCAACCGCTGCCGGGCCACGCGCTCCGCAGCACGCCGCCGCATACCCTGCTCATCGGAGAGCCATTTCCTGCGCCGGTGGCGCCAGGCCATCAGCAGGCCGAACGCTATCGGCGGCGCTGCCATGCCCGCCAGCCAGGGCCAGGAGCCGAAGAGGTAGACATCCTTCCCACGAAGGCCGAATGTGCCGGTGGGGATGTACCGGATGTCCGTATCCAAGGCGGTCACATCCTTGCGCACCGGGCGATTCTGCAAGGTGGCTATGCCGCCGCCAGCGCCCGGTGCCACCTCCACCACCAAAGGTTCGCTGCTAAGGGAGCGGTAGGTGCCGGTCCGTGTGTCGAAGAAGCTGATTCCGACAGGCCCCAGCTCGAAGCGGCCGTCGTGACGGGGGATCACCGTGTACTGGAACCCACGCGAGCCGCTCATGCCTGAAGCGCTCACGTTGATGCGATCCACAACCTTCGGCTCATAGGTCTCGAAATCGGCTGGGAATTGCAGCTTGGGCGCATCGATGAGCTTGAGGTTGCTGCGACCGCTGATCCGCACCTCCACTTCGATGGCCTCGTTGACCTGGACCGCAGTGCGATCCGCCTTCACCGACAACTCCAGCTCGCCCACGGCGCCATTGAAATCCGCGGGGGCATTGGGTGGCAAGGGGAGGGCCGTGAGCACCGCTGCATTGCTCCGCACCTCGATGGTGCTGCCTCGGTTGAAGAAGCTGCGGTTCACCACGCACGTGAGCTGCATGGGGTCGATGCGCAGGCTCCCTGCCCGTTGCGGCAGCAGCAGCTGCTGCTTGATGGTGATCACCCTGTACCCGATGCCGTTCACCACCTTCTCCTCCCAGCGTGCGCCAGATACATCCAGCTCCTCGCTCCAGAATCCGTTCAGCTTGGGGGGATCCATCTGGGGCGCCTCAAGGCTGGCGTAACGGTTGTAGAGCTTATAGGTGGCCACTACCTGTTCTCCGACATAGGCTTTGGGCTTGCTCAGGGAAAGGGCGATGAACAGGTTGGGATCGCCTTGCTGGCCGAGGGCGACGCTCGGGTCCGTGGGCGCTGCCGTGCCCTTGCTGACCTCGATCACAATGGGCTCGGTCTCAATCGTGCCACCGCCGACCCGTGCCCGTGCAGGACCGATGGTGTATCGGCCCGGCTTGGTGGCTGTGAGCACCCAGGTGCGGCTCACCGAGCTGCTCATGCGACCGTTCACGTAGTTGAAGCTGCTGTTCTCGAAAGGACCTTGGACGATCACCAGGCCCCCAAGGTCCGGGGCATCGAACCGGTCGCGGGCGTTGGAAAGGCTGACGGTGAGCCGCAGTTGATCGCCGGCCGCGATCGCCGTCCGGTCCACCGTGGCCCGGAAGGAGATCTCCTGGGCATCGGCGCTCACCAGCCGGAGCGCCAGCAGGAGGAGAAGCGAAATGCGGGCGATGGCAATCATGGTTCACCAGTCCTTTTCGATGGATGCGCGGTGCGCGGGCCGTGTCTTGGCCCTCACCTGCTGCTGCACGTCCTGTTCCTTGCGATCCACGGCATCGAGCATCCGCTCCGCGTCCTGCCGGTTGAGCCCGGAGCGGGACTCCCGACGGCCATCGCCGGTTTCGCCTTGGCTCTCGCCTTCCTTCCCGCTCTCCTCGGGTTTCGGCGTTCCTTGATCGGCGGAATCCTTCTCCTCCTGGCCGCTCGATTCCTGGGGCTGCTCCTGCTGAGCCTGGGCAGCGCGATTCTGGCGGTCCTGCTTCAGCAGCTCTTCGGCCAGCTTCAGGAGCCGCGGATCTCCGGGATGGGCACGAAGGCCCTGATCCAGGATGCGCATGGCCGGGCTCTTGTCCACCTTGACATATTCCCGAGAGGCTCGGTTGAAGTACTCCTCCGCCGATGCCTGCTGGCCGATGGCGCAAAGCGGCAGGGCAAGGGCGAGGAGGCCGATGGTGATCCTGGTGGTCATTGGGCCTGCGCGGCTTCGTTCACGGTTTCGAGCTTCTGCATGTACTCCTGCTTCGTCCGCAGCGAAGGGTCCTGCTGCAGCCCCTTCTGCAGGAGTTCCAGCGCCGGGCGGAACCGATAGCGCTCCACCAGTGAATCGGCCTGCTGCATGATGAGCCGCGCACGCGCCCCCAACTCGGTGTCCTTTTCCTTCTGACGGTCGCGCTGCTCACGTGCTGCGCGTTCGCGCTGCCGTTTGGCGAAGGCCTGCTGGGCAAGCACCAGATCGTGCCGAGCATCATCGTCATGCGGTGCGATGCGCAGGGCCGACTTGTAGTGCGCAATGGCTGCTGCATAGGCTGAATCGATGCGGCCCTCCAACCGGTCCGCTTCGCGGGTCAGGGAGTCGCGGAGCACGAAGGTGGCCACATCACGGGCGATATCCTGCCCTTCGATGCGGAGCTGCCCGAGCTGGCGCCGCATGCGAAGGACGCTGGTGTCGGCATCCCGGGCCTCGGCCAGGCTGACGCTGCCCAGGTTGAACCGGATGCGCGACTGCTCCCGTGCGGAGCTGTCCATGGTCCCCGCCTCCTTGAAGTGCGCAATCGCTTGTTCATAACGGCCCATCATGAGGTTCGCGTTGCCTCGGTTGAAAACGGCCCTTTCATCCCATGGCGCCGAGGCGAAAGCGCTGTCCGCGCGTGCATAGGCGCTGTCCGCATACGCGCGCGCCCCGGTACGCAGCGCCTCGATCGCCGTCCGCTCCTCCGGCGAGCCGCAGGCGATCAGCGCGAGGAACGATATGGTGGCCGCTCGTCTCATGCGGTGACCGTCCGCCAAGCGGATCGAGGGTTGCGCCGCTCCCCGAGCAGCAGGTAGAGGAGGAAGCACACCATCGCAGCGCCAAGTGGCCATTGGAACTGCGCTTCATGGGCGGTATAGCGGATTGTGCCGGTATCCGATTGCTCCATCGCCTTCAGTTGATCCACGAGCTCGAGGATGCCCGTGCTGCTTGCCGTGGCCCGCACGAAGGTCCCGTTGCCCTCCTGAGCGATGCGCCGCAGCAGCGCCTCATCAAGCCGCGTCACCACCGTGGTTCCTGAGCGGTCCTTCCGGAAGCCCTGCAGCTGCCCGTTCCGCCGAAGCGGGATCGGGCCGCCCTCCGGAGTGCCCATGCCCACCGTGTGCACCACGATGCCCGCCGCCGCTGCTGCCTGTGCAGCGCTCGCAGCATCATCCTCGTGGTTCTCCCCGTCGGTGATGACGATGATGGCCTTTCCGGCTGCGCTCTCCGTGTCGAAGGCCCGGCGCGCCAGGTCGATCGCAGCGCCGATCGCCGTGCCCTGGTTGGGGACCGATCCAGTGCCGATGGTGCGGATGAAAAGGCGCGCCGCCGCGCGGTCGGTGGTTATGGGCAGTTGCACGAAGGCGTCGCCCGCGAAGATCACGATGCCCAAGCGGTCGCCGCCAAGCCGGTCCACGAGCTGCTCCATGGCGCGCTTGGCTGCCACCATGCGGCTTGGTCGCAGGTCCTCGCAGTCCATGCTGTTGCTCACGTCGAGTGCCAGTACCAGGTCGATTCCCTTCGCCTTGACCTCCTCGGGTCGCGAGCCCAACTGAGGCTCAAGCAGTGCTACCGCAGCCAGCAGCAGCCCCACGCGGAGGAGCGCATAGCGGGTGAGGTTTCGCATACCCGATACGGCAGGGATCACGCGCAACTGGGTGGCGCTGGAGGCGAAGCGCTTGATCGCGCGGTCCCGCCACGCCGTGTCAAGGATGAAGAGCAGGAGTGCCAATGGGCCGGCCAGCAGACCCCACGCCATCTCGGGCCGGTTGAAGCGCAAGGCGGGGATGAACTCGGCCAATGCCCACCAGAGCACGGCCGTCATCGCCCATAGCAGCGCCTCCAGCAGCACGCTGAAGAGCGCCGCCAGGCCCCATCGGTATGTCACGCCTCCTTTCATGCCATGCCCCTCAGCAGCGTGCGGTCGAAGAGGAAGCCCGTGAGCAGCAGCAATGAGCCGGCCAGCGCCAAGGGGTGGAACTCCTCCACCTGGACGCTGAACTGCTGCACCTCGAAGCGCGTGCGCTCCATGCGGTCGATCTCGTCGTAGATCTCCTTCAGCCGGCGCTCATCGGTGGCCCTGAAATACTGTCCACCGGTGATGCGGGCCACCTCCTTCAGCGTGGCTTCATCAAGGTCCACGTCCACATAGTCGAACTGATACTGGCCATTCGCGTATCGGGCCACTGGAGAGAGCGCCTTGCCGCGCGTGCCTACGCCGATCGCATGCACCCTGATGCCCAGCTGTTCGGCGATGTATGCGGCATCGATCGGCTGCACGGTGCCGGTGTTGTTCACCCCGTCGGTCAGGAGGATCACCACCTTGCTCTTCGCGGTGCTTTCACGCAGCCGGTTCAAGGCCGTGGCCAGGCCCATGCCCACCGCCGTGCCTTGCTCGATCAGCCCGCTCCGAGCCTCTTCGAACAGTTCCTTCAGCACGCCATGGTCGGTGGTGATGGGGCATTGCGTATAGGCTTGGCCCTCGTACACCACCAGGCCGATGCGGTCATTGGGCCGTGAGTCGATGAACTCCATGGCCACGCGCTTCGAGGCCCGGAGCCGGTCGGGCCGAAGGTCCTTGGCGAGCATGCTGGCGGAGATGTCGAGGGCAATGACGATGTCGATGCCCTCCTGATGCACGTCCTCGTGGCTATCGCGGCTGAAGGGGCGAGCCAAAGCGAGGAGCAGGATCCCCGAACCGGCCAGGCCCAAGGCGAAGGGTACCGGTTTCAGGAGGACCCTGACAGATGGGCGGGAGGGCAGGTGGGCCGTGAGGACCGACAGACGAACGGCCGTGTCGCGCCGGCGGTCGCGCAGCAGCTGCAGCACCAGCACCGGCAGGAGCGCCAACCCGAGCCAGAGCATGCCGGGCGACCCAAGGTCGTACCGCCCGAGCACCTGAGCAGCTACGCCCGCTACCGCAAGGATCGCTGCGATCATCCAGGTCCACCAGACAAGTATGTCCCTACGGCTTCGCATGGACGGGGGGAGGAGGGGCGGTTTCACGGATCAGGCGGCGCGCAGCGGCCATCAACTGCTCATTCTCTTGCGGCGAGGGAAGTGCCTTCGCGAACTTCACAAGGTCCGCTGAGCGCAGCGCATTGGCGAGCAACGACTGCTGCTCGAGGGAGAGCGGGCTCACCTTCAGCTCCTGCATAAGTTCATCGGTGGTGCGCTCCAAGGCGGGAACTTGGTAGCGTTCCTCGATGTAGCCCCGGAGCAGGTCCGTGAGCCGGGATTGATAGGCCTTGTGCTCGCCTTGCTGCCAGAGCCGCTCGCGTTCGAGTGCGTCCAGGTCGAGGAGGTACCGCTCGTGCAGCGGAAGGAGCGGGGCTACCTCCACAGGCCGCGCCTGCCGGTTCTTCATGCGGCGGACCAGCACCAGCGCGAGGGCCGCTGCCAATGCGATGGCCAAGGCCCCGGCGATCCATGCGGCATGCTCGCGAATCCACCACGATAGGCTGAAGGGTGCCGCATGTATCGGCTTCGGCTCCTTCGGCAAGGCCAGGGAATCAACCGCGTATGGCAACACATGCAGGAGCAGGGGGGCGGATTCCACGACCTCTTGCCCGGCCCCGAAGCGGAAGGGGGGAATGGCCCAGTAGCCGGTATCGAAGCTGGTGACGGTGATGCGCTGCTCCAGTACCGCCCCTTGCTCGGCTGTATCGATGGGAGCCCTTCGGACCACCTCGATCCTGGTCGACAGCGTATCGCCGATCAGGGGCCACGCCACGCCGGCTCCCCCTGACCACCGCAGGGTCACCACGGCCTGCTCCCCGATCCGCAGCTCGGAGCGGTCGAGCGCGGCGGAGGCGGGACCATGGCCTTGGGCCATGGTGGCCAGGGGCAGCAGCCCTCCTATGATGGTCAGCATCCTCATCGCCCTCCCTCTCGCTCCTTGAAGAGCCGCATCAGCGGCCGTACGTAGCCATCGGCAGTGGATATGACAGCGTGGTCTACACCGCAGCGCCGGAGCACCTCGCGTGTGCGCTGCCGATGCTTCAGGCCAGCGGCACGGAATGCGTTTCGCACCTTCCTGCTGCCGGTATCCACCCAGCGAACCTCACCGCTCTCCGGATCCGTGAAGCGCACCACGCCCACTGCCGGAAGCTCGTCCTCGCGGGGGTCGCTCGTGCGCAGCACAACAAGGTCGTGCCGCCGGTTGGCGATCTTCAGCGCATCCTCGTAGCCGTCAGCCAGCAGGTCGCTCACCAGGAACGCGATGCTCCGCTTCTTGATCACGCTGTTGAGATAGCGCAGCGCACCGGCGATGTCGGTGCCGGTTCCCTGTGGCCTGAACTCGATCAGCTCGCGCACGATGCGGAGGATGTGGGCCCGGCCCTTCTTGGGAGGGATGAATTTCTCCACCTTGTCGGTGAAGAGCATGAGGCCCACCTTGTCGTTGTTCTTGATGGCGCTGAACGCGATGGTGGCACAGGCCTCGGTGATGAGCTCGCGCTTGAGCTGCGAAGCGCTGCCGAAATCCTCCGAACCGCTGAGGTCCGCCATGAGCATCACCGTCAGTTCGCGCTCCTCTTCGAAGACCTTCACGAAAGGATGCCCGAAGCGCGCCGTCACGTTCCAGTCGATCGTGCGCACCTCATCGCCAGCATTGTACTCACGCACCTCGCTGAACGTCATGCCACGGCCCTTGAAGGCGCTGTGGTATTCCCCGCTGAAAATGTGGTCGCTCAGGCCGCGGGTCTTCAGCTCCACGAGGCGCACCTTCTTGAGGAGTTCCTTGGTATGCCGGGCCGTATTCATGATGAGCCGCTGTTCATGGTCGCATGGGCGCTGGCTCCGGGCCGGAAGAGGCGCTTCGCCGCCTGGCCGGGGCGCATGCCCGCACGCTCAGGGGACTTCCACCGTGTTCAGGACCCGGTCGATGATCTCGCGCACGCCGATGCTCTCGGCCTCGGCCTCGTAGGTGAGCCCGATCCGGTGCCGCAGCACATCAGGGCAAACGGCACGCACATCCTCGGGTATCACATAGCCACGGCGCTTGGTGAAGGCGAAGGCCTTGGCCGCCAGCGCCATGTTGATACTGGCGCGCGGGCTGCCGCCGAAGGCGATCATGCTGGTGAGGTCGCCCAGCTTGTACTGGTCCGGCTTGCGGGTGGCGTAGACGATGTCGACGATATACTGCTCGATCTTCTCATCCATGTACACCTCCCGTACGAGTTGCCGGGCCTGCATGATCTCGGCGGGCGTCACCACCAGGCTCGGCTCAGGGGACGGCCCGGGCCGCGTGTTCTGCCGGATGATGAGCTTCTCCTCCTCGCGCCGCGGGTAGTCGAGCACCACTTTCAGCATGAAGCGGTCCGTTTGCGCCTCGGGCAGGGGATAGGTG
>DDRC01000013.1 GCA_002342985.1 Flavobacteriales bacterium UBA2426
TGTATGTGGTGAGCATCACCGCCGATGCCGACAGCTACACCGAGCGCCTGGTGATCCAGAAGTAGGCCTCGGCTGAACGGACCCCTGGAGCGCGGCCCCCATCGGAAACGGTGGGGGCCGCTGCGTTACCGATCAGTCGATCAGGAAACGAGGCGGTCCATCGGTGCACGCGCCGGTCATGGAGCCTGCAGCGAACAGCGGACGGCTCCGGCGGTTCCTGCTCACACCCCGCCCCGTGCGCATCGTCGCCAAAGGAGCACCGCAGCCGACAGCGCGAGCGCAGCAAGGAGATACCACGGCCACGCCGGCCGGCCGACCTCCACCGGCTCCGCATCGCCCACCAGCACCAGCCCCGCCCAGTAGTAGGGCAGCGCGAGCTCTCCATCCGCCTTCGCGAGATGATCGAGCTTGGCCTGGCGCAGGGCCTCGTGCTTCGGCAGGCCATCGGCAAGCAGCTCATAGAAACGCGCGATGATGGCGGAGGAGCTCTGCTCATCGATGCTCCAGAGCGACATCACCAGGCTGGGGCAGCCCGCGTAGGCGAAGCTGTAGCCCAGCGAGCGCACGCCCTCGCCGGCATCGAGCGTGCCGGTGCCGGTCTCGCAGGCGGTGAGCACGGCCAGCTGGGCGCGCAGGTCGAGCTCGTAGATCTCGTACGCGTGCAGGTAGCCATCGGCGTCGGGGTCCGCACCGGCACCGTCCTTGCTGAGCACGAGGCGCGAGTACATGGGGTTCGTCGCGTTCATCTCGGCGTGCGTGCCCAGGTGCAGAATCCCATGCTGCGCGGCCTTCTCACGGAAGCCCTGCTCCGTGGCCTGTGCGCCCAGCAGCAACTGCGCGCGCATCGAGCTGCCCAAGCCCTCGGCCGTGCGCAGGGCGAAGGGCTGGCGCACGTAGCGCAGGTAATCGCGGTCCACCAAGCTGCTGTCGCGCACGCGCGCCAGGTAGGCCTGCTTCACCTCGTCGGTGAAGCCCGGCGCGATGGCGAGCGCGCCATGGGCCCGGTGGCGCGCCAACTGCGCGAACTGCACGGCCGTGGTGGCACTGAGCAGATAGGCGATGGCATGGCGCCGCAGCAGCAAATGCTGGCTGAAATCATTCGGGCCGCCCGGCGCGGTGAGCAGGCACTCGAAGCTGAGCAGGTGCAGCGGCCCATCAGGGATGATGAGCAGCTCCTGCCCGCTGATGCGCTCGGACAAGGGCGCGATCACTTGCGCGTGCAGCGCGCGCGCGGTGCGGACGTAGCGCTCCGCATCGCGCTCGGCGATGGCCCGGTTCAGCGCCGTCACGCGATCGTCCAGGTCGGCCGCGTCGAGCCGCACGAGGTCGGCCCGCTCGGCGGTCACCACCAGGGCGTAGAGGTTGGCGGCGGTCCGCGCGTAGGCCACCAGCGCGCGACCGGGCTTCAGCAGGCTGCGGCGCGCTTCATCCACGGTCACCGTGGCCTCGCCATAGCGCAGCGCGAAGTAGGCGGGATGATCGCGCTCCAGGCGCTGGAGGAAGGCGGCATAGGCCTGCTCCGCCTCCAGGAGCCGGGCGGCCCCATGCTCCTCATCGGCGCCGACCGCGAGGCTGGCGATGATCTCCTGCTCCCGCGTGGCCAGCGAATCGGGCAGGCCCGCGAAGCGCAGCCCCTTGAACGCGTTCAAGCGTCCTTTCAGCAAGGTGGAGCGGCTGGCCTCGGAGACGGCGAGGAAGCGCTCCGCGGCGGTCTCGGCCCCGAGCGCATCGCGAGAAGCGAAGGCGCAATCGATGGCGAGCTCGAAGAGGCGTTTCTGCGCGGCCACGAGCAGGAGCTTGGAGGCCTCGTCGTCCACGGCGGCCTTGTTGCGCGCCAGGGAGAGGATGGCGAGGTCGAGGTCGGCGTTCCAGCTTGTCCATTGCGCGGCCTCGGGCGCGGGGCCCGCCAGGGCCATGGCCGCGCGCACCTTCCAGTACACGGCGTCGGGCAGGATGTGCGGCTCGGGGAAGGCGCGCGGCAGGGTGTTGGCCCGCAAGGCGCGCGCGCGGTCGTCGAGGATGCGCAGGGCGCGGGTGGCGTGGTCCAGCGCCGCGCGCGCATCGCCCGCGCCGAAGGCGGCCTCCGCGCGCAGCGCGTCCACCAGCGCCACCTGGTGGTGGAGGCTGTCGTAGGTGTTCACGAAGACGGCGCGCGCCCGCTCCAGGTCGGCGAGCGCCTCCGCCCACCGGCCGGTGCGCATGCGCATGCGCGCGCGCCGCAGCAATGTGCCCGCCAGGTTGGCATCGGTGGCCTCGTTCCCCGCGGCCCGGCCCGCCGCGATGCTGAGGGCGAAGAGCGAATCGGCCTGGGCATGGCGCTCCTGCCGCGCGAGGACCTCGCCCAGCTTGGAGGCGGCGCGGACGTACTCCTCGCTGCGCGGGCCGAACTTCCGCTCGCAGGCCACGAGGTAATCGCGCAGGAGCGCGTGCGCCTTGGCGAGGTGGCCGGCGTTGAGCTCCAGGTCGGCGAAGCGCTCCTTCACGGCGATCAGCTGCGGGTCGTCGGCCTCGAGCACGCCGCTGCGATCGCGCCAGGCGCGGTCGAGCAGCTCCCGCGCGCGGCCATCATCGCCCGATTGGAAATAGACCGTGGCCAGGTTCAGGTAGGTGCGCGAGCGGTTCACGATGGCCTCATCGCGCGTGAATTGGTCCTGCGTGGCCGCGATGATGCGGTCGCTGTGGCGGAGGCTCTCCTGGTAGTTCAGCTTGGCCCGCGTGAAGTCGCCGGCGTTCTGCCACAGCACGCCCAGGTTGCCGTAGGCGCTCACCTTGCGCATCAGGATGGCCTCGTCCTCGCCATCGCCGAGCTTCTCCAGCGCCTTCAAGTAGTAGCGCTCGGCATCGCGGATGCGCCCCAGGTGCCAGTTGGCCACGCCCACGGCGGTGTACGACTCGGCCCATTGGGCGGGCGGGATGGAATCGGCCTGCTCGTATTGCGCGATGGCCGCCAAGGCCCACTTGGCCGAATTGCGATGATCGCCGAGCACGCTGTAATCGCACGCGAGGTATTGGCGCGCACGTCCGCGCTGGCCCAAGGGAATCGCGGGGTCGCGATCGGCCACGGTGACGGCGATGGAATCCACGCGCGCGCACTGCTTCAGCTCGCCCACGTCGTAGTAGGTCCAGCTCAGGTCGAAGAGCGCCTCGAGCTCGTGGGCGGCCTTGCCGCGCGCTTTCACCAGGGCGTAGATGCGCTCGGCCGCGGCGGTGCCGGCCGCAGCGTCCTTCAGCTTGCGGTGCGCGCGTCCGTACTTGTAGAGGTAGCGGTGCAGCGAATCGGCCCAGGGGGTGCCTGCTGAAGCCGCCACCTGCGCATCGATCTCGGCGACCAGCGCGGCGTACTGCTTCTCCTCGTAGAGCTTGCCGATGCGCCCGTGGCGCGCGGTGAGTTGGTCCGCCTGAGCGAACGCGTATCCCGCGCAGCAGACGTACATCCCCAAAGCGAGGATGAAGCGCATCACTTGGCCAGTTGGGTTTTCAGCTTCCGCACGCGCTCCCCATAGACAGGATCATCGTCGAGCGGCACGGACAAGGCTTGCTGGCGCTCACCCTTCCTGATGTAGGCCAGGAACAGATACCAGCGGGCCTTGCCGGCGAATGCCGAAGCCGGATCGGCGGCCACGCCTTCCAATAACGGGACCGCGAAGTCAACGTCGCCCATGCCGAGCGCGGCCGATGCCAGGTAGTAGCGCAACGTGTCATTGCCCGGGTGGGCCAAGGCCATCGGCTCCCACTTGGCGCGCGCCTCGGCGTACTTGCCCTCCTTGTAGGAGACCATGGCATCGGCGAAGGCCGGATCGTCGGTGGCGCCCATGGCCACGGGCAGGCCGGGATCGGGCGCGAAGTGCTCCGCGAAGAGGCGCTCGTTGGTGCTGGGTCGCAGGATGAACCACAGGGCGCCGCCCAACAGGACGGCCACCACCGCCGCGTATTTCAGCCAGGTGGTCCATCCGCCGCCTTGCTCGCGCCGCACCGCATGCTCCTCACGCACGCGCCGAATGATGCGCTCCATGCCGCCCAGCTCCACCGCGCGGATGTTCTCCCGCTCCAGCTCCACCTCGGCCCGCAGCGCGGCGTCATCGGCCATGCGCTGCTCGAAGGCCGCCCGCTCCGCAGGGGCCATGCGATCCAGCACGTAGGCCTCGATGGCCTCGAAGGTGGGTCTGTCCAATGCGCCCAGGCTCATGCGGAAAGAGAATACGGTTCACCACAGAGGCACAGAGGACACGGAGCAGAAAGCGCGCAAAGGCATGCGACCCTCCTGCCTTGTATTCCTCTGTGCTCGCTATGCCTCTGTGGTGAACGCATTTCAGATCGCTTGTTGGTCGTCGCCGCTGATGGCCTTGCGGAAGGCGCGCAGCTTCATCATGCAGCGGTACTTGATGGTGCGGATGCTCTCCTCCTCCACGCCCATTTCATGCGCGATGGCCGCGAGGTCCTTGCGCTCGAAGTAGAACCGGTCGAGCACGGTGCGGCACTTGTCGTCGAGCTTCGCATAGATGCCCCGCAGCCGCACGAGCCTCTCCTCGGTGTCGTCCGGCTCATCGATGCGGGCATCGTGCAGGCGGTCATCGTGCACCACTTTCATGTGCTTGTGCGCTGCTGACCGGACCTGGTCCAGCCATTTGTTCTTGGCCACGCGGAACAGGAACGCGCCGGGGTCGCTGTCGGGCACCAAGGCGCCCTCCTTCACCTTGAGCCAGAGCACGGCCATGGCCTCCTGGAACACATCCTGCGCATCGTCCGCGGTGCCGCTGTTGCCCACCACGTAGTGCCGCACCGCCGGGAGGTGCTGCTTGTAGAGCGCGCGCACCGTGGCCGCATCGTTGCGGCGAAGTCCCGAGGCCCAGGCGGGCTCCGCGATCGAAGGGGCGGCTCTGACTTCCACTTGGGGAGCGAAGTGGAGCACGATAATACGGAGATCGCCCTTGGTGACGCATGGTTCGGGGGTGCGAACAGGCGCCTGGCCTGCCCTCCGACCGCTTCATCGGGGAGCGCGGCGAATGTGAACAGCGGGTGAAGCGGGGATCGGGATCGTTCACATCCGGAGGGGGACCCCGATGTGGATGCGTGAAGCACGCGCGCGCCCGCTCCATGAACCGTTGCAGGGCCCTGCTGCTGGCCGGCCTGGCACTCGCCGGCGCGCGGGCGAACAACCTCACCATCACGCAGCCCCTGCTGGTCGACTTCAACACCACAGCGGGCACGGTGGACGCCCGTTTCACGGTGAGCTGGCAGAACAGCTGGCGCACCAGCGTGGCCCCCGGCAACTGGGACGCGGCGTGGGTCTTCCTGAAGTTCCGCGTGGGCACCGCCGACCCCGTGCGCACCGGGGTGAGCAGCACCGGCACCACGCTGAACGTGGGCAGCACGGCCCTGCTGCGCGTGGGCATGCCTGTGATCCGCACGGGCGGAACGGGCGCGCTGGCCGCCAACACGGTGATCACCGCCATCCCGAACGCCACGCAGGTCACCATCAGCGCGGCGCCCACCACGGCACTTGCGGGAGCCTCGGTGCGCTTCATCCGCATCTGGGAGCATGCGCGCCTGGCCAACGATGCCGCCCACTTCGCGCCCGCGGGCAGCACCATCCGCACGGGCCTGCTGAACCCGGCCGCTGCCTACAACGCCACCACCAACTATGGCGTGGGCGCCTTCATCCACCGCAGCGCGAACGGCACGGGCACTTTCACGGCCAGCAACGTGGAGCTGCGCTGGAACCTGGGCACGCAAGGGCTCGGCAGCGGCGGCCCCATCGAGGTGTGCGCCTTCGGGCACGAGATGGTGTACGTGACGGGGGGGAGCTTCCGACTCGGTTCTGGAGCGGCATCCACTTCCAACAACGACTTCTTCATGCAGCCGAATTTCAGCGGCATCTATCTGGTCGCAAGCGAAGCGGCAATCTCCATAGGCGCTGGCACGGGGAACCTTTGGTACAGCAATAACAACGGCGAAGGAGGCGACCAAAGCGGCCCCGTACCAGCAGCCTTCCCGAAGGGCTTTACCGCATTCTATTGCATGAAGTACGAGATCGCTCAAGGGGACTACGTGGACTTCCTCAACAAGCTAACGCGCGCCCAACAGAATGCACGGACAGCAACCGCCCTGGCTGAAGGCACCACCGCTGTTACGAACCGCTACGTCCTATCAAATGCCGCCGCTGTGAGCCATCGCAATGGCATACGCTGCCCAGCTGCGATCAGTGCGACGGATCCCATCTCGTTCTACTGCGACCTCGACCAGGACGGGGTGGCGAACGAAGCCAATGATGGCCGCTGGGTGGCCTGCAACTTCTTGACATGGTACGATGTGGCAGCATTCCTGGACTGGTCGGGACTAAGGCCATTATCGGACCTGGAATACGAGAAAGCGTGCAGAGGTCCGGCCGTGCAAGTGCTGAACGAACATCCGTGGGGAACAGCGGCCATCGGGACAACCGGCTACGTATTCGTCAACCTGGGCTCGGCCAACGAGCAGATCACGACCAATTATTCAACGGTCGGCGGCAATGCGATATACCTCGGTACAGGAACCACCATGGTCGGTGGCGCAGGCGGAGTGGTGCAGCCTACGATCAACGGGCCAGCAAGGGTCGGCATCACCGCGCACCATGCCTCGAACAATGGCCGCGTGCGAGCTGGAGCTGGCTATTACGGCGCCTTGGATCTATCGGGAAATGTTGCAGAACTGATCATAACCATCGGTGTTAGCCAAGGCAGGGCATACACGGGGACCCATGGGAACGGGCTGTTGACGGCAGCAGGCAATCACGATGCCGCTGCCTGGCCGACAGCAACAGCGGGTACCGGCTTTCGAGGCGGGCACTGGTACTCGTCGCAGGCGCAATGCAGAACGTCGGACCGGAGCGCGGTACTAGAAGGGATGAACAGCTCAGCGGCGAACCGCAACCGATACTACGGCGGCCGCGGCGTGCGCACCATGCCATGAGAACCGCAATCTCCATAGCAGGTCTCCTGATCACGCTCACTTGCCCTGCGCAGTACCTCGGTGGCACTGGTGGCGGAGGTGCAACGAACTGCTCCGCAGCCTTCGCCATGCTGCCTGTAGAACTGCTGCACTTCACGGTCAAGGTGGAAGGCGAGCATGTGCTCCTCTCCTGGGCCACAGCCACCGAACTGAACAATGCGGGCTTCCATGTGGAGCGCAGCAGCGATGGCGTGCGATTCGAGCCCATCGCGGAAGTGGAAGGCATGGGTACCACGCAGCAGTTGACCAGCTACGAGACCGTGGACCGCGCACCGCTGCGCGGCCTGAGCTTCTACCGCTTGCGGCAGACGGACCATGATGGCACCACCATGCTCAGCGAGGTGGTGGCCGTGGAGGTGAAGACCGCCGAGGCCGTGGCCTATCCGAATCCCGTGCAGGATCTGCTGCATCTGGCCGGATTGGAGACAGGCGCCATCGTGGAGGTCATCGACCCCCTAGGGCGGGTGATCCACGCGGAGCGCAGCACGGCCCAGCTGCTCACGATCCAGGCGGCGCGCTGGCCCGCCGGGCGCTACACCGCGCGCGTGGTGGCTGGGAGCGGTACCAGCACCATCGGCATCATCCGGCACTGAGCCGCTAAAGGCGGGGGCGCGGTGATCGTTCACATCGGGACGGCATCCCCGATGTGCCCTTGAACCAAACCCATGCCCATGCAACGACTTCTCCTCCTCGCGGGCCTGCTGCACGCCGCCAGCCTGTTCGCCCAACTGCCCACTTACGGATGGGCCCGATCGCTGGGCACGGTGAACAATCTGGACCACGTGAAGGCCGGTGCCGACGGCCGCGTCCATGTCTTCGGCACCTTCAATGGCAACCACGACCTGGACCTGGGCCCGGGGCAATTGATCGTCTCCGAATCGGGCAGCAGCTATGGCGCCTTCGTGGCCACCGCCGAGGCGGACGGCACGCTGGCCTGGGCCTTCGCGCTCTCCAGCACCACCAATGTGAATACGACCAGCCTGCACGTGAACCCCGACGGCAGCTTGATCGCGCACGGGAACTTCCGGGGCATCCTGGATGCCGATCCCGCTCCGGGCGGCGAGCTGCTGTTCAATGCCGGCTCTTCGTTCGACCAATTCGTGGGGCACTACGATGCCGATGGCAACCTGATCCGGGCGGTGAGCTGGGGCAACAGCGGCGATCTGAACTATGGCGTGATGGCGGTCGCCCCCGATGGCAGCCTTTATATCATGCTGAGCCCTTCGGGCACCCTTGATGTGGACCCTGGGCCCAATGCGGTCTCGTATGGTCCAAACCCATCGGGCGAGCGCATCCTGGTAAAGCTGGGCCCGGATTGGAGCTTCCAATGGGTGCGCCGCATCGGCCTGGTGAATCCGATCACCGTGCATGCACCGAGCACCGGCGGCATCATCGTCGTGGGCACCTTCGGCGGCACGCAGCTCATCGGCACCGCGCCCAACACGATCACGCTCACCGGCAATCCATCCTTGACCGATGGCTTCGTGCTCCGCCTCGATGACCAGGGCCTGCCGGTGGAGGGCGTCTCTTACGGTGGCACGGGCACCGAGCTGGTGGACGGGTCCGCGCTCGCACCGGATGGCTCCATCATCATCCTGGGCGAGTATACAGGCACCACCGACCTGGACCCAGGCACCGGTGAGCTGTCGTTCACGGCAGCCGCCGGCTACGACGCATACGCCATGAAGATCGATGCGGGCCTGGAGCTCGTGTGGGGCCAGACCTGGGACGCCGGCGTTACCGCCCTGGCCCTCGATGGCTACGGCGACGCGTACATCATCGGCGCCCTCAGCGGCCCGGTTGACCTGGATCCCGGCCCTGGGACATCCATCGTGCAGAGCAGCTTCACCAACGCCTACCACCTGAAGCTCGATGGCGCGGACGGCAGCTTCATGCACGCCTTTCCGGCCAGCGATGGAGCAACCGGCTACATCACGGCACGCAGCCTGGCGCTCTCGGAGAACGGTGCCATCCTCACCACGGGCGCCTTCCGCGCGAGCACGGACATGAACCCCTTGGGCGGGGATGATGTCCTCACCGTGCAGGTGGTGCAGACGGAGGAGTTCTATGTGCGCCGGCTCGATCAGGCCATCGGGCTGGGCATGCGCACTGAAGACCCCGAAGCGCTCCTGCTCTTCCCGGTGCCTTGCGAACAGACCCTGCACGTGCTGTCGCAGAGCAGCCCAGCGGCACCCTACTCCATCCGCGATGCGCAGGGCCGCGTGCTGCTGAGCGGGCGCCTCGCCCCCGGCACGCCGCGCACCATCGGCGTGGAGGCCCTGGCGCCCGGCGCCTATCTGCTCGAGATCGGCGGACAGGTGGGGCGCTTCATCAAGCAGTGAGCGGCACGGCTGTTCACAAATGGCCGGCCACACCGATGTGCCTTGGAACCAACCCCACGAAATCCCCTGAACCAAAACCCCAGCCCCATGCGACCACTGAACAAACTGCTTGCCTGCGCGATGGCCCTTATGGTGCCCTTGTGTACCTGGGCGCAAACGGAAAGCGAACCGAACGACAACATCGCCAATGCCAACACCGTCTCGCTTGGTGTGGCTATGAACGGCGATATGGGCGGACCGCCCTGTGTGACAGGTACCAGCGATGACTTCTTCAGCCTGAACCTGATGGCGGATGGACAAATGACCATCAACACGAACGCTGAGAACACCGGCACGGGCAGTTCGACCATACGGATCGATGTCTACAATTCAGGTGGTTCGCAGATCACTTGGTTCACCCATGCCACTGGACCCGCAGGCGCTCCGAGCAGCGTGAACACGACGGTGAACTGCCTGAACAAGGGACTCTACTACTTCAGGGTCCAAAGGGGCAATGCGAGTCTGTGCTACACCTACGCGTTGACCCTTACCCTGGCAGCGCCACTCTTCGCGGATGATATCGAACCGAACAACAATTCCGCTCAGGCGGACGCCAATCCGCTACTCGCCCCTGCCGCGATCACCGAAGGCCATGTGAACTTCAGCCATTATGGTGACAACACTGACTTCTATCGGATCGAGACACCGGTCAATGGCACGCTAAGCATCACGACCACCTCGGAGGCCGTCGCAGCCGGCAACATTCGCATCGATATATACAATGGTTCCGTCGTGCAGACCAACTTCTATGTGACTCCCGTAGGCACCGGAGGAACACCTGCCACCCATACACAGTCGTACGCCTGCTACGGAGCAGGGGTATACTACCTGCGCGTCATCAGCAATGCACCATGCGGCGTAAGCTACCAGCTCAGTTATTCGGTGACACCGCCCTTGTTCGCGAACGACTTGGAAGACAACGATAACTTCAGCCAGGCTGACGCCAATCCGATACTCCCCCATGGATCGATCACGGAGGGACATCTGAACTTCAGCCACTACGGTGACAACTTCGACTTCTACCGTATCCAGACTCCGACCAATGGGACATTGAACATCACGACCAACTCGGAGGCCTTCGCCGCAGGCGATCTCCGGATAGACGTGTACAATGGAACCGGTTCGCAGACGGACTGGTACTTGACCCCGATAGGCACTGGAGGAACTCCAGCCTCGCATACACGGTCGTTCAGCTGCTACGGAGCAGGGGACTATTATGTGAGAGTCTTCAGCAACGGGCCATGCGGCGTAAGCTACCAGCTCAGTTATACGGTGACAGCGCCGGTCTTCGGGAACGACATGGAGCCCAACAACAGCCTCCCTTCCGCTGTCGTCTTCAACCCCGATTCATCCCAGGCAGAAGGGCATCTGAACTTCGCGAACTACGGCGACAACAACGACTTCTACAAGATAGTCCTTCCTGCGGCCGGCAGCATCGCCTTTGGCCTGCTCGCCGAGGCAGCCACCGCAGGCAGTCTTAGGGTAGACCTGTACAATAGCGGTGGAGGCCAGGTCACATGGACCACCTTCCCCATAGGAGGTGATCATGTTCCGACGAACAGTGCGGTGAACTTCGCCGGGCTGCCCGCCGGCACCTATTATCTGCGCGCGATCAGCATTAACTCATGCGGGGTCAGCTACAGATTCCTATGCAACGATACCGATGCGGATGGCACGTGCAACTACTTCGACTTGTGTCCCGGTGGGCCGGAACCTGGAACGCCGTGTGATGATGGCTCCGCCTGCACCATCAACGATGTGATACAATCCGACTGTGGTTGCGACGGCACACCTGTGGACCCGGATGACGGGGATCCCTGCACATTGGACAGTTGTGATCCGGTCAGCGGTGTGTCGAACATCTTCCAGGATGCTGACAACGATGGCACCTGCGACTTCTTCGACGGCTGCCCCAACGACCCGAACAAGATCGCGCCTGGGCAATGCGGCTGCGGCGTGCCTGATACGGATACCGATGGTGACCTCACCGCTGATTGCAATGACGGCTGCCCCAATGACCCGAATAAGACCGAGCCGGGCATCTGCGGCTGCGGCGTGAGCGACGTGGACACTGATGGCGACCTCACCGCTGATTGCAACGATGGCTGCCCGAACGACCCGAACAAGACCGAGCCCGGCATCTGCGGCTGCGGCGTGAGCGATGCGGATACCGACAACGATGGAACGGCCGACTGCATCGATGGCTGCCCGCTGCTGGCGAACCTGGTGAACGGCGACCCCTGCGATGACGGCAACGCGAACACGGTCAACGATGTGGTGACCAACTGCATCTGCGCCGGTACGCTGCTCAACGACGACTGCGAAGGCGTGCCCGGCGGCCCGGCCCAGCCCGGCACCGCGTGCAACGACAACAACGACTGCACCATCAACGACGTGTACGACGCCAACTGCAACTGCG
>DDRC01000034.1:0-1622 GCA_002342985.1 Flavobacteriales bacterium UBA2426
CTGATCTTGGGGGAGCTTACAGTTCTAATGGACTGGCAAAAGCCCTCAGATCCAGTTAGATGTTTAACAATATGATTGACGGCATTGCTGATATTCATATTGTCTTTCCTAGTAAACCTTCCAGTTCCTTTCTGAAAGAACAGCATCTCGGATTTGGGCGACTTTCTGAATGGACGACCATTCTCATCGAGCATGGTATTGAGAAAGCCAGAGTCCACAAGTAACTTTCTGCATGCGGGGTCATTCGGAAAGTCGCCCCTCAAGGAGACCCTGTGGTACTTCAAGTGATCACTAATTGCTGTCAAAATGCTGATGGTACTGTAATCAATCTCGGTCGTTCTGGACATCGACAATTCCACAAAGCTCGAGCCTTGCTTGCTCTTAATGCTTGTTGTCTTTCGCAATCGCTCAAAGAACTCCAGGCACTCCTCAGTATTACTAAGTAGGCGGAGGTCACTCGGTGCAACTACTGTTGTCGCCTTACGATGGAGACGTTCAACATCAACCTTTAGAATCGCGGTGACGCTTTCCTTGCGGTGTCGCGTCTTTGAGTTTCGAGCGCTCCTGCGCGCTCTGGCTCGGCGATGTCGCTCCTGCTGTAAGGACTTAAAGACCTTCCTCATACCCGTACGAAGCCAATGGAGGAATCCCTTTTCAATAAATCATCACCCCACCAGCTCCTTATTCCTATTCGGAATATCCTCCGTGCTGAAGGGCACTTGTTCGTCCTGCTCCTTCAGCTTCAGCACCAGCTCGAGGGCATCTGGCACCACGTCGCTGCAGAGGACCACGAAGGCGCCCTTCGGCGCGGTGCCGATGGCGTGGCGGATGGCCTCCTCCTCCTTCTTCATGATCCTGTAGGGCTTGTTGGGGTCCACCTCGTGGATGCCCTTCACCAGCAGCGCGATGATCTCATCGTCGGTCTTGCCGCGCAGGTTGCGGTCCTGGCGGATGATGATCTCGTCGAACATGCGGGCGCTGAGCTTGCCCAGGTTCACGGTGTCCTCGTCGCGGCGGTCGCCCACGCCGGCGATGACGCCGATCTTGGGCGTGTCGGGCACCTTGCTGAGGAAGCGGCCCAGCGCCTCGAAGCCGTGCGGGTTGTGGGCGTAGTCCACCACCACCTGGAAGTTGCGGAACTGGAAGAGGTTGAGGCGGCCGGGCGTCTGCGCCGGTGAGGGCACGAAGGTCATCAGGGCCTGGCGCAGCTCCTCGATCTTCACGCCCTGCGTGTAGGCGGCGAGCACGGCGGGCAGGATGTTCTGGATGTTGAACACGGCCTTGCCGCCGTAGGTGAGCGGCACGTTCACGGCCTTCTCGATGCGCAATTTCCACTCGCCCTTGCTGATGGTGATGAAGCCGTTCTCGTAGATGGCGGCGAGACCACCGAGCTTGCAGTGCTGGCGGATGAGGCGGTTGTTCTCATCGAGGCTGAAGAGCGCGATCCTGCAATCGCACTGCTTGCGCATGGCCATCACCAGCTCATCGTCGGCGTTGAGGATGGCGTAGCCGTCCTTGCGTACGCTGCGGGGCACGGTGCTCTTCACGTGGGCCAGCTCCTCTAGGGTGTTGATGTCCTTCAGCCCGAGGTGGTCGGCGGCCACGTTGGTGCAGATGCCCAC
>DDRC01000034.1:1809-9772 GCA_002342985.1 Flavobacteriales bacterium UBA2426
GTCTCCAGCACGGCCATGTCCACCAGCGGGTCCTTCAGCACGAACTGCGCGCTGGCCGGTCCGGTGCAATCGCCCTTCATCAGCATGCGGTTCATGATGTACACGCCGTCGCTGCACGTCATGCCCACCTTGTAGTTCACGCTGCGCATGATGTGCGCGGTGAGGCGCGTGGTGGTGGTCTTGCCGTTGGTGCCGGTGATGGCGATGATGGGGATGCGGCTGGGCGTGCCGGGCGGGAAGAGCATGTCCACCACGGGTTCGGCCACGTTGCGTCCGATGCCTTCGGTGGGCTCCAGGTGCATGCGGAAGCCGGGCGCAGCGTTCACCTCCAGCACCGCGCCGCCGGTCTCGGTGAGCGGCTGCGTGATGTCGTCGGTCATGATGTCGATGCCGCAGATGTCGAGGTCGATGATGCGCGAGATGCGCTCGGCCATGAAGACGTTGTAGGGGTGCACGATCTCGGTGACATCCGTGGCGGTGCCGCCGGTGCTGAGGTTGGCGGTGGCCTTCAGGTACACCACCTCGTCCTTCGGGGGCACGCTGTCCACCGTCATGCCCAGCTTGGCGAGGATCTTCTCGGTGGCATCGTCGATGTCGATCTGCGTGAGCACCTTCTCATGGCCGAAGCCCCGGCGCGGGTCCTTGTTCACTTCGGCCACCAGCTGCGCGATGGTGCTCCTGCCATCGCCGACCACGCAGGCGGGGGTGCGCTTGGCGGCGGCCACGAACTGGTGGTTGATCACGAGCAGGCGATGGTCGAGGCCGGTGATGTAGCGCTCCACGATCACGCTGCGGCTGATCTCCTTGGCCTTGGCCAGCGCGGCCACGGCCTCGTCCCACTTCTTGATGCCGATGGTGGCGCCGCGTCCGTGGTTGCCGCCGATGGGCTTGATCACGCAGGGATAGCCCACCACTTCCAAGGCATCCTTCAGCCCTTCCTCGGTGCGCACCACGCGGCCCTTGGGCACGGGGATCTCGTAGCTCTCCAGCAGCTGCTTGGTCTCCTCCTTGTCGCAGGCGATCTCCACGCCGATGTTGCTGGTGCGGCTGGTGATGGTGGCACGGATGCGTTTCTGATGCACGCCATGCCCCAGCTGCACCAGGCTCTGCCCGTTCAGGCGCAGGTAGGGGATGCCGCGGCTCACGGCCTCCTGCACGATGCTGCCGGTGCTGGGGCCCAGGCGGCTCTCCTCGCGCAGCTCGCGCATGGCCTGGATATCGGCGGCGAGGTCGTATTCCTTCCCTTCGATGAGCGCCTCGGCGATGCGCACGGCGGCCTTGGCGGCGTAGAGGCCCACGGGCTCCTCGATGTAGCTGAAGACCACGTTGTACACGCCGCGCTCGCTGGTGCTGCGCGTGCGGCCGAAGCCCGTCTCCATGCCGGCCAGGGTCTGGATCTCCAGCGCGATGTGCTCGATCACGTGGCCCATCCAGGTGCCGCGCTTGATGCGCTCCCAGAAGCCGCCCTCGTGCTCCTCGCTGCAGCGGTGGCTGTAGGTGCTGGGCAGCAAGGTGGTGATGCGCTCGTAGAAGCCGGGGATCTTGTCGGTGGGCTTCTCCTCCAGGTCCTGGATGTCGAGCCGCATGATGATGAGGTGGTGGCGGCGGACGGACCAATGGTTGGGGCCACGCATGGCCTTTAGCTCGAGGATGCGCATAGGTTAAGGTGCTTGACCGGAGTTGGGGGTTGCCGGTTGCAGACCGGGGTAAGCCGGGCTCAGCAACCGAGCCGGACCAATATAGCAAGGTCCCTTGTTCATAGTTCGGCCACCCGTGACTCACGGGTTTCGGCAGGCCTTCTACATTGGCGGCCTGGGGCGGGGGAAATCCAACTGCATGACACCCAAGGGAAAGCTCATCGCCATCGGCGGCAACGAGGACAAGGGCCAGGAACCGGAGGGCGGCCACAACACCAAGGTCTACACCCACAGCTTCATCGAGGAGGGCATCCTGCGGCGCGTGGTGGACGAGATCGGGGGGCCGCAGAAGCGCATCGCGGTGATCACCAGCGCCAGCAGCATCCCGGAGGAAGTGGGCGAGAACTACATCGCCGCCTTCGGCCGGCTGGGCGCCACCAACATCGATGTGCTCGACATCCGGGAGCGCAGCGATGTGAAGCCCGACATGATCAAGCGGCTGGCCAAGGCCGATGGCGTGATGATGAGCGGCGGCAACCAGCTGCGCCTCACCACCATCTTCGGCGGCACGGCCTTCCTGCGGCTCATGCAGCGCCGCTACCACGAGGAGGCGGGCTTCGTGATCGCCGGCACCAGCGCGGGCGCCATGTGCATGAGCAGCACCATGATCTACCAGGGCCACAGCAGCAGCGGCCTCATCAAGGGCGGGGTGAAGATGACCACCGGGGCGGCCCTCATCCACGACGTGATCATCGACAGCCATTTCGTGGAGCGCGGCCGTTTCAGCCGCCTCACGCAGGCGGTGGCCGCCAACCCCTCGGCCATCGGCATCGGCCTGGGCGAGGACACCGGCGTGGTGATCACCGGCGCCGACATGCTGGAGACCGTCGGCAGCGGCCAGGTGATGATCTTCGATGGCCACGACATCACCTACAGCGACTACGCCGACGTGGGCGAGGGCGAGCCCTTCAGCATCGAGGGCATGAAGGTGCACATCATCAGCAAGGGCTATTGCTACAGCGTGAAGCGCCGGCAGTTCACCGGCGTGCGGGTGGGCCTGAAAGGGTGAGGCGAGGGATGTCCGTGAGGCCCCGTCGCCCTGGAGTCCTTTCGGAGCCATGGGTCGTGCGGGACCCAGACCGGATCCATACCGATGCTCAGCGCCTTACAGCTTGCCTGAGCACGGCCGTGAAAAAAACTGAACAGCCGCGCCTGCGTGACCGAACGGGCCTTCTTTCGCGGGCATGCTCGTTCGATGTTCCGCTTGCGCCGGGGTGCTGGCCGCGCTCAGCGCATACGCGCAGGATCCGGTGGTCCCGGATGGCGACGCGCTCGACAGCCTCTACATCAGCGAAGTGGAGGACGCGCCGGGGAAGCCCAAGCTGCTGCACGCCGAGCCGCTCTTCATCGACCTGATCCGCGACCTGGGCGCGCGCAAGGGCGAGCGCGAATGGAATGCGGGCCTGGGACTCACGGACAACCTGGGCTACGACACCTACCAGATGCTGGTGGAGTACGAATTCGCGCCGGTGGACCGCCTGGGCCTTGAGATCGAGGTGCCCGTTACGCTGTACGCGCCGCAGCGCACCGGCCGGGAGGCGCCCCGCCCGCCCGACCGCGTGGAGAGCCTGAAGCTGGCGGCGCAGTGGACCTTCCTCGTGGCGGAGCGGGCCAAGGCCTCGATAGCCCTCGGGTACATCAACGAACTGGTGCTGCCCGACCTCGGCGACCGGCGCGCCGACCTCATCACCGGCAACATCTTCAACCCCTTCGTGGCAGCCGCCAAGCGCTGGGGCGACAACCTCCACACCTTGGTGTACACCGGGCCGCACATCATGCAGGACCGCAAGGCCCATCGCCCCCACATCCGGTACGACATCAACACCAGCCTGCACTACATGATCACGGGCACGCGCAACTTCGTGGGCGTGGAGCTCAACAAGAGCGTGGAGGAGGGCGACTTCGACATGACGATACGCCCGCAGATGCGCGTGGGCATCGCGGACAACCTGCTCGTGGGCATCGTCACCGGCATCCCCGTAGAACGCGAGAACCAGCGCTTCAGCACCTTCGTACGCCTGATCTGGGAGCCGGGGCACCGCCACGGCACGCACTGAGTGCGCCCAGGGCACCGGCTGCCCGGCTACCTTTCACCACCGGTCCTCGCATGCGCTACGCCCTGCTGCTCCCCCTGGCCCTGCTCCTCTCCGGCTGCACCATCGGCCGCTTCTTCGTCTGGAACTTCGCCGATATCCGCGACCACCGGAAATTCCCGTCGCGGCCCCTGGCCGCTGCGGCTGAGCCGTTCCGCTATGCGGCAGCGCCGCAGGAGAAGGCACCGCGGTACAAGGTGGAGGACGGCAAGGAGATCCCCTTCGACACCTGGCTGAAGGACCACCGCACCGTGGCCTTCCTTGTGATCCGACGCGACACCATCGTGTACGAGCGCTACTTCAAGGGCTACGACACCGCGCAGGTGCACCCCTCCTTCTCCATGGCCAAGAGCGTGGTGAGCATGCTCATCGGCACGGCCATCGCCGACGGCTACATCCGCGATGTGCAGCAGCCGGTCACCGAATTCATCCCCGAGCTGAAGGCGCACGGCTTCGACAAGGTCACCATCGAGCACGTGCTGCAGATGACCAGCGGCATCGACTTCACCGAGAGCTACGTGAACCCCTTCGGCACCGTGGCCAAGTTCTACTACGGCCGCGACCTCACGAAGTACACCCTGAAGCTGAAGCTGAAGCGCGAGCCGGGCACGAAGTGGGAGTATGTGAGCGGCGACACGCAGCTGCTCGGCCTGCTGCTCACGCGCGCCCTGCGCATGAAGGGCGATGAGCGTACGCTCACCCACTACCTCAGCGACCGGCTGTGGACGCCGCTGGGCATGGAGTACGCAAGCTCCTGGAGCATCGATCGGAGGAAGGATGGCATCGAGAAGGCCTTCTGCTGCATCAATGCCCCGGCCCGCGACTTCGCGAAGCTCGGCTCGCTCTACCTGAAGAAGGGCCAGTGGCGCGGGGAGCAGCTCGTGCCGCGCGACTGGGTGGAAACGAGCATCAAGCCGAGCAGGGAGCAAGGCGGCGCGGGCTTCTACCGCTACCAATGGTGGCTGCCCTCGGCGGAGGGCGACTTCTGCGCGGAGGGGATCCTGGGCCAGTACGTATACGTGGACCCGCAGCGCGAGCTGGTGATGGTGCGCCTGGGCAGCGGCAATGCGGGCCTCGATTGGACGCAGGTGTTCCGGTCCATGGCGCCCGCCTACTGATACCGGGGCCTGCCGGGGTACCTTTGCACCCCATGAACGACGAGCCGACCATCCGCCGCTTCCGCACCGTGGCCCTCGCCGAGGGCATCAGCTTCCTGCTCCTGCTCTTCATCGCCATGCCCTTGAAGTACATAGCGGGCATGCCGCTGGCGGTGAAGTACGTGGGCTGGGCGCATGGCGTGCTCTTCGTGGGCTACTGGGTGGCGGCCGTACCGCTCTTCACCAAACTGAAGTGGGATGCCGAGCGCGTGGTCGGCCTGGGCCTGGCCTCCGTGCTCCCCTTCGGCACCTTCGTGCTGGAGCGCAAGTGGCTCCGGTGAGGAACCGGCGCAGGCGCTCCTGACGGCCGTCAGTCGCCGCTCGACGGAGGGCCCTATCTTCACGTCAAATCAATCACCATGGACCATCAACGTGGATCGGGGCTGCTGGCCTTCCTGGGAGGCGCGGCCGTAGGTGCTGTCGTGGGGCTTCTCCTGGCCCCGCGCAGCGGCAAGGAAACGCGCGAACGGATCATGAAGCGCGCCGAGGATGCACGCGACGACCTGGACGAGCTGATCGACAAGGCCCGTGAGGAATGGGACAAGGCGCGCGGGCGCGCCGCCAGTACCGCCACCCTGACCAAGGAGGAGGTGAACGACCTCATCCGCTTCCTCTTCGAGGAGGGCAAGGACCTGGCCGGGCGCATCCGCGATGACGTGAAGACCTCGACAGACGCCACGGCCGAGCGCGTGCGCCATGCGGCCGATCACATCCGGCATGGGGCCAACTGAGCGACCTGACGGAACGGGGCCTGACGCCGGGCCGGCGGAGTTCTTCGAGGACGTAGCCGGCACCGTGATCGCCATGGTGCGGGCCGAAGGCACGCGCGTGCGCCTGGTGGTATCGCGCAAGGCCGGCGCTTTCGCGGCCAGGGCGCTCCTGGTGCTGGTCGCTTTCTTCCTCATCACCATCACGGCGGCCTTCCTGTGCCTGGCCTGGGGCCTCTGGCTCGGCCAGCTGCTGCAGGATCCGGCCTTGGGCATGCTCATCGCCGGGGGCTCCTTCCTGCTGCTGCTCCTTCTGTTCTACCTGCTGTGGCGATGGGTGCTGCGCGACCGCATCATCCTCGCCGTGGTGAACGCCGCGAACGACCATGGCTGAGCGCTTCCGTTCGGTGGCCGAGGTGGACGCTGAGATCCAGCGCCTGCGCGACGTGCGCTCACAGGAGCGGCAGCGCCTGCAGCGCACGCTGAAGGCCGTGGCCGACCCTGTCTTCAGGCGCAACCTGATGTACAACGGCGTGCGGCGCACGCCTGCGGGCGTGCATTGGCTGCAGCTCCTCGGCGACATCTTCCTGCCCGGTCGTGCGGCGGAGCGCGATGCCGCCGCGGACAACGCGCGCCAGGAGCCCGATGCGGGCCGCATCGCCGGCGGCCTGCTGCGCATGGCGCTGCCGGGCCTGCTGGCCTGGTTCCTCACGCCGGAGCGGCTGGAGCGCCTGGGCGCCGAGGCCGGCCGCAGCCTGATGGGGCTGCGTGCGCGGTGGCGCGAGCGCCGCGCGGGCCGCAGTTCCGGCTGATCGGCGGGCGGATCGCGTTCCTTTGGGCATGCCCGCCACCGATGCGCTCCTGCGGTATGTCCTGGTGCTGGCCGCCGTGGCGCTCAGCGTCACGGTGCTGCACTTCGGCCGCGACCTCCTCCTGCTGATCCTCGCCAGCGGACTCTTCGCCTTCCTGCTCCTCCCCTTCGCGCGGCGCATGGAGCGCGTGATGCCGCGCTGGGTGGCGGCGCTGCTGGCCACCATCACCCTGCTGGCCGTGGTGCTCGGCGTCTTCTTCGTCATCGGCTGGCAGCTGGCCCGCTTCGGGCAGGAGCTGCCCGCACTGCAGGAGCGCTTCGCCGCCAAGGGCGACCAGCTGCTGGGCTGGATCGAGGCGCGCACCGAACTCGACCGGCGCGAGCAGATCGCCTGGTTCAATGCCCACGTGAGCGAATTCGCCAATTGGGGCGGCAAGGCGGCCCTCTCGCTCTTCTCCGGCACGGGCGCGGTGCTCACCGTGGTGGCCCCCATCCCCTTCTTCGTCTTCCTGCTGCTGCTGCTCAAGGACCGCTTCCGCGCCTTCTTCCTGCGGCTCGGCACCACGCGCGAGGGCGCGGTGCTCGACGTGATGGTGCGCATCAGCGGCCTCTCGCGCAAGTACCTCGGCGGCGTGCTCACCGTGGCGGCCATCTTCGGCGCGCTGTGCTCGCTCGGCTTCCTCGCCATCGGCCTCAAGTACGCCGTGCTCCTCGGCTTCCTCCTGGCCATCCTCAACGTGGTGCCCTACGTGGGGGCGCTCGCGGGCAGCCTGCTGCCGGTCTTCGTGGCGCTCGTTACCCGCGATAGCGCGCTGCATGCCGCCTCGGCGCTGGCCGTGGTGCTGGTGGTGCAGTTCCTCGACAACAACGTGATCACCCCCAAGGTGGTGGGCAGCAGCGTGAGCATCAACCCGCTCGCCAGCCTGGTGGCCCTCTTCGGCTTCGGCGCGCTCTGGGGCGTGGCGGGCATGCTGCTGGCCATCCCCATCACCGGCATGCTGAAGGTGGTGTGCGACAGCATCCCCTCGCTGCAGCCCTGGGGCTACCTGCTGGGCGAGGAGATCGAGACGCCCAAGGAGAAGCGGCTGCACCTGCGGTTCAAGCGGAAGGCGGCCGAGCCGCCGAAGCCCGCGCCGCCGCGCTAGCGGAAGATGGCCGTCTGGAAGACCCCGTCTGCGCCCACCTGCCCGCGGTACATGCCCGAGCAGTTGAAGTCGAGCACGATGCTTCCGTTGCGGTCCACGGCGATGAGGCCCCCATCGCCATCGAGGGGCGGCAGCTTCTCGTGCACCACCACCCGCACGGCCTCGGCGAGCGACAGCCCCTTGTAGGCCATCAGCGCATGCACATCGTGCGCGGCCACGGCGCGGATGAAGCTCTCCCCGTGCCCGGTGCAGCTCACCGCGCAGGTGGCATCGTTGGCGTAGGTGCCCGCGCCGATGATGGGGCTGTCGCCGATGCGCTGCCACTTCTTGTTGGTCATGCCGCCGGTGCTGGT
>DDRC01000034.1:9974-17246 GCA_002342985.1 Flavobacteriales bacterium UBA2426
TCTTCTCCTTGTCGCTGTGGTCCAGCCTGTACACATCGGTGCCCACGGTCTCCTTCCACTGGTCGTAGCGGAACTGATCGAAGAAGTACTGGTCGTCCTCCAGCTCCACCTTCTGCTTGTGGGCGAACTCGAAGGCGCCGAGCCCGCTGATGAGCACATGGCTGCTCTTCTCCATCACGCGGCGCGCGAGCGTGATGGGGTTCTTCACGTTCTGCACGCTGGCCACGGCGCCGGCGCGCAGGTCGGCGCCGCTCATCAGGCTGGCATCCATCTCGTGCTGGCCGTCGGCGTTGAAGACGGAGCCCCTCCCCGCATTGAAGTGCGGCGAATCCTCCAGCGCGCGCACGGCGGCCTCCACGGCATCGAGCGCAGCGCCGCCCGCGGCGAGCACGGCATGCCCGCGCCGCAGCGCCAGCTCCAGCGCATCGCGGTAGGCCTTCTCGCGGGCCGGGGTCATCAATTCGCGGGCGATGGTGCCTGCGCCGCCGTGCACGGCAAGGGCGATGGTGCTCATTCGTGGGGTGCTGTTCAGGGGCGAAGCTACCGGCGGGATCTCCGCCTGGGAGGCCGGAGGGGGGCCGCTGTCAACAGTGCGGTGTAAAGCAGGGAGCCCCGGCGGCGCCGGGGCTCCCACGGGTCCGCTGCGGCCTCAGTAGGTGATCAGCACCCCGTCGGCCAGGAACATCAGGTTGTGCTCGGGCTCGGTGATCTTCTCGATCTCCTCCTTGCTCTTGCCGGCATCCTCGGCGTAGTGGCGCAACGTGGCCACGTCCACCGTCTCCTTGGTGGCATAGCCCTGCAGCACGGCACGCTTGCCCTCGAGCCCCTTGGTGGGCACGAAGAAGCCGTAGTCCTTGAAGCGCACCATCATCTGCTGGCCCTCGGGCATCTGCACGGTCATCCAGCAGCCCTTCTTGGTGCAGCTGGTGATGATCTCGCACTCGAGCTTCACGGCCATGCTGTCCGAGGCGCTCATGGCCTTGGCGAAGTCGGCGGTGCTCATGGCGCCATCGGCGGTGATGGTGGCGCCATAGCCCTTCACCGTGCCTTGGGCGAGCGCCGCCATCGGCGACAGCGTCAAGGCGATGAGGAAGGTGGCGGTGGCGAGGGAGGCGAAGAGGTGGCTCATGGCGGAGGTGGTTCGGCGGTTCATGGCAGTGGTGCAAAGGTGGCGATGCGCGCCCGACCGGCGCACTGACGAAAACCATGCCCTGTTAAAAAGCCTGAAGCCGGGGCGCCCGGCGCGGCGCTGCGGCGCGCCTACTTTGCGGCATGGCACGGGCGCCGCGCAAGACCACCATCGGACGGCTGGAGCACATCGCCCTTCCGGGCCTGGGCATCGCCCGGGTGGCGGCCAAGATCGATACCGGCGCCTACCGGAGCGCGCTGCACTACCAGCGGCTGCGCACGCGGCAGGGAGCCCGCGGCAAGGAGCTTGTGGTCACCTTCCGGATGGGCGGGCACCGCACCACCAAGGTGTTCCGCAGCTTCCAGCGGGTGACGGTGAAGAGCAGCAACGGCGAGTCGAGCCGGCGCTACCTCATCGCCACGCGGGTGCGCCTTGGCGCCCACACCGTGCGCACGCAGTTCACGCTCTTCGACCGCAGCGACATGAAGTACCAGGTGCTCCTGGGCCGCAAGCTGCTCCGCGGCCGCTTCCTGGTGGACGTGGCGGGCCGCAACCTGCTGGGCTGAGCCCTTGGGCCGCTTCCGCAGTGCAGGCTACCTTGCCCGCGCCATGCGCACCAAGCTCCTGTTCCTCCTCCTCGCCGCCGCCGCGTCCACCGCGGGCCGCGCCCAGCAAGCCGTCATCCCCGTCGCGGAGAACCTCACCAGCGAGGGCATCCCGCCGCTCCCGGCCAGCCTGATTGGCGAGGTGCGGGCCTACACCGAGTCGCGCGGCGCCTCGCTCGCCGCCTGGCACCCGCTGCGCCGGGAGATGCTCATCAGCACCCGCTTCGGCAACACCAGCCAGCTGCACCGGGTGAAGTTCCCCGGCGGAGCGCGCACGCAGGTCACCTTCTTCGACGATGCCGTGGGCGGCGCCAACTACGAGCCCAACGAGGGCCGCTACTTCCTCTTCACCAAGGACCAGGGCGGCAACGAATTCAGCCAGCTGCACCGCATGGACGCCGACGGCACCGTGACGCTGCTCACCGATGGGAAGCGCTCGCAGAACGGCGGCGGCACCTGGAGCCGCGACGGCCGGCGCATCGCCTACGGCAGCACCATGCGCAACGGCAAGGACCGCGACATCCGCGTGATGGACCCGCTCGATCCCGCCACCGACCGCGTGGCCGCCGAGAACAGCGGCGGCGGCTGGGGCGTGGCCGACTGGAGCCCCGACGACCGGCAGCTGCTCATCGTGGAGAGCATCTCGGTGAACGAGAGCCGCATCCATACCGTGGACCTGGCCACCGGCGCCCGCACCCGGCTGCTGCCGTTGAAGGACGAGCGCACCACCTACAGGCCCATCGCCTACACGGCCGACGGGAACGGCATCCTGCTCACCAGCAACAAGGACAGCGAGTTCAACCGGCTGTGCGTGTACGACCTGAAGGCGCGCAAGCTGCGGCCGCTCACCGCAGGCATCCCGTGGGATGTGGCCGGCGTGGAGCTCACGCACGACCGCAGCCAGCTGGCCTTCACCACCAACGAGGACGGCCTCTCGAAGCTCTACCTCATGGACGGGCGCACCTTCGCCTATGCCGAGGTGCCGGGGATGCCCGTGGGCCTCATCGGCGGGCTGGCCTGGACGCGCGACGGGCGCTCGCTCGGCCTCACGCTCAACACCTACGCCAGCACCAGCGACGTGTACGAATACGACCTCGCCAGCCAGCAGCTGGTGCGCTGGACGGAGAGCGAGCTCGGCGGCATGGACCTCAGCGGGCTGCGCGCCCCCGAGCTGGTGCGGTGGAAGTCGTTCGATGGCCGCATGATCAGCGGCTTCCTCTATCGGCCCCATGCGCGCTTCACCGGCAAGCGGCCGGTGATCATCAACATCCACGGCGGCCCGGAGGGGCAGTCGCGCCCCGGCTTCCAAGGGCGCAGCAACTATTACCTCAACGAGCTGGGCGTGGCCATCCTCTACCCCAACGTGCGCGGAAGCAGCGGCTACGGGAAGACCTTCCTCGACCTCGACAACGGCACCAAGCGCGAGGAGAGCGTGAAGGACATCGGCGCGCTGCTCGACTGGATCGCGGCGCAGCCCGACCTGGACAAGGACCGCGTGATGGTGACGGGCGGCAGCTACGGCGGCTACATGACCCTTGCCGTGAGCGTGCACTACGCCGACCGCATCCGCTGCGCCATCGACGTGGTGGGCATCAGCAACTTCAACACCTTCCTGAAGAACACCGAGGACTACCGCCGCGACCTTCGGCGCGTGGAGTACGGCGACGAGCGCGACCCCCGGATGGCCGACTTCCTCGAATCCATCTCGCCGCTCAACCATACCGAGCGCATCACCAAGCCGCTCTTCATCGTGCAGGGCGCCAACGATCCGCGCGTGCCGGCCAGCGAGGCCATCCAGATGAAGGACCGCATCCAGGCGCACGGCGGGCAGGTGTGGTTCCTGATGGCCAGCGATGAGGGCCACGGCTTCCGCAAGAAGGGCAACACCGATTTCCAGTTCTACGCCACGGTGGCCTTCATCCGCGAGCACCTGCTGAAGTGAGCGCCGATGATGCCGCTGGCGGAAGCGATGGGGCTCCTGCTCCTCCGGAGGAAGCGCCGGATGCATGCCGCTCATGCTGCTCTCCATGGATCACCGGCGCCATCCGCGCACGGATCTGGCACGAAGGCTGCAACGATTCCCGCGCAACCCCCATTCCCATGCTCCGCACGCTGACCGTCGCCCTGCTGGCACTCGGCTTCTGCTCACCGGCCGCCCCCCAATCCCGCCTGGCCGAGGTCGCCGCCTTCGGCGACGACCCCGGCGACCTGCGCATGTTCCTCCGCGCCCCGGCGCAGGAGGTGCCAGGATCGCCGCGCTCCCTGGTGGTGGTGCTGCACGGCTGCGGCCAGGATGCGCAGGACATCGTGCGGCTGAGCGGATGGGATGAGCTGGCCGACCGCAGCGGCTTCTGGCTGCTGCTGCCGCAGCAGCGCTTCCACAACAACCCCGCGCTCTGCTTCAACTGGTTCAACCGCGCCGACATCGAGCCGGGAAGCGGCGAAACCGGATCCATCGCAAGCATGGTGCGCAAGGCGCAGGATAGCCTGCGCATCGCGCCGGAGCGGGTGCACCTCTACGGTGTCTCGGCCGGCGGCGCCCTGGCGGCGGCACTCATGGCCTGCCATCCGGAGCTCTTCGGGCAGGCCGCCATCCTGGGCGGGGTGCCCTACGCCGCAGCGCGCAAAGAGGGCAGCGCCCGCCGGCCGCTGGCCGACCCCGCCTCTTGCACGCCGGAGGAATGGGCGCGGCGCGTGCGTCAGGCCCGCCCCGATGCCGCGACCCGCTATCCGCGCCTGACGGTGATGCATGGCACGCACGATGCGGTGACGGAGTTCGGCCTGGGCCTGGCCCTGGTGGCCCAATGGACCGCGGTGGCCGGCACCGACTCCATCGCCGACCGCGTGGATTCCGCCTTCGCCGGCGCCAAGGACGTCACGCGCCTGGAGTACCACGATGCGAAAGGGGCACCGGTACTGGCCTTCTACCGCTTCCAAGGCATGGGTCACCGGCTGCCTGTGCAGCCCGGCACCGCGCCGAACCAAGGCGGCGGCAAAGGCTGGCCCACGCAGGACATGGGGGTCCACAGCACCTGGATCGCGGCCCGCGAGTTCGGGCTGGTGGCCCCGTGATGGCCCGCCGCGCCCCGCAGGCGAACCATACACGCCGAAGGTGGTTCCTTTGGGCATGATCGCGCACACGGGGGACCTACTCCACCATGAGGTGCATCGCGCCCGCAGCGGCGGGGAGTGGCTGGTGCTCATCCATGGCGCTGGCGGCAGCACCGTCACCTGGAAGCGACAGGTGCCCGCGCTCGGCCAGCAGCACAACCTGCTGCTCATCGACCTGCCGGGGCATGGGCGCATGGCCCACCGGCCCAGTGCGGAGGAGGCCTACAGCTTCGAGGGCATCGCCCAGCGCATCTGGCAGGTGATCGACCACCTGGGCCTGGTGCGCGTGCACCTGCTGGGCGTTTCGCTGGGCTCGGTGATCGCCCTCACCATGCGCGAGCAGCGGCCGGCCCAGGTTGGCTCGGTGGTGAACGGAGGCGCCATCCTCGCGCTGAGCCGCCGCCTGAAGGTGCTGGCGAGCGCCAGCCTGCTGCTGGCCCGGGTGATCGGCTACCCCGCCTTCTACCGGCTCAGCGCCCGCATCATGATGCCGCGCCGCAACCACGCGGCCTCGCGGAAGGTCTTCATTCGCGAGTCGCGCTTCCTGAGCGATGCCGAGTTCCGCAAATGGACAGCGATGTACCGCAGCCTTAACGCCACGCTGCAGCGGCTGCAGGCGAGCGCCTCGGAGATCCCCCACCTGCTGGTGATGGGGGCCCAGGACCACCTCTTCGTGCAGGAGGCGCACGCCTACGCCCGGCGGCACCCGGCCGTGCGGCTGGAGGTGGTGGCCCGCTGCGGGCATGTGGTGACCATCGAGCGCGCCGACCGCTTCAACTCGATCTGCCTGGACTTCCTCGCGCAGCTGGGGCGCCGGTAAAGGACGCGCTACACGTTGCGCTCGATGAAGCGCACGATCTCGCCGGCGATGTCGTGCCCGGTGGCCTTCTCGATGCCCTCCAGGCCGGGCGAGCTGTTCACCTCGATCACCAACGGCCCGCGCTCGCTCTGCAGCATGTCCACGCCGGCCACATGCAGGCCAAGGGCCTTGGCGGCCTTGATGGCGGTCACCTCCTCCTCGTGGCTCAGTTCGATGAGCTCGGCGGTCCCGCCACGGTGCAGGTTGCTGCGGAACTCGCCCTCCTTGCCGGTGCGCTTCATGGCGCCCACCACGCGGCCATCCACCACGAAGGCGCGGATGTCGACCCCGCGGCTCTCCTTGATGAACTCCTGCACGATGACGCGCGCCTTGAGGCTGTTGAACGACTCGCACACCGCCATGGCGGCCTTCTTCGTCTCGGCCAGCACCACGCCCAGGCCCTGGGTGCCCTCGAGCAGCTTGATGATGCAGGGCGCTCCGCCCACGCTCTCCACGATGCTGCCCACATCCTTGCTGTAATTCGTGAACACCGTCTTGGGGATGCCCACGCCGCTGCGCGTCAGGATCTGCAGGCTGCGCAGCTTGTCGCGGCTGCGCACCAGGGCCTGGCTCTCCGCGGTGGTGAACACCTTCATCATCTCGAACTGGCGCACCACGGCGGTGCCGTAGAAGGTGACGCTGGCCCCGATGCGCGGGATGATGGCGTCCACGCCGGTGAGCGGCTGGCCGTTGTAGAGCA
Organism: Flavobacteriales bacterium UBA2426; assembly: GCA_002342985.1. Taxonomy (GTDB): domain Bacteria; phylum Bacteroidota; class Bacteroidia; order Flavobacteriales_F; family PHOS-HE28; genus PHOS-HE28. The sequence continues at coordinate 16,379 of DDRC01000034.1, forward strand.
CCTGCGGGGCCTGCTGCTGGATGAGGATGTCGCACTTCACGTGGTTGACCACGCGCGCGGAGTGCCCGCGTCGTTCGCAGGCCTCCACCAGCCGCTTGGTGGAGTAGAGCTTGCTGTCGCGCGACAGCACCACGATGTTCATGTTGGCGTGAGGCCCCGCCGGGATGCGCTGGATGCGGCGCCAAAGCTAGGCGCCGCCGGGCGGCCTTGCGTGAACGGCGCGTGAAGCGCTCATTTCATCCCCCGCTCCCGCTGGATGGCCTCGTAGGCCTCCTGCACCTTCTTGAACTTCTCGTGCGCCGCCTTCTGCACCTCCTCGCCGAGCTGGGCCACCTTGTCGGGGTGGTACTTCATGGCCATGCGGCGGTAGGCCTTCTTCACCTCCTCGTCGGTGGCGGTGCGCGGCACCTCCAGCACCTGGTAGGCCGCTCCGGGGTCGGCGGTGCGGAACATGGCGCTGAGCGAGCCCAGGTCCTTGTCGCTGATGCCGAGGCCATGGGCCACGCGCCGCAGCAGCGCGAGCTCAGCCTGGTCCACGGCGCCATCGGCGTGGGCCAGGCCGATGAGGTAGTGCATGAGCTGCAGCCGCATGGGGTGCGGCATGTGGCTGCGCACCTGTGCGCACACGTCGCCCACGGGGATGTCGCGCCGCAGGGCATCGCGCAGCAGGATGAGCAGCTCGCCCGCCTGCCGCTGGCCGAACTGCTGCACGAAGAAGCGGCGCACATGATCGAGCTCGCGCTGGGTGACGCGCCCGTCGGCCTTCATGAGCGCGGCGGTGAGCACCACAAGGCTCATGGCCAGGTCGCCCGGGGTGGTGCCCTGCGGCCCGGCGCCCACGCGCCGCGCCTCCTCCACCGGCGGCCCG
>DDRC01000229.1 GCA_002342985.1 Flavobacteriales bacterium UBA2426
CATGCTCAACGGCCTGCTCACGCTACGGGGCGCCTGGGACCGCGTGCGGGAGGACCCCGTGCTCAAGTTCATGGTGGTGGCCATCACCGCCTATGGCATGAGCACGCTGGAAGGTCCGCTCCTGAGCACCAAGTTCCTGAATGGCATCGCGCACTTCACGGATTGGATCATCGCGCACGTGCACATCGGCGGCATCGGCTGGAACGGCTTCCTCACCTTCGCACTCGTGTACTGGCTGGTGCCCCGCATGTACGGCACCAAGCTGTACTCGGTGAAGCTGGCCAATGCCCACTTCTGGATCGGCACGCTCGGCATCGTCTTCTACGCCATCCCCCTCTACTTCGCCGGCTTCTTCCAGAGCCTGATGTGGAAGCAGTTCACCCCCGACGGCTTCCTGGTGTACAAGAATTTCCTCGACACCCTGCTGCAGATCAAGTACGCCTACTGGCTGCGGGCCCTGGGCGGCCTGCTCTACCTGATCGGCGCCTTCATCATGGTCTACAACGTGGTGAAGACCGTCAAGGCCGGCCGGCTCATCGCCAACGAGGATGCCGAAGCGCCTGCCTTGGAGAAGAACGCCCCCGAAGAAGCGGGCGGCTACTGGCACCGCTGGATCGAGCGCCGCCCCTTCCAGATGCTGCTCCTGAGCCTCGTGCTGGTGGCGATCGGCGGCATATTCGAGATGGTGCCCACCTTCCTGGTGAAGAGCAACATCCCCACCATCGCCAGCGTGAAGCCCTATACGCCTTTGGAGCTGCACGGGCGCGACATCTACGTGCGCGAGGGCTGCTATACCTGCCACAGCCAGATGATCCGTCCCTTCCGTTCAGAGACCGAGCGCTATGGCGAGTACGCCAAGGCCGGTGAGTTCATCTACGACCACCCCTTCCAATGGGGCAGCAAGCGCACCGGGCCCGATCTGCTCCGTCAGGGCGGCAAGTACCCCCACAGCTGGCACTACTACCACATGTACGACCCCACGAGCATGAGCCCCGGATCGCTGATGCCGCCCTACCACCACCTCTACGAGCACGCGCTGGACACAACCACCACGCGGGCCAAGATCGAGGCGATGCGGACCATGGGCGTACCCTATGACGAGGAGCCCTACGGCCCGGGCTTCGCCGAGCGGGCCAACGCCCACCTGAGCGAGCAGAGCGCCGTCATCGTGGCCGGCCTGAAGAAGGACGGCATCGAGGCTCAGGCCGACAAGGAGATCATCGCCCTCATCGCCTACCTGCAGCGCCTGGGCACGGACATCAAAGTGAAGGAAACGGCCGCCACCCGCTGATCCGAAGCGCCATGCTCAAGTTCATCAAGCACCACATGGCCACCATCGACGGGATCGACCTCTTCCCCGTGGCCGCCTTCCTCATCTTCTTCATCATGTTCATCGTCGTGCTGGTCCGCACCTGGGCCATGGGACGCAGCGATGCCAACCGCTTCTCCGCGCTCCCGCTCGCCGAAGACGACACCAATGCCACCACCCGCCATGCGCACTGACCGAATCCCGATGGGCCGAATGCTGGCCCTGGCCGCGCTCTCCCTGATCACCCTCGGCGTCTTCGCGCAGGATGCCGCCCCGGCCGCCGGGAGCGAGCCCCTGATCCGCGCGAGCGGCACCGTCAACTACGTGATGCTGGGCCTGGCCGTGGTGCAGGTTGTCCTCATCCTGGCGATGAGCGGCATCCTGCGCTCCATGATGGGCAGCGCCGGATGGATGCGCAAGCTCACCGAGCGCCGCAGCGCAGCGGTGCTGGTGCCGCTGTTCCTGCTGCTCTCCGGAACCGTCCAGGCGCAGGCCTACACGGCCCCTGAGACCACCATGAGCCACCAGGAGCTCTTCTACCTCCTGCTCGTGGTGAACCTCTTCCTCTTCATCGTGCTGATGGTGCAGATCAACCTGCTGCGCGGCACCATGCGCGCCATCACCGGCGTGTTCGAGGAAGCACGCGGCGAGGCGGCGCCCGTGCCCCAGGGTCCCACCGTGATGCAGCGCGTGATGAATGCCCTCACGCGACGGCCCAGTGCCGAGAAGGAGCAGGACCTGCTCCTGCACCACGACTACGACGGCATCCGCGAGCTCGACAATGTGCTGCCCCCTTGGTGGGTGTGGCTCTTCTACGGCACCATCGCCTGGAGCGTGCTCTACCTGGTGAACATGCATGTGGTGAAGTCATGGCCCCTCCAGCACGAGGAGTACACGGAGGCGATGGACCAGGCCAAGGCCGACATCGCGGCCTACATGGCCACCACCGCTGCCGCCGTAGACGAGAATACAGTGACCGTGACAGCGGATGCCACCGCGCTGGCGGGAGCCAAGGCCTCGTTCACCCAGTACTGCGCGGCCTGCCATGGCGCCGATGCCGCAGGGTCGGAGACCTCCGTGGGCCCCAACCTCACCGATGCCTACTGGATACACGGCGGCGGGGTGAAGGAGATCTTCAGGACCATCAAATACGGCGTGCCCGAGAAAGGCATGATCAGCTGGAAGAGCCAGCTGAAGCCCACGGAGATCCAGGCGCTCGCCAGCTATATCCTCAGCCTGAAGGGCACCGGACCGGCCACCCAGAAGGCACCGCAGGGCGATCTCTGGAAGGAAGAGGGCGCCGCGCCCGCTGACAGCACGGCAGCCGCCCCGGCGGATACCGTGCGCGTGGCGGGCCTTTGAGATGAGCCAGCAACCCGCCCATATCCGGCGCGATGCCGCAGGCCGGAAAGCCGGCGATGAAAGCTTCCGCGATGCCATCAGCACCGTGGACAAGCGCGGCAAGCGCATCTGGGTGTACCCGAAGAAGCCGAGCGGGCGGTTCACCAGCCGCCGCCAATGGCTGGCCTACGCTCTGCTCGCGCTGCTCTTCGCCGGTCCTTGGATCCGCATCGGCGGCGAGCCGCTGCTCATGATCAATATCCTGGATCGGAAGTTCGTGCTCCTCGGCCAGGTCTTCTGGCCGCAGGACTTCCTGATCTTCGTGATCGGCTTCATCGCCACCATCGTCTTCGTGGCGCTGTTCACGGTGGCCTTCGGGCGCATCTTCTGCGGATGGATCTGCCCGCAGACGGTCTTCATGGAGCACGTGTTCCGCCGCATCGAATACTGGATCGAGGGCGATTGGAAGCACCAGCAGACCCTGAACAAGGCGCCTTGGAGCTTCGACAAGGCCTGGCGGAAGACGGTGAAGCATGCGCTGTTCTTCGGCATCAGCTTCGTCATCGGCAATACCTTCCTCGCGTACATCGTGGGGAGCGCGGAGCTCGTGCGCATCATCACCGACCCGCCCACGCAGCACCTCGGCGGACTCGCGGCCATGCTCGGCTTCTCCGGTGCGTTCTACGGCAACTTCGCCTTCTTCCGCGAGCAAGCCTGCACCACAGTGTGCCCCTACGGCCGCCTGCAGGGCGTGCTGCTCGACCGCAAGAGCATCGTGATCGCCTACGACCACGTGCGCGGCGAGCAGCGCGGCAGCTGGCGCAAAGGGGAAGACCGCGCCGTCGTGGGCAAGGGCGACTGCATCGACTGCAAGGCCTGCGTGCACGTGTGCCCCACAGGCATCGACATCCGGAACGGCACCCAGCTGGAGTGCATCAACTGCACGGCCTGCATCGACGCCTGCGATCACATCATGGACAGCGTGGGCCTGCCGCGCGGCCTGGTGCGCTATGCGAGCGAGGACGAGATCGCCCACAAGAAACCCTTCACCTACAACCTGCGGCTGAAGGCCTATACCGGCGTGCTCCTCGCACTGGTCGTGGTGCTGGGCGCCATGATCGCGGGGCGCAGCGATACGGAGACCACCCTGCTGCGCACGCCAGGCCTGCTCTTCCAGGAGCGGCCCGACGGACGCATAAGCAACCTCTACGCGCTGAAGACGGTGAACAAGACCCCCAACGAGCTGCCCATCCGCTTCGAGGTGATGGACCGCACCGGGGAGGTGATGCTCATCGGCAAGCCCATCGTCCTTGAGCCCGGAGAGCTGGCCAGCGGCGAGGTGTTCATCATCCTTCCCAAGGACCAGCTGGACGGCATGAAGACCCGGGTGACCGTCGGTGTATTCAGCGGCGACCGCCTGATCGAGGAGGTGACCACTTCCTTTGTAGGACCGATCAAACCGCCCGGCACATGAACTGGGGAAAAGCCCTCGCCCTGAGCCTAGCCGCCTTCGTGGCGCTGATGGCCTGGTTCCTCTGGAAGGCCTCGAGCCATGTGGAATCGCTGGTGACCGACGATTATTACGCGCAGGAACTCAAGTACCAGGACCGGATCGATGCGCAGGCCCGCAGCAGCGCACTCTCGGCACCGGTGGCCTTCACCATCGCAGATGACCGGATCCAGGTCCGGTTCCCGCAGGAACTCGCCGCCAAGGGCATCACCGGCAGCCTGCAGCTGATGCGGCCCAACGATGCCCGCGGCGACCGGAGCCTGGAGGTGCGGGCCGACTCCACCGGTCACTTCACCTCCGAGGCCCTCGACCTGCTGCCGGGCCGCTACGATGCCTCGCTGGATTGGCAGGCCGACGGCGTGCGGTACCACAGCTCGGACAAGCTGGTGGCCCAATGAATCCGCTGGTGGGCACGGCCCTGCTGCTCGGCCTGGCCGGCAGTGCGCACTGCGTGGGCATGTGCGGACCCATCGCGCTGGCCGTGCCGAGCCCTGGGAACGGCTGGCGCGCACGGCTAGCCAGCACGCTGCTGCTCAATGCCGGCCGGCTCGCCACCTACGCGCTCATCGGCGTGGCAGCCGGTGCGTTCGGCCACGGCTTGCGCTTGGCAGGGCTTCAACAGGCCGCATCCATCGCCGCGGGTGGCGTGCTGCTCCTCTCGGTGGCTTTGCCGGGTGCGCTGGAGCGCTGGTACCCCACCGGGCGCGCCACCCTTGCGGTGGGCCGCCTGAAATCGGCGCTGGCGCGCAACCTGCGCCGCACCGCACCGGAAGCGCTCCTGATCACGGGCCTCCTGAACGGCCTGCTCCCCTGCGGCCTCGTCTACGCCGCGGCCATCGGCGCCACCGCGATGGGCAGCTGGTGGGAAGCTGCTGCCTACATGCTCCTCTTCGGCCTGGGCACCTGGCCGCTGCTCGTGGGGCTGCGCATGGGAAGCGGGCTGGTGGGGCCGGGCTTCCGCCTGGGGCTGCGCCGCGCCGCGCCTGTGCTGGTGGGCGCAGTGGCGCTGCTGCTCGTGCTCCGCGGCCTCGACCTGGGCATCCCTTACCTCAGCCCTGCAGCACCGCCCGTGGGTGCGGCAGCGGCGGAATGCCACTGAACCGGCCGGGTCAGGCCGCCGTGCTCACCACCGTGATGGCGCCACGGGAGAGCTTCACGCGGCCCTTGGCCGCCAATTGATGCAGCAGGCGGGTGATCACCTCGCGGGGGGAGTTCAGTTCCTGCGCCACCTCCTGGTGCGTGGCCCGGATCACGTGCTCGCCCGTGGCCTGCACGCGTTTCACCAGGTACTTCCACAGTTGCTCATCGAGCCGCGAGAAGGCCACCACCTCGATTGTCTCCAGGAGTTCATTGAACCGCTGGTTCTGCGTATCGCTAACGAAGCGGCGCCATTCCGGGTAGGCCATCCACTCCTCCATGAACCGTGCGGGGATCATCAGCAGCTCGGCATCCTCCTCCACCACCGCCACCACGGGGCTCGGCTGGTGGCCGGTGCAGCAGGTGAGGCTCATGGCGCACGACTCCCCCGGCATGATGTGGTAGAGGAAGCGCTCCTGGCCGCTGGCGTTCTGCGCCAGTATCCGCAGGCTGCCGGAGAGCACGATGGGGATATGCGTGATGGGCTCGCCCACCGTCATGAGCACCTCCCCCGCTGCCAGCTTGCGGCGCACGCCCTCCCGCTCCACGGCACGGGCGAGTTCCTCGGTCTTGAACATGGCCGCAAGCTAATGACACCCGCTGACGACTGACATACGTCAGGCACGGCCGCTGACCGCCCCAATAGTTTCGCCGAGCCGCGTCATCCGCGCGTGGCGGTCATGTCACCGAAGCCCATCGAATCGATCAATGAACTGGTGCGGGAGCTCCTGCGCCAGCGCGACCCTTCGGCCTATGGTGCCATCCTGGAGCGCTACGAGGTGCCCACGCGCGACCTGGAGCCCTACTTCCGCTGGAACAGCAGGCATTATACGCGCACCTGCATCCACCGCAACGAGTACTTCGAGCTGCTGGTGATCTGCTACGAGCCGGGCCAGCGCACCAGCATCCACGACTACGACAGCCAGACCGCCTGGATCCATCCGGTGATGGGCGAGGTGGTGGAGGAGCGCTACGCACCCATCAGCGAGGGCGGCCTGCGCCTGCTGCAGGAGAAGCACCTGCGGCCCGGCGCGGACGATTCGCTGACCAACGGCAACTCCATCCATCGCTTCATCAATCCCGGCCCGGGCCGCGCCGTAACGCTCAACCTGTATGCGCGGCCCATGAGCAAGTGGCGCGTCTACGACGAGCGCACGGGCATCGTGAGCGTCGGACCCGCCGGTCCGCCGCGATGAGTGCACCGGGCGGTCACCCCACCTATCTTGCCGGCATGCTGCGCAGCGCCGACGGCCTATTCGCCGACTCAGACGCCAACCGCGTCTGCGAGCTGCTGTTCATGACCGCAGCTGAAGGGCTGGTGGTGGTGGATGCCTCAGGCCGCATCATCATGCAGAACCCCAGCCTGGGCCGCATGTTCGGCTACGGGCCCGAGGGCCTGATCGGCGCCTCCATCGAGGACCTGCTGCCCGAGGCCATGCGGACCCGCCACCATGCGCACCGCGAGGCCTACAACAGGAAGCCCGTGCAGCGCGCCATGGGCCGCGGCCTGGAGCTCAAGGGCCGCCGGCAGGATGGCAGCGTGTTCCCCTTGGAGGTGAGCCTGAACCACTTCGACGTCGGCGGCAAGCGCTACGTGATGGCCCTGGTCACCGACATCACCCTGCGACGCATGGCCGAGGACCAGCTGGTGCGCGCCAACCAGGAGCTGGAGGACCGCGTGGAGCAGCGCACCGCCGAGCTGCGCGAAGCCGAGGGCGGGCTGCGCCGCGCGCTGGACAAGGAGCGCGAGCTGCACGCGCTCAAGAGCCGCTTCGTGGCCATGGCCAGCCACGAGTTCCGCACGCCGCTCAGCACCATCATGGGCAGCGTGGACCTCATCGGGCGCTACGCGGGCGAGGACGAGCGCGTGGGCAAGCACGTGAAGCGCATCCGCGGCAAGGTGCGCGAGCTCACCGCCATGCTCAACGAGTTCCTCTCCCTCGAGCGCATCGAGCAGGGCATCGTGCAGGTGCAGCCCGCCGAGATCGACATCGTGCACCAGTGCATCGAGCAGATCGAGGAGCTGCGCGGCCTGGCCAAGACCGGCCAATCCATCGACTACGACCATGCCGGCGACGACCGCATGGTGCTCACCGACCCGCAGATGCTCGGGCACATCATCACCAACCTGGTGAGCAATGCCGTGAAGTACAGTCCCGAGCACACCGCCATCCGGCTGCATTCCGCCATCGGGGAAGGCCGGCTCCGCCTCACCGTCACCGACCACGGCATGGGCATCCCGGCCGAGGATCAGCAGCACCTCTTCGACCGCTTCTTCCGCGGCAGCAACGTGATGACCATCCAAGGCACGGGCCTGGGCCTCAACATCGTGAAGCGCTACCTCGACCTGATGGGCGGCACCATCGCCTTCACCAGCCGGCCGGGCGAGACGATCTTCTCCGCCGAGCTGCCCCAGCGCATCGCCAACGCACCTGTCAAGAACCCCGACGCACCCTCACTCCCATGAGAACCATCCTCCTGATCGAAGACGATCCCGATATGCGCGACAACACGGCCGAGATCCTCGAACTGGCCAACTACCGCGTGGTGAAGGCCGAGAACGGCCGACGCGGCGTGGAGCTGGCCCGCAAGGAGAAGCCCGATCTGGTGCTCTGCGACATCATGATGCCTGAGCTCGACGGCTACAGCGTGCTGCACCTGCTGGGCAAGGACCCGGCCACCGCCGAGCTCCCCTTCATCTTCCTCAGCGCGAAGGCCGAGCGCGGCGACGTGCGCAAGGGCATGGAGCTGGGCGCGGACGATTACCTCACCAAGCCCTTCGAGGAGAGCGAGCTGCTCAACGCCATCGAAGGGCGGCTGAAGCGCAGCGAGCTCTTCCGCAAGGGATTCGACAATGGCCTGGCGGGCCTCAACTCCTTCATGGAGCAGGCCCGCGGCATGGAGGCGCTGCAGGACCTAAGCCGCGACCGCAAGACCCGCAAGCTCCCCGTGAAGGAGATGCTCTTCCACGAGGGCGACGAGCTCCGCTACATCCCCTACCTCATCTCCGGCAAGGTGCGCACCTTCAAGATCAACAATGACGGGAAGGAGTTCGTCACCGGTCTCCATGGCCCGGGCGACTTCGTGGGCTACATGGGCCTGCTCGAGGGCGGGCATGCCCTCGAGGCTGCCGAGACCCTGGAGCCCTGCGAGGTTGCGCTGGTGCCGCGCGAGGACCTGCTGGCCCTGCTCTTCCGCAACCGCGACGTGAGCATCCGCTTCATCAAGATGCTGGCGCGCGACGTGAAGGAGAAGGAGCAGCACCTGCTGCAGCTCGCCTATGCGAGCGTGCGCCAGCGCGTGGCCCAGGCGCTGCTCCGCATCCAGGCGCGCTACGCCGACCGCCAGGACCAGGGCCTGGGCCTGCGCATCAGCCGCGAGGACCTCGCCACCGTGGTGGGCACCGCCACGGAATCGCTCATCCGCTGCCTCACCGAGCTCAAGGAGGACGGCCTCATCGAGACGCACGGGCGCGACATCGCCATCCGAAACAAGGCCAAGCTCGAGCAGATGGCCAGCCGCTGAACGCTCAGCGCTGGCCCCGCCGGCGCGCCCAGTTGATCAGCAGCACGCCGGCGAGGATCACGCCGAGGCCGATGATCTCGCTCGCCCCGAGCCGCTCGTCGCCGAGCGACACGCCGAGCAGCACCGCCACAACCGGGTTCACGTAGGCATAGGTGCTCACCTGCGTGGCTGGCCTTACGCTCAGCAGCCACACGTAGGCACTGAAGCCGATGATGCTGCCGAACACCACCAGGTAGGCCTCGGCTATCCACGCGTTCAGGGGCACCGCGGCGAAGGAGAAGCCCTCCCATTCGCCGCGCGCCGCGCTCACGGCCAGGAAGCATGCTGCGCCGGTGAGCATCTGCCACGCGCTGTTGGCCGTGTTCGAGAGCCGCACCGGGTTGTACTTGCTCCACACCGAGCCGGCCGGCCACGCGAGGATGCCCAGCGCCAGCACCGCGATGGCCGTGGCCTCGGCCTCGAAGCCCGCCTCCGTGACCTGCGCGCCGAGCCGCTCGCGGAAGAGCAGCCACACGCCCGCGATGCCGGCCGCGATGCCCACGAGCGTGGCCGGGCTGCGGAAGTTGACGCCCCACTGCGGCCTGTCGATGAGCGTGAACGAGAGCGGCGCCACGGCGATGGCGATGGCCGCAACGCTGCTGGGCACCGTCTGCTGCGCCCACACCACCGCGCCGTTGCCGACGAAGAGCAGCAGGAAGCCCACCACCAGCGCCTTCCACAGGCCGCTCTCAGGGATCACCGCCAGGCCTTGGACCCTGGCCATGCCGAACATGATGGCGCTGGCCAGCGCGAAGCGCAGGCCGCCGAGCATGAAGGGCGGGAAGCCCGTGAGCGCCTCCTTGATGCCGTAATAGGTGCTGCCCCAGATGAGGTAGATGGCTGTGAAGGCGAGAACGACCTTGAGGCGGGAAGGGGCAGCGGGCACGGCCACGAAGATGAGGCGGGCGCCCGAAGCACGGCCCTACCTTCAGCGCATGCTGCGCCTGCTGCTGCTGCCGATTGCCGCCTGGCCCCTGCTGGCCGGCGCCCAGGAGCGCATCGCCGCCCGCGTGGTGGACGCCTCTACGGGCGCCCCCCTCATGCACGCCACCGTGGCCATCATCGGCACGGGCAGCGGCACCATCACCAATGCCGACGGCGCCTTCGCGCTGGCCCTCCGCACCGGCCGTGACAGCCTGCGCATCTCCTACGTGGGCTACCGCACCGTTCGGCTGCCGTTCAGCGCCGCGCTCCATGGCGCCAGCATCGCGCTCACCCGCAGCCCCGTGGAACTGGCCGCGCTGGAGGTGAGGCCGGAAGCCGACCTCTACAAGCGGGTGGCAAGGGCGGCTGGCCGGCTAAGGCGCGCGCCTGAGGCCAAGGCCAAGGCCTACTACAACCTGCAGACCCACAGCGACGGCGAGCCCGTGGAGCGGCTTCAGGCCTGCTACACCGCCCAATACCGTGGCGGCGGTCTCCGCTCGCTGGCCATCAAGCAGGGGCGCATCGGCATCGCGCCCAAGGAGGACCGCCACTTCATCAACTTCAACACCGCCGGCGCGCTGCTCCTGCTCGACCCATTCGGCGGAAACGGCCGCTTGCCCGTCTCACCGCTCAGCTTCACCAGCGGCCGCCAGCTGCGCCAGCATTACACCGTGCGCATGGTGGCCGCGAGCGCAGGACCCGACGACGGCGACCACCTGCGCGCCGAACCCATCGATGGCAACGGTCTCCGGCTCGACCTCTGGCTCGACCCGGTGGGCGATGCCGTTCATGCGCTTGAGCTTCACTGCCGAAACTGCAGGCGGCATCCGTTCGTGCCCCTCTTCAAGGACGGCCGCATCGATTCGGTGAGCCTCCGGTACCGCCAGACCTGGAGCCTGGATACGCCCGCCATGCCCCAACTCATCGAGCTGGACTATTCCATGCGCTACACCGGTCCAGGAATCTCCGACCGTTTCACCACACGCGCCGTGCTCCATGCCTTCGAGACCGGGGAAGGCTTCGTGCCTGTCCTCTTCCCTTGGAGGACGGGCCTTGAGGAGTATCCCAGCATGGCCTGGCTGCCCGTGGACACGGCCTTTTGGCAGCGCCAGGAACTGCCGGTCCCTGCTGAACGTCTGGAAAGCGACGAGGCCTTCATCCAGCAGCACGAGGTGGCCCGCAACAACTGGTTCGCCGGGATCGGGCAGCAGCAGTACGATTTGAGGCCGCCCTACCGCATATGGTCGGACGGCGCACGGATAGACAGCCTGCACATCTCCGGGTCGCCGCGCGTGGTGGTGCCAGGATCAGGCCGCAAGCCCGCAGTGCACCTCCGCACGCATCTCTACCTGGACCTCGACACCGCAGGAGGAGCCCTCAGGCACCGGTCATTCGCGGTCTTCTCCGGGAGGGAATCGTGGCATTCAACGCCCTGGTCCCCAGCCTCGGCCGTGCTGACCAACCTCTTCTTCGATCTGGCCGAAGCGGAGCGGCGCGCCATGGAACTCAGGCTGCAGGTGCCCGGCATGACGCTCGCCCGTGCCCGGGAAATACACGCCGAGCATACGCGGCGCATGCGCCAGGAGCAGGAGCGGCTGCTCCGCTATGGCCTTCAGGATTCCATCCACCTGCTGGCCTGGAACCGGCGCATCCGGGAATCGCTGGGCATAGACAACGTGGAGCGCCTCCTCCGGTTCGCGCAACCGCAAGCCCCTCCCCCTTTCGAGCCGGCCATCACACGGTAACCGAAGCACCTTCCCGACCAGCACTGCACCCGTTGCGGATGCCCGCCTCACCGGACCGCTACGGGTGCGCTCACCGCGCCACCATCACCTGCTGCCGATAATGGCCTGCCGCACCAGCAGCCCTGACATGGTAGAGCCCCGGTGCCAGGTGGCTCAACGGAAGAGCAATGACATCCTGCTGAACGGTGTGCCGGGCCACCTCGCCCCCCATGCTGCTGATGATGGTGATCACCGTTCCCGGAGCCAGGCCTTCAGGGCAACGGACATGGAGGACATCACCGGCCGGGTTGGGCCACACGCTCAGCGGCATCGCCCATGCACCCTCGTCCATACCCACACCGGTGACGCGGATAAAGAGGTATGGCGACCAGGTTGCGCTATTCGACTGGCAGCTGACGCTGTGCGGCACGAAGTCAAGCGAGTCCGCTACGATCGTGAAGCTGAACGTGTCCGCGTCGTTCACGCAAGGGAAATTGGGGATCGCGCTGAACGTGACGAGGTCGTCATCCACTTGGTAACGCGCGAAGGACAGGCTGACGTTGGAGATAGCGGAAATCATGAACACGGTATCCGCGTGGAAGTCGAAATCCACCATGACGTAGCCGCCTCCCGGGCCGGTCATGTAGGCGCCCCATCGGCTTCCGGCAAGCGGGTTCTGGGCCATGCCGACGGTGGCCCACATGAGCAGGAACAGCGTGAAAGAGCGGTGCATGTGCGCGTGGTATCGGGTATCGGTGCAAGGGTACCGGGGCGTGACACGGTGCGGGCTAACCGGCATCAGCCTTGCGATTGACGGCGGTCAACCGTTCGACCACCGATGAGCGCTGCACCGGTGGCGCCGTGCCCGCTCCCGTGCGGCGCCCGCGCGTTCGGCCCTTCCGGCCCCTGGCCCTACCTTCGCGCGGTACCCTACGAATCACCATGGCCCGTACGAAAACAGCTGAAGAGACCCTCTCCCTGGACGAGCTCCGCGCCGAGGTGCTGCGCGACTACGAACTGTGCGTCATCAGCCGCGAGGCCAGCCTCATCGGCCGCAAGGAAGTACTGGGCGGCAAGGCCAAGTTCGGCATCTTCGGCGATGGCAAGGAGCTGGCGCAGGTGGCCATGGCCAAGCAGTTCCGCGACGGCGATTGGCGCAGCGGCTACTACCGTGACATGACCTTCATGTTCGCCATCGGCCAGCTCACCGTGCAGCAATGGTTCGCCCAGCTCTATGCCCATGCCGATGCGGACGCAGACCCCAGCAGCGCCGGCCGCAGCATGAATGGCCACTTCGCCACGCGCAGCCTCGATGCCAACGGCGAATGGAAGGACCTGATGGCCCAGCCCAACTCATCGCCCGACATTTCCCCCACCGCCGGCCAGATGCCGCGCCTGCTCGGCCTCGCGCAGGCTAGCAAGGTGTTCCGCCACAGCCCAGCACTGCACGGGCACACCCACCTCACCCACATGGGCAACGAGGTGGCCTTCGGCACCATCGGCGATGCCAGCACCAGCGAGGGCCACTTCTGGGAGACCATGAACGCAGCCGGCGTGCTGCAGGTGCCGCTGGCCATGAGCGTTTGGGACGATGGCTGGGGCATCAGCGTGAGCAAGGCCTACCAGACCACCAAGGGCAGCATCAGCGCCCTGCTGCAGGGCTTCCAGCGCGAGCCGGGCACCAATGGCATCGAGATCTTCAGGACCAAGGGCTGGGACTACGTATCCCTGAACCGCACCTACGAGAAGGCGATCGCCCTGTGCCGCGATGAGCATGTGCCGGTGCTCATCCACGTGGAAGAGGTGACGCAGCCCCAGGGCCACAGCACCAGCGGCAGCCACGAGCGCTACAAGAGCGCAGAGCTGCTGGAGTGGTACAAGGTTTACGACTGCAACGTGAAGTTCCGCGAGTGGATCCTCAGCGCCCGTCCCGGTGGGGAGGTGATTGCCACCGCCGAGGAACTGGATGCCCTGGAGGCCAAGGCCAAGGCCGATGCGCGCGCCGGCCAGAAGGCTGCTTGGGCCGCGTTCCAGGGCGAGATCAAGGCGGAGCGCGACGAGGTCGTCGGCTTGATCGAGGGCTCGGGGGCCGAAGGGTGCGCGGCGATCGCGGCGGAGCTGAAAGCGGAAATGGCGCCGGGGCGCAAGGAAGTGCTGAGCGCGGCGCGGCGCGCGCTGCTGGCTGCCGGCGGACAGGCATCCGCGCTGAAGGCCGGGGTCGACAGCGCCCGGACCCTCAATGCCGACCGCTACGGCTCGCACCTCTACAGCCAGAGCGCCAGGAGCTGCCTCAACGTGCGCGAGATACCCGTGGAGTACGCCACCGACGAGATGGTCGATGGC
>DDRC01000244.1:0-669 GCA_002342985.1 Flavobacteriales bacterium UBA2426
GCCCGGGGTCTTCTGCACCAGCGTGTTCAGGCCGCTGCTGGGCGGATTTACGCACTCCAAGGTCTCCCATCGTTGGTTCATCTCATCCAAGCGGGCGAAGGAGGCATTGCCAACCCCACCTCCTGCATCAAAGTTGTAGTTGCCGCATGAGTACAGATTGCCTAAGTGACGCAGGAACCAGAAGGTCTGTTGGGCAGCCCCGCCGTTGATTGGTTGTATGCGGTGTGCCAAACTATCCCAGCGCATGCCGTTCCAGGCGGCTTGCCCAACACCGAGTACGGTATCCGACTCATTCCTGATATAAAGGAAGGTTCCTCCAGCGAGCAGTCGATTGCTAACGCTGTCGCCATAAAGAGTCTGCACCTCGGTCGGCCCGATGGTGCCGCGGCCACAGGCCTTCCAGTTGGGCTGAGCGACCAAGGCGCTGGAGCATATGCTCAGGATACCCGTCAGAAAGCGCGAAAGCCTCATTGCCGAACGACTTTGGCTGACAGGACGATGCCCGAGGCACTGACCGCGCGCACCGCATACAAGCCGTTCGCATGCCTGGACAGATCGATGGCATGCCGCTTCTGGACCTGTTGCGCGATGGCTACCGCACGACCTGCAGCGTCGAAGACCTGTATCGCCCAAAGCTCATCGGTGGGCAGGCTCGCCATCCAAGCGCTC
>DDRC01000244.1:839-9756 GCA_002342985.1 Flavobacteriales bacterium UBA2426
GGCAGGCTCGCCATCCAAGCGCTCTGTGCAAACGGTGTCAGCAGGGTGCCTTGCACCTGCGCAGGCATGGCCGCCTCAGGCAGGCCCACGGACAGTTGCGCACCGAAGCTGGCGATGAAGCCATCGTGCGGTGGGTCCAGGGATTCCGGGTAGCCGGTTTTGGGGAACTCATGGTCCATGGCACTGACGAACCGGTTCGGAAGTTGAAGGTAGATCGGTATGCGGCGGAATCCAAGGCCGTGTGGCGGGCGGCCTCCCCACCGACCACCGGTTGGCGGATGCGAGCGGAAGGCCACAGCTGGCGTGGCCCGTCGCCCTCTACCTTCGCGCCGCTTTTGCGACCCCATAGTTCAATGGATAGAATAGGAGTTTCCTAAACTCTTGATCCAGGTTCGACTCCTGGTGGGGTCACACGGGGAAGAGGGGTCCGGCTGTCGCAGGGCCCCTCTTCGTTTGTCCGCGGGGCGCGGCCGCCCTCAACAGAGCGCTGTGTGAAAGTGCGCTGCGGCCCTTGCCGGGCGCGGGAAAGCGGGCGTCTACTTTCGGCGGGGCCGCGTGCATCCTGTGCGCGCCCCCTGCACGCACCCATGCGCCTGGCACTCCTTGCCTGCCTGCTCTCGGCCGCCGCCACGGCCTGGGCCCAGCCGCCCAACAGCGACTGCGCCACCGCCGCGCTCGTGTGCGCCCAGCAGCCCGTGGGCGGCGACAACACCGGCGCCAACGGCACGCTGCCCGGGTTCTGCCCCGGCACCGACAACCTGCTGTGGTACACCTTCACCACCAACAGCGTGGGCGGCCCCGTGCAGGTGGCGGTGGAGGGCATCGCCTGCCCCCTGGTGGGGGGCATGGACAACGAGCTGAGCCTGGTGGTGCTCGCCGGCAACGGCAGCTGCACCCCGGCATCCTTCACCGCGGTGTCGGCCTGCGAGCTGGATTCCATGGCCTTCGCGGTCACCACCCAATCGCTGATGCCCGGCACCGTCTACTGGGTGGTGGTCTCCGGCGCCATCAACGACGGCGCCCTCATCGCCGCCCAATGCGGCTTCAGCCTCACCGTATCGGGCCCCGGCGTGGATGTGGTGGGCGTGGACTTCACCGCCGGGCCCGACGAGGAGATCCCGCAGGGCGGCGCCGTGCAGCTCGATGCGCAGGGCGGCACCACCTACGACTGGACACCGACCACCGGCCTCAGCGGCAACGGCATCCCAGACCCCATCGCCAATCCGCAGAGCTCCACCACCTACGCGGTGACCACCGTGGTCGGCGGCTGCACCTACACCGACTCGGTGAGCGTGAACGTGATCCGCCTCATCGAGCCGCCCAACACCTTCTCGCCCAATGGCGATGGCCGCAACGACGTGTGGGAGGTGCCCGGCATCCAGGACTACCCCGGCGCCGTGGTGATGATCTACGACCGCTGGGGGCAGCGCGTGTTCAACAGCAACGGCTACCGCGAGCCGTGGGACGGCACGCGCAACGGGAACCCGCTCTCCGAGGGCACCTATTACTACCACATCCAGCTGAACCCGGTGGAGGGCCGCTCGGACCCCTACACGGGCTACATCTCCATCATCCGATGAGGACCGCCGCGCTGCTGCTCCTGGCCCTGCTGGCCTCCGCGCCCGCCGGGGCGCAGCAGCTGGCGCAGTACACGCAGTACGTCTTCAACCACTTCAGCGTGAACCCCGCCGTGGCCGGCAGCAAGGACTGCCTCGACGTGCGCCTCGGCTACCGCCAGCAGTGGGTGGGCCTCGAGGGCGCCCCGCGCAACGGGTGGGCCAGCCTGCACGGCACGCTGGGCCGCAAGAAGGGCGGGCCCAACCGCAACCGCCATGGCATCGGGTTCTTCGCCGAGAGCGACAACGCGGGCAACTGGGGCTATACGCGCCTGGCGCTGGCCTATGCCTACCACATGCAGATGGCGCGCGACTACCACCTGAGCTTCGGCTTCTTCGGCGGTGCGCAGCAGATGAAGTACGATGTGGGCGCCAGCACCGTGGTGGACTACAACGACCCGGCG
The DNA here is from genome assembly GCA_002342985.1 of Flavobacteriales bacterium UBA2426. Classification (GTDB taxonomy): domain Bacteria; phylum Bacteroidota; class Bacteroidia; order Flavobacteriales_F; family PHOS-HE28; genus PHOS-HE28. The sequence goes on from DDRC01000244.1 coordinate 2,860, forward strand.
CTCGACAGCCGGGCCACGGCGCTGGTGGTGCCCGAGGTGACCCCCGGCATCTGGGCCTACAACAAGGTGGCCTGGGCGGGCCTTTCCATGCACCAGGCCCTGGGCAACCGCATCAGCGGCATCGGCACGGACTCGCGGCTGGCGCGGCAGTTCATGCTCAGCGGCGGCTACAAGTACCGCATCGGGCGCAAGACCGCGCTCATCCCGAGCCTGCTGCTGAAGAAGAGCAAGGCCGCCCCTTGGGCGCTCGACATCAATGGCATGGTGGAGTGGAACCGCAAGTTCGCCCTAGGGGCGGGCTACCGGGCCGGCGATGCGGTATCGGTGCTGATGAAGGTGAGCTTCGCCAAGTACTTCCAGCTCGGCTACAGCTACGACATCACCACATCGCGGCTCCGCGTGGGCAGCTCCAACACGCACGAGATCATCCTGGGCATCACCCCGTGCGGGCAGGAGGACATGAGCCGCCGCATGATCAATTGCCCGGCGTTCGACTAGACCCTTGAATCACCCGCGATGCGCATCCACGCCCTCCTCCCGCTCACGATCGCCGCGCTGATCCTGCTGCCCGCCGCGCCGGCGCAGGCCCAAGCGGGCACCGGCCGCACCCTGCACTGGGTGGGCGGCAACGGCTCATGGAGCGATGCGGCGCACTGGAGCCTGATGGCCGGCGGCGCCGGCGGTGCCGGCGTGCCGGGCGCCACCGACGATGCGGTGATCGCGCCGGCCGCCGAGACCGTGGTGGCGGTGGAGGGCCGCGCGCGCTGCCGCAGCCTGCGGCTGGATGGCGCCGCCGCCTTCGTGCGCGTGGATGGCGGAGGACGCGATGCGCTGGAAGTGCATGGCGATTGGTCGATGAGCGGCAGCGTGCAATGGGCCTTCGGCGGAACGGTGCGGCTCACCGGGGCGGGGGAGGGCCGCGTGATCGACACCCGGGGCATCCCCCTCGCCGGCCAGCTGCGGTTCGATGGCGAAGGCTCCTGGTCGCTGCTGAGCGACCTCCACCTCACCGAGGGCGACCTCACCTGGCGCTCGGGCACCGTGCACGCCGCGGGCGGCCTGGTGCAGGCCCGCACCCTGTGCAGCGAGGGCCGCGCCACCCAGCGCCTGATGGCCGGCCGCAGCGTCATCCGCCTCGCGCGCGCACCGGAGGCCGGTGTGCTGGAGCGCGTGGTACAGGCCCAGGAGGCCACGCTGCTGGTGGGGGCGGAGCCGGTGCGCCTGCCGCAGGCGATCCCCCCGGGCGGTGAGGACCGCGACGTGGCCGTGTGCGCCACCGGTGCGGGGCAGACGCCCTTCATCGCCACCACCTCGGCGACGACCAACTTCAACGGATTCAACGTCAGCTGCCGCGGTGCCTGCGATGCCACCATCACGGTGAGCGTCACCGGGGGCGTGGGTCCCTTCACCTACTCCTGGCTCTTCGGCGGCCCGGCCACGCAGACCTGGACGGGGGCATGCGGCGGCCCGCAGATCGTGGTGGTCACCGACGTGGGCCAGGGGGTGAGCTGCGGCGTGCCCATCAACGTCACCGAGCCGGGCCCCTTGGGTGTGATCTTCTTCGGCGCCGGCACCCCGCCCGCCTGCGCCGACGTGTGCAACGGCTCGCGCACGGCCCTGGCCATCGGCGGCGTGGCACCGCACAGCTACAGCTGGAACAATGGCGCGGGCACCGGCTCGTCGTTCAACCAGCTCTGCGCGGGCACCAATACCCTGGTGATCACCGACGCCAACAATTGCAGCTTCGATACCACCTTCACCTTCAACCTGCTGCCGATCCAGCCGAACCTGAGCTTCACGGGCACCTCGTGCAACGGCCTCTGCGATGGCACGGCATCGGTGAATCCCGCAGGCGGCACGCCCCCCATCGCCGTCACCTGGACGCCCGCGCCCGGCGGGGGCCAGGGCACCAACACGGCCACGGGCCTCTGCGCCGGCAACTACAGCGTGCTGCTGGTGGATGCCAACGGCTGCGATACCACGGTCGCCTTCACCATCGATCAGCCGCCGCCCATCGTGCCCAATCCCGCGCAGACCGATGCGAGCTGCTTCGGCGTGTGCGATGGCACCGCCACGGTGAATCCGACGGATGGCGTGGGCCCCTATGCCTACGACTGGACGCCCGCGCCCGGAGCGGGCCAGGGCACCAACGCGGCGACAGGGCTCTGCGAAGGCGCGTACAGCGTCCTCATCACCGATCAGGGCACGGGCTGCACCACCACGCAGGCCTTCACCATCGCGGCGCCGCCCGCCATCGATGTGCAGGGCACGGTCACGCCGGCCAGCTGCTCCGACGCCTGCGATGGCACCATCGGCATCACGGTGAACGGCGCGGTGCCGCCGTACACCATCACCTGGTCGCCGCCGGTGACGGGGCAGGGCACCCCGAACGCCACGGCGCTCTGCCCCGGAGTGTACAGCGTCACCGTGGCCACGCCGAACGGCTGCGACACCACGCTCACCTTCACGGTCACCGCGCCCGCGCCGATCCAAGCCGCCGTGCAAACCACCGATGCGAGCTGTGCGGGCGTGTGCGATGGCGCGGCCCAGGCCCCCGGCGTCACCGGCGGAACCGCGCCCTATGCCTTCCTGTGGACGCCTTCGCCGGGTGCGGGGCAGGGCACCGATACCGCCACGGACCTGTGCGCGGGTAGCTACACCCTGCTGATCACCGATGCGAACGGCTGCGACACCCTCATCGCCTTCACGATCAATGAGCCGCCGCCCTTGGTAGTGGTGCCCGCCCAGACGGATGTGACCTGCGGCAGCCTGTGCGATGGCACCGCGAGCGTGGCGGTCTCCGGCGGCTCGCCGGGCTACACCTATGCCTGGACGCCCGCCGTCACCGGGCAGGGCACGCCGGATGCGACGGGCCTGTGCGCGGGCAGCTACAGCGTGCTGATCACCGATGCGAACGGCTGCACCATCACCCAGTCGTTCACCATCCTCGATGCCGTGCCGCTGGATGTGTCGCTGCAGGTGCTGCCGGCCAGCTGCCCCGATGCCTGTGATGGCGAAGCGGGCGTGATCGTAACGGGCGGGCAGGCGCCGTATGCCTTTGCCTGGTCGCCCGAGCCCGGCGCGGGCCAGGGCACGGCTGCGGTCACCGGCCTCTGCCCGCAGGCCTATTCCCTGGTCATCACCGATGCGGTGGGCTGCGATACCACCATTGCCTTCACGGTGCCGGCGCCGCCGCCGATCGTTGCGACCGGCACGGTGACGCCGCCCTCGTGCAGCGGTGCGTGCGATGGGAGCATCAGCCTGTCGGCGAGCGGAGGCGACGGTACCTTCACCTACCTCTGGTCGCCTGGGGTGACCGGTCAGGGCACGCCGAATGCCACGCTGCTCTGCGCGGGCAGCTACCAGGTCACCGTTTCCAGCGGCGGCTGCGACACCACGATCACTTTCGAGCTCACCGCTCCGCCGCCGATCGATGCCGCGCTGACCACGACTGACCCCGCATGCGCCGGTGCATGCGACGGCGCGGCCAGCGTGACGGTGGCCGGTGGCACGCCGCCTTATGCCTTCCTGTGGACGCCCGCGGTCAGTGGCCAGGGTACGCCGGATGCAGCGGACCTCTGTCCCGGCAACTACACGGTGCTGGTCTCGGATGCGGCAGGCTGCGACACGCTCATCGCCTTCACCATCACGGAGCCGCCGCCCATCGTGGTGGACCTGACGACAACGCCGGCCAGCTGCGGCGGACTCTGCGACGGCACGGCCACAGCAACCGTGACGGGCGGCGCTGCGCCGTACCAGTACGATTGGCAGCCGGTGCCCGGGAGCGGCCAGGGCACGCCGGATGCGACGGGCCTCTGCCCCGGCGCCTATGCGCTCACGGTGACGGATGCGAACGGATGCGTCTTGGCCACGCCCTTCACCATCAGCACACCATCGGGGATCGACGCCCAGGGCACGGTGACGGATGCCAGCTGCGGCAACAGCTGCGATGGCGCCATCGCCGTGACGACGGCGGGCGGGCTTCCGCCCTACACCTACACCTGGTCGCCGGAGCCGGGCACCGGCCAGGGCACGCCCAACGCGGGCGGGCTGTGCGCCGGGGTCTGGACGCTGCAGATCACCGATGCGGCGCAATGCGACACGGTGCTGCTGTTCACGGTGGATGAGCCGGACCCCATCCTGCCCAACGGGGTGAGCACCGATGAGACCTGCAATGGCCCCTGCGATGGCACCGTGACGGTGAGCCCCACGGGCGGCGTGGCCCCCTACACCTTCACGTGGGACCCCCCACCGCCGGTGGGCGATGGCACCAATGCAGGCAGCGGCCTGTGCCCGGGGACCTGGAGCGTCACCATCACCGATGCCAGCGGCTGCGACACCACCGCGGTGTTCGAGGTGCTGCCCAAGGTGCCGGTGACGAACAACCTCGTCTGGACCGATGCCACCTGCCCCAACACGTGCAGCGGAACGGCATCGGTGACGCCGGCAGGCGGCATCCCCCCGTACACCATCGTGTGGGTCCCGGAGCCGCCCACAGGCCAGGGCACCACGGCCGTGAGCGGCCTCTGCATCGGGCTCTGGGAGGTGCAGGTGTTCGATGCCGTGGGCTGCGTGGGCGCCACGCCATTCTTCATCGGCGCACCGCCGCCATTCGATGCGGGCCTTGCGGTGAGCCCGGAGGATTGCACGGCACCCTGCACCGGATCGGCCACCGTGACCCCCACGGGCGGAACGGGCGCCATCACCATCCTCTGGTCGCCTGAGCCCGGCGGCGGGCAAGGAACGACCACGGCCACCGGGCTCTGCGCCGGCACGCCGTACACGGTCACCCTCACCGATGCCAGCGGCTGCGACAGCACCTTCACCTTCACGGTGGATCCCTTCACGCCCATCGCCCCCAACAGCAGCAGCACGCCGGTGAGCTGCGCGGGCTTCTGCGATGGCACGGCCACCGTGGGTCCCACGGGCGGAGCCGGCCCCTACTCCTTCCTCTGGTCGCCGGGGGGCCAGGATACGCCCCAGGTGAGCGGCCTCTGCGAAGGGGTGTACACCGTGACGATCACCGACGCCAATGGCTGCAGCATCGATGCGCAGGTGCTCATCACCGGTCCGGCGCCCATCGCGGGCAATGCGGCCGTCTCGGACATCTCGTGCAACGGTGAGTGCGACGGGGCCATTGCGCTCAACGTGACGGGCGGCGTAGCGCCCTACACCTATGCATGGACCCCCACGCCACCGAACGGCCCGGGGCAAGCGTCAGCCACGGGGCTCTGCGCCGGCACCTGGGAGGCGGTGGTGACGGATGCGACCGGGTGCAGCACCACGCTCGCGTTCACCCTCACGGAGCCTGATGCGCTCGCGCTCAGCGTAGCCGTTACGCCGAGCGAATGCCAGGTCTGCATCGGCACCGCCGCCGCCACCGTCTCCGGCGGCACGGCGCCCCTCACCGTGGAATGGTACAGCGCGGCCGGCTCGCTCATCGGCGCCGGCCTCAGCGTGAGCGACCTCTGCGCCGGCGTGTACACGGCGGTGCTGACGGATGCCAGCGGATGCTCGGTCCAGCAGGCCGTGGCCGTCACCGATGCCGCAGGCGAGGACATCACCGCCGTGGATGGTGCCACCAGCTGCCCCAATGCCTGTGACGGCAGCGTGAGCGTGGACCTTGTCTGCGCCGATGCACCGTGCGTCATCGCCTGGTTCGATGGGCAGGGCAACGACCTGAATGCGAACGGCACCGCGCTCTCCGGGCTTTGCCCCGGCGATTACCTGGTGCAGGTGACCAATGCGTCCGGCTGCGTGAGCATTGACACCGCCACGGTGGCGGCGCCCTCCCCAACGGACCTGCTGGTGAGCAGCGAACCGGTCTCCTGCGCCGGCGCATGCGATGGCACTGCCACGGTGGGCGTGAGCGGCGGCACGCCGCCCTATACCTTCACATGGTCGCCTGAGCCGGGCGGCGGACAGGGCACGCCGCAAGCCACGCAGCTCTGCCCCGGCGTCTACACCGTGCTCATCAGCGATGGCGGCGGATGCGACACCACGGCGCAGGTGCTGATCACGGAGCCCGCGCTGCTTGCAGTAGGGTCGGTGGTGATCGGCGCCTCCTGCGCAGGCCAATGCGATGGCAGCATCACCCTGAACATCACCGGCGGCACCGCACCCTACGGCATCGCGTGGTCTCCGCAGCCGCCGGGCGGCCAGGGCGGATTGCCTGCGGCGTTCGGGCTCTGCCCGGGCGATTGGACGGTGGTCATCACCGATGCCAACGGATGCTCCTACACCGAGACCTATGCCATCACGGAGCCGCAACCGCTGCAGGTGGCCGTGAGCACCGTGCCGAGCACCTGCCCCAACTGCGACGGACAGGCGACGGCCGCCATCACCGGCGGTACGCCGCCCTACACCGCCGAATGGTCGCTGGGTGGCACGGTGGTGGCCACGGGCGAGAGTGCGACGGGCCTGTGTGGCGGCCTCTACACGCTGGCGGTCTCCGACATCAACGGTTGCAGCAGCACGCAGCTGGTGCAGGTGAGCGACGGCAATGCCGACCCGCTCACGCCGGTGAACGGGCAGACCACCTGCGGGAACACGTGCGATGGCGAGGTGAGCGTGTCCTTCACCTGCAGCGCACCGCCGTGCAACCTGGTGTGGTACGATGCCACGGGCAACGTGCTCGCCACGAATCAGGGCGCGCTCACGGGCCTCTGCGTCGGCGCTTACACGGCTGAGCTGACCAATGGCAATGGATGTGTCAGCTTCGCCACGGCCGAGGTCACGCCCTCGCAGGCCATCATTCCCAACCTGAGCAGTTCGCCAGTGACCTGCGCCGGGGCGTGCGACGGCACGGCCACCGTTGGCCCCACGGGAGGCGTGGCCCCCTATACCTTCCTCTGGAGCCCCGGCGGTGAGGACACCCCGCAGCTGACGGGCCTGTGC
>DDRC01000022.1:0-458 GCA_002342985.1 Flavobacteriales bacterium UBA2426
TGGCCCAGGTGACCCTCGTGCTGTCGCCCATGGCCTCCAAGTCGAAGGTCCCAGCGCTCTCCGAGGCGAACGGCTTCATGAAGCGCAACTTGGTCCTTACTCTCTGATCCGGAACGAGTTCAACGAGCTCCTGTTCGCCCTCGCTCTTACTGCTCGTCCAATGGCTGATGGCGCCGACCTGTCCATCCGCTGCACCGGAAATGGTGGCCACCATGTCGGGCTCCTCCTCCTTCCAAGGTCCCCATTTGTCCATGGCGGCCAGGTTGCTCAGATTCGCATAGACCGCTGCCGCTGGCGCATGCACCACGATGCTCCGCTCCACGCGGTACCTTGGCTCGGCCAGCGCGACTAGGATGACGCCCAGCAGGACCAAGGCGCCGAGGAGGATGAGGATGATCTTAAGGGTTCTCATGGGAGGATGGTTTGGTACCTAAAGATGAGTGATCCAGATCAGTGGG
>DDRC01000022.1:552-10903 GCA_002342985.1 Flavobacteriales bacterium UBA2426
GATCCAGATCAGTGGGGCACCCATCGCGGCACGGATTTTTCACACCTTGGCCCAACCATCGGTCACTTCACATGTGGCCTCAGCCCAATCGCTATGAAGACCCTCCGACTCCCCTCGCTCCTGTTCATGCTCCTGATCGGAGCGGCCTCCTTGCCCGCGTGCAAGGGCAAGCAAGCCGGTCCGCAAGGCACGAAGGTGAAGACCCCCTTCTCCGGTAACAAGTATGAGAGCAACGCGAACTGGTTCCGCGGCACGGGACAGGGAGCCAGCGTGAAGCAGAACATTGCCCGGGGCAAGGCCGATATCGACGCCAAGAACCAGGTGGCGGCTCAGGTGGGCACCAACATGCGCGCCGTCACGGATCAGTATTTGGGGCAGACCGAGAATGCCCGCGCAGCGGACGTTGCGGACAAGTTCCAGAGCCTGATCCGGGAGGTGATGAACACAGACCTCGCCGATCTCCGAAAGGTCGGTGAAGAGACCTTCTTCAATGAAACCAGCCAAGAGTACACGGTTTATGTGGCCTACGAGATCAAGAAGGCGGCCATGTTCCGGTTCATGAAGAAGCAAGCCCGCACGGATGCGAAGGTGACTGAACAGGAACTCAAGGTGATGGATGAAATCCTTGACCAGGAGATCAAGCGAGCGGAAGCCCTTCAGGACTAGCAGTCAGGGCGACACGAAGCGTCCCAAGGCCGTGCCACTTCCTAAGGCGGTCCTGCAGCGCCACACATAGGCTCCTGCCGACAAACCGGAGAGCCGGACCCGGCGTTGATGCCCCTGCGCCTGGCTGGGTAGGATCACCGCTCGGCCCGCGGCATCGTAGACTTCGAGCGTGAAAGGCTCATCGCCCTCCCACTCCGCTAGCCCCTGGATGCCGTCGAACCGGAATCGCACGATGGGCGCCTCGGGGTTAGCCGGTATACCGGTCGGTATCATGGCAGCATCTATGCTCACGACCACGGGGTCATGGTCGCTGCTCCGGAACGGACCGGACTGGAACAAGGCCGAGCTCCTGTAATCCAGTGCGGGCGGCTCGTCGCTATTGATGTTCCACGGGGCGGCGCCGGTGATCGCACCGGCCATCTCCGACGTGCCATACGCATGATCCAGTGAGCCGAAGCGGTCGCCGAACCGATAGGTCCACGGCTGCGGCAGCGCACTGATGAGATCGACGTAGCCATTCGCCCGGAGCAGGTCCATGGGGTCCTCCTGGTCGTATGCATTGAAGTCGCCCACGATGAGCTGCGATGCGATGAAGGTGTTGGCCCGCAAGCCCGACCAATGGCCCATGAGCTCCTGTACCTGTGACCGGCGCAGTGCATTATAGCAGCCCTGACCATCGCCTTGGTCCAAGTTGCCTCCGAAAGCATCGTTGCAGAGCTTGCTGCGGAGGTGCGCAGTGCTGATAAGGAAGCGGCCGCCCGTGGCATTCACTTGGAACCCTTGGGTCAGGTGTGCCCGCTGGAACGTGGGCGTATTGATGGCGAATGTGGCGGTGACCGCTGTGAGGACGGATGGCTTGTAAAAGATGACCGACCGGGTATACGACCCGGGTGCTTCATGATCGATGCCGCTGTAGGTGCCCGCACCGACGGCGCTGTTGAGCCCAGTGAGCAGATCCTGCCAAGCAGCGGAGTTGTTCTCCATCTCGCAGAGGACGATTGCATCTGCATTGAGGGCTTGCAGGGCCGCGACGAGCTTGGTCCGCTGACGGGCAAGTTCCGACGGGGACTGGGCACCGCTGGACCCGAGCGTCGTGAAGTAGTTCCGCACGTTCCAAGAGGCCACGCGCAGTCCCCCTCCCACTGATGGTGCCGTAGGGCGTAACGCGTGCTGGAACGGCACCGTACCGGTCGGTTGGATACGATACGCGGAGAAGGCATAGTGCATCACGCCCGTGAGCCCGGTGATCGAACTGCCGCACCGGACAGTGCCTTCTGGACCGAGGAATGGGAGCGGATCGGGGTAGGAATCGGTCATCCCGTCATCGAGCAGGATGGCGCTCCTCGCTTGCAAATCCACCGCGGCATTGACGGTGGCCGCATTGATGCCCCCTGTGCTGGTTGTGCCGCTGGCCACAGGGTCGTTGGGATCGATGGTCTCGGTGGGGTGATACAGGCGGGAGGGTGCCAAGGTCAGCTCGCCGTACTGGGCCCAATCGTCGTTGCCGTTCACGATCAGCGGCTGGGGGAACCGGAGGAGCATGCCCTCGAATCGCTCCCAGTCATTCACGGATGGGATGGGCAGACTCACGTCCGTAGGCGCAACAGAACCCGAACCGACCACGGTGATTCCCGTTACGCTCGCGATCTCCGTTAGGCCCTGGAACTCCACCACCGTGCCGCTCACGCTGACGCGCTGGCCCGGGACAACTGGGATGGCGCCCGGCTGATAGACGAAGATGCCATTGCTGGTCTGGTTGTCCGCATCGCAGCCTGGATCCTCTATGAAGAAGCCCTGGAGCGACCCGGAGCCGGGAAACACAGCGGTGACGATGCCCACTGCGGTAATGGTTTGGCCCGCCATCGGGCTGCTGGCGCCGTTGCCTTGGATGGAGCAGATCGGCGTCTGCCCGCTGGATGGAACCGCGGCCAGGAGAAGGCCCGGGACAACGAGCAATCGAAGCATGCCGCAAAGGACGGGGGTTCCGACGAAACGCCGATGAGCCTGAGCCGAGTCTATCGCGCAGCCTTCAAGGTGTTGAGCAGCAGGCTGGTGATGGTCATGGGGCCCACTCCTCCCGGAACGGGAGAGATCCATGCGCACTTGGGCGCCACCTCATCGAATCGTACATCGCCCACCAATCTGAACCCCGAAGCGCGGCTCTCGTCCTTGATGCGATGGATTCCCACATCGACCACCACGGCGCCTTCCTTCACCATGGCCGCGCCGATCATTCCGGGCTTTCCCGCGGCCACGATGAGTATGTCGGCCTGCCGGGTGATGGAAGACAGGTCGCGGGTCCGGCTATGAGCCAAGGTCACCGTGCAATTGCCAGGCTCGGCATTCCGGCTCATCAGGATGCTCATCGGTGTCCCCACGATGTGGCTGCGCCCCACCACCACGCAATGCCGGCCATCGGTCTCGATGCCAAAGTGCTTCAGCAGTTCGCAGACCCCGCTGGGTGTAGCGGGCAGGAACCCGTCGTGCCCGAGCACCATGTTGCCGATGTTCACGGGATGAAAGCCGTCCACATCCTTCTCGGGCCGAATAGCCAATGTGATCCGGTCAGCTGAAATGTGCTTGGGAAGGGGCAGCTGAACGATGAAGCCATCCAGTCCCGAATCCTGATTCAGCCCCTGGATCCGTTCCAAGAGCTCCGCTTCGGTGGTGCTTCCGGGCAGCTGCACCAAAGTGCTGCGGAAGCCAACGGCAGCGCAGGCTTTCACCTTGGCCTCCACGTACGTCCTGCTGGCACCGTCCTCACCCACGAGCACAGCGGCCAGATGCGGGGCCCTGCCCCTCCTGGCCGTCACCGCTGCGGCCTCATGGGCGATGACACCCTTGAGCGCCTCACTGCAGGCACGGCCATCCAGCAGCTGAAATGATCCAATGCCCTTTGCCTTCACGGTGCGGAAGGTATGCGCGGCGAGCGGATCCGCGATGCCGGATGATCAGCTCTTCGGTCGGCGCAGCGTCCAGACATAGAGGTGCACCCCCTTGTCCAGCGCCACCACATCCTGGCTCAGCACCTGCCAGCCTTGGCCCTCCAAGTCCTGCACCTCTTTGAAGAAGGAGAGCATGTCCAGTTCGCGCTTTCCCATGTGCACGGTCTTCAGGTCGATGACCTTGGAAGGCGCTGCCGTGCTGAACACGCCCAGCTTGCGAATGCCCGGTGAGAATTCGACCGATGCATACTCATGGACCGTCTGCGCGGCACCGGCCGTGGCTAAGGCAAGCAGCAGGGCGAGCACTAGAAGCTTCTTCATGCCGCTAAGATCGTCGGGGGCGGCGGTGCTGCGCACCATGCTGCATGATCCGCACCTTTGATGCATGCGAAGGCCTTGGTCCAAGTGGCTCAGTTGGGCATGGCCCATACCCGTGGCAGAGCGGATGGGCAAGCATGGACCGCTGGAGGTGCGCTATGAGGCCGGCCAGCTCGTCCTCAACAGTCCCAGCGGAAACCAATCGTTCGGGAGCCTGCATCGGGTGTGGCAGTCCGTCTTCAACCGGCTGAACCTGAAGGATTCGCCCCCGCAGAATGTACTGCTGCTCGGCTTGGGGGGCGGCAGCGTGGCACGCATCCTCCGGCAAGAACTCCGAGTGGCGGCACCGATTACGGCCGTGGAAATCGACCCGGCGATGGTGGAACTGGCCCAGCGGTACTTCCAATTGGATGCCATCACGGGGCTAAGAATCATCCAAGGGGACGCGATAATCCAAGCCCATGGACTGACCGGACGGTTCGACCTGGTGGTGGTGGACCTCTTCGCGGACCTTGATCTTGCGAATGGGGTGGATACAATGGGTTTCGCCCACGCGCTCCGCAATCGGTGCGAGGGCGTACTGTGCTTCAACACAGTGGCTTACAATGGTCCAAGCCGGCGCCGTTGCGACAAGGTGAAGGCGAACCTTGAGCGGGTCTTCACTTCGGTGGACGAATGGCGGCTGGAAGGCGTCAATAGGGTGTTCATCGCCCGCTGAATGCAGTTCGCCAAGATTCGCCGAGGAGTACCCGAATGGCCCGACCTTTGTGAACCGGCGCTCAGAATGAATCGACCGAAGCTCAGCGGATTACAGTGGCTGTTATGGGGAGCCGTTCCGCTCCTTTTCGGAATTCCACCCGCTTCGGCCCAGGTTTGCTCCATTGATTTGGGGCCCGATACGACCATCTGCGACGGCCAGACCGCGCAGCTGCAAGGGCCTCCGGGATTCCCGTCCTACGCATGGAGCACCGGGGCTTCGAGCCAGAATATCACCGTTTCAACGGCCGGCACCTACACCTGCCAGGTGAGCTACCCGACGGGCAATCTGGCAGTGAATGGCAACTTCAGTGCGGGCAACACGGGATTTTCCTCCATGTTCAACTACACGTTGCCATTGACCACGGATGGCAACTACTGGATCGGATCAAATGCGAACACCTTCCACAATCAATGGAGCGGGACAGGGAACGGCCCGTTCCTGATGGTGAATGCCGGATGGATGCATCCCGGCTTCCGGTTCTGGTGCCAGACAATCAGCGTTTGCCCAGGCCAGACCTATACGATGACCTTCCGGGCCGCGTCACTGGCCGGCCAGGGGAATCCGACCTTGGCGGTGTTCGTGAACAACGTGTGGACCGGCGTGGACTTCATCACCCCAGGTGCACAGGGGGTTTGGCAGACCTTCAGCACCACTTGGACAGCACCGGCAGGCATCACCTCGGCTGATTTCTGCGTGCAGGTATCCTCTGGCCACGGAATCGGCAATGATTTCGGCTTCGATGATGTCTCCATTTCAGCGAACGTGGTGCTTACGGACCAAGTGGATGTCTTCGTCACCCCCCTCCCGGCGGTCGACTTGGGGCCCGACCAAACCCTTTGCACCGGGCAGTCGGTGGTTCTGGATGCCACCCTGCCAGGTGCCACGTACGCGTGGCAGGACGGCAGCACGAACGCCACGTACACGGTAAGCGCTCCCGGCACCTACGATGTAACCGTCTCGGCCAACGGGTGCTCCGCGTCAGACCTCGTCGATATCGCTTACAATCCCACCCCCGTGGTGGATCTGGGGCCGGACCAGACACTTTGCTCCGGTCAAAGCACCGGCTTCGATGCCACCACGCCCGGAGCCACCTACCTGTGGATGGATGGAAGCACGGGGTCGACCCATGGCGTGGATGCCCCCGGTATCTACGGCGTAACGGTTACGGTGAACGGCTGCTCGGCCTACGATGAGGCCGAAGTCACCTACAATCCCACGCCGAACGTCGACCTGGGGCAGGACCAGTCCATCTGCGAGGGGGACCTCCTTTTCCTGGATGCCACGCTGCCGGGAGCCTCCTACCTCTGGAGCGACGGTTCCACGGATCCGGTGCTGACCGTGGGCGCCCCAGGGACCTATGGGGTCACGGTTGACCTCAACGGATGCAGCGCCTCCGATGCGGTGAATGTGGACGTGACCCCGCTTCCCGTGGTGGATATCGGGCCTGATCAGACCATCTGCCCCGGCGAGACCATTACGCTGGACGCTGCGGTACCCGGGGCTACCTACCTCTGGAGCAATGGCGCCACCTCCTCGGCGATCACGGTTGGCACCCCAGGTGTCTATGCCGTTGAGGTGACCGTCAATGGCTGCACCGCAGTCGATGTGATGACGCTAGGTAACCACGCCCTGCCCGTTTTCAACCTGGGCCCGGATCAGATTATCTGCGAAGGAGAGCTGACGGTATTCAGCACCAACGTCCCTGGCGCCACGTACCTCTGGAATACAGGGTCAACCGCGAGCAGCCTGCAAACCGGTGCGGCCGGGACCTATTGGCTGGACGTCACCACGAATGGCTGCACGGTGCGTGATACCATCATGCTCGCGGTAACTCCCCTTCCCTCGGTCGATTTGGGCAGCGACTTCAGTCTCTGCCCCGGGGAACAGGCCATACTCGATGCTACCGCTCCAGGGGCCACCTACCTGTGGAACACCGGCAATACGGGGCCAACCCTCCTGGCGGGCACCGGCGCATACAGCGTGGAGGTGACGGTGAACGGCTGCTCGGCGGATGACGCCATCGTCATCGGCGCCCACCCCTCCGCCCAAGTCGATCTAGGTGGCGACCTGGTCCTCTGTCCCGGCGACCAAGTGCTCCTGGATGTGACCCAAGCCGGAGCGGCTTACCTCTGGCAGGACGGCAGCACGGGTCCGACTTACCAGGTGGGGTCCGCCGGAATGGTCGCCGTTGAACTGACCGACGCGAATGGCTGCCTGGCAACGGACGCAATCAGCGTGACCGTGACTTCCCCTACCCCTGTGAACCTCGGCCCAGACGCCGTGATCTGCAACGGGGACCAGCTCGTACTTGACGCCACCGTAGCCGGGGCATCCAGTTACCTCTGGAGCACGGGTGCCCAGACCGCGACGATCACCATAGGCAATCCCGGCATCTATTCGGTGACGGTGACGCAGGGTACCTGCACGGTGAGCGACGCCATTCAGGTTTCCGCCGTGGCTGCGCCGATCGTGGAGCTGGGGCCCGACCAGACCCTCTGCACGGGAGAGACCCTCACCCTCGATGCGAACTCGCCGTCCGCCAGCTACCAATGGAGCACGGGGGAGACCACACCTTCAATCGAGGTCACGCAGGGAGGTACCTTCAGCGTGGTGGTCACCAATGCCGCCGGATGCACGGCGACCGATGCAATCACGGTAGTGGAAGCCACGCCCGATGCCATCGACCTTGGACCCGACCTGGCGATCTGCGATGGCCAGCAGGCCGTCCTGGACGCTGCGCTTCCGGGGGCCATCTATTCCTGGAGCACGGGCGCCACATCGAGCAGCATCACCGTAGGGACCTCCGGAATCTACTGGGTTGAGGCGACCCAAGGCAACTGCACGGTGAGTGACACCCTCTCCGTGCTGGTGAATCCGTCCCCGACCGTCGACCTCGGGCCTGACCTGACACTCTGTTCAGGCGAGCCGGTGGTGCTGGACGGCAGCTTCCCTGGCGCGACATACCTGTGGAGTACAGGCGATGCATCCCCTACCCTCCAAGTCAGTGCTGCCGGCACCTACAGTGTGACCGTCGACCTGAACGGATGCACCAGCACGGATGCTGTGGACGTGCAAGTGGTAACGCCTGCAGCCTTCGACCTCGGGCCGGATGTTCAGCTGTGCGCAGGCAACCAGGTGGTCTTCGCTCTGGGGATTCCCGGCGCTACCTACGGCTGGAGCACCGGGGCTTCGACCAGCACCATCAACGTCGCCACGAGCTCAACCGTTTGGGTTGTGGTGACCCAAGGGCCTTGCGTAGCCACGGACACCGTGATCGTCAGCGTGCTCGACCCCGGGGCCATCGAACTGGGCCCGAGCATTGCGGCATGCGCCGGCGACCAAGTGGTGCTGGACGCCACCCTTCCGAATGCAGCCTACAGCTGGAATACGGGGGCGACCACGGCCCAGCTGACGGTCACCGAGAGCGGTACATACGAGGTCACCGCGACAGTGGGGCCGTGCACCGTTACGGATGCGGTGGAGGTCACGATCCAGCCCCTGCCGGTGGTGGAGATCGGCGGCAACCAGTCCATCTGCCCGGGCGCTTCAGCCAGTTTCAATGCCACCCTTCCGGGAGCCACCTACCTGTGGCACGACGGAAGCACCGCCTCTACGTACACCACCGATGAAGCGGAGGCAGTGAGCGTGACCGTCACCATCAATGGGTGCAGCAGCACCGACCAGGCCGTGGTGGAGGCCCTTCCCTCCCCCATTGCTGATCTGGGCCCTGATACCACCCTCTGCGCCGGTGCATCGCTGCTGTTGAGTGCGGCCCAAGCGGGAGCCACCTACCTCTGGAGCGATGGCACCACAGGCCCCGCACTCCTGGTGGATGAAGCAGGCGCATACTCGGTGTCCGTGAACCTGAATGGGTGCGATGCTTTCGATGACCTGTTCGTGGGCATCTTCAACCCCAGCGACCTGGACCTTGGGGCGGACCAGACGCTCTGCCCCGGTGAGTCAGTGGCCCTGGCCACCGGCCTGCCCGGTGAGCACCAGTGGAGCACCGGGGCCACGGCGCCCTCCATCGTGGTGAATGCCTCGGGATCCTATTGGGTCAATGTGGAGGAGGCCGCGTGCTTCGCTACGGATACCGTTGTGGTGACCGTGGTGCCCCTTCCCCTACCTGACCTCGGCGCTCCGCTCACCCTTTGCGCGGGGGATTCCGCAGTGCTAAGGGTGGAGGCAGGCGGTGCGGATATCCTGTGGAGCACAGGGGCGGCCTCCGACTCCATCGTGGTTTCCCAGACGGGCAACTACGGCGTGGTCCTTAGCCTTATGGGTTGCATGGCCACGGATGCCGTTGCCGTTGCGGTCCTGGAGCGCGTTGAATCGGTAAGCCTCGGAACGGACAGTACGCTATGTCCCGACGCTCCGCTCGTGCTCTCCACCGCGCTCCCATCCGCGCAGCACGCTTGGAGCACGGGCGAGTCCTCTCCGACCATCGCGGTCACATCGCCCGGCACCTACGTAGTGCAGGTGACAGGCCCCTGCATCGATGCCGAGGCCTCGATCACGGTCACTGAGGGCATCTGCGGTCCCTACATCCATGTCCCCAACACCTTCACGCCCAACGGGGACGGCCGCAATGATCTGTTCCAAGTGGTGTATGACGGCCCGAACCGCGACTTCTCCCTGGACATCTTCAACCGTTGGGGGGAGCGCATCGCGGCACTGACGGACCCCGCGATGACCTGGGATGGCACCTCCGGCGGGACTGCTGTTCCGGACGGTGTCTATGTCTGGAAGCTGCGGTTCCGGGCGCGTACGGATGCCGGCGCACAAGCGGAGGAGCGCATCGGCCATGTCACGGTTCTGCGGTGATCAGGGCCCGTCGAATCCCTCCTCCTTCCAGATGACACGCCCGTCGGTGAGGCGGATGTAGGCAAAGCGGTCCTTCCGCTCGACCCGGGCGATGTCGGCGCGCTCCAATCGCACGCCATCGAACACCAAGGGAACGACCGGCTTGCCCGTGCGGTCGATGATCCCCACCCCCGTTCCCGCAGTGGCTTGCCAATGGCCATGGCCCACGGGAGCCAGCGCCACATACAGCGGCGGCACCACCTCCTTCGCTGTGCTGTCGATGAGACCGTAGAGGTCGCCGAGCCGGATCCGTGCCACACCGGAACGCATCTCGCCGGCCTGGTCGTAGCGGTTGTCGACGATTACCTGGCCTTTGCGGTCCGCATAGCCCCATCGGGCCTTGCGCTTCACCGGAACCAGAGGCCCGGTGGCCGGCCCGATGTCCGTGAATCCGCATGGGAATACGCGTTCATTGCGCGCGTTGATCAGGCATCGCTTCCCGGCCACCTGGACCTCCGCGAGCCCCTCCTCGAAATCGCCCCAGCCCGCCACGCCATCGGGCGCCTCGAACTCCACGGGTATCCGGATGGCGCCGGAGGCATCGATATAGCCGCACTTGCGGCCTTCCACCACAAGCGCCAAGCTGTCGCGGAAAGGGCCGATGTGGTCGTACCGCAGCGGTGCAAGCAGGTCGCCGAAGGGGCTCACCAGGCCCACCTTGCCATCCTTGCGCACGCGGCTCACCGGGCCCTCGAATCCCTCCACCCAGTCGTACTCCGCGGGGACCACGGTGTTCCCACGGCTGTCGATGGCGCCGAAGTATCCATCCATTTCAAGAACGGCAACGACATTCCGAGAG
>DDRC01000178.1:0-10948 GCA_002342985.1 Flavobacteriales bacterium UBA2426
CACGGCCTGTCCTTTTCGCCTGCTGTTCAGGCTCGTCTGCACCCGGCTCTGGTAGGCGGCATAGCGGTCCAGCGGGAAGTGGGCGCCGTTCTGCTCCGAGGCGAGCCGATGGCTCTCGCCCACCTTGAGCCCGAGCTTGGCGAACTGATCGACCTTCTGCTGCATCAGCCGATTCGCGAACAGCCGCAGCGTATCGTAGCAGGCGCTCTGGTCGGCCACGAAGAAGTCCACCTTCACCAGGTCGTAGATCTCCTCCTTCGCGGCGGCCGTCACGAGCTTGTCCAGTATTCGGGCATCGCGGAACCGGATGTGGATGTTCTTCTGGATCTCGAAGCCCGCCGGCACTTCCTGATAGGTCTTGCTGAAGAGCTTCCGTGTGGCCTCCAATTCGTACACGGGCACGAAGGAGAGCATGTCGGTGAATACGTCGGCTTCCTTCACGCCGTGCTCCTTCACCCGTTGGACCATGGCTTCGACGCGCGCGGTCATCAGGCTGTCGGCTTCCTCGGCGCTCTGCCCGAGCTGTGTCACATGGAAAATGGCCAGGTAGCTGTCGGCGCGCATGTTCATCATGGCATTCACCTCGAGCACGAGCAGATTTCCCTGGATCGAGGCCCTCACGGGCTGCTCGGCCTGCTGCAGCCACATGCGGCTGGCTGATTCGTACATGAGGTTGCCCATGGCCTGGGGGCGGGCAGGATGGGCGATGGCGAAGGCGAGCAATGGCACAAGGCGGCGTCCGGTCATGGCAGCGATTTTGGCCAAGCGGTACACGCACCCCCGTGGATGGTTCATTGCGGGCCGTCGAAAAGACCCGCAGCAATCGCCCCCTCGTGCCGCAGCAGCCACTGCTTCCGCCCTAGGCCGCCCACGTAGCCCGTGAGCTCGCCCGATCGCCCCACCACGCGATGGCAGGGCACCAGGATCGGCAGCGGATTGGCGCCGTTCGCTGCGCCCACGGCACGGGCCCCGGTGCTTGCCCCGATGCGTTCGGCCAGAGCCCGGTAGCTCAGCGTGGCACCCCAGGGAATGGCCGCCACCGCTTGCCAGACGCTTCGCTGGAAGGGTGTCCCATATCCGGCCAATGGCAGTTCAAAGGAGCGGAGATGACCGGTGAAATAGGCGTGCAGCTGCCGCTCCGCCTCGCGCAGCAATGGCGTAGGGTAGGAAGGAAGGGCCTCCGCTGGATCGAAGACGAGCTGCGTGATGCAACGGCCATCGCTGGCGATCCACAGCACCCCGATCGGTGAGCTCATCATCAGCCCGTGCGGGGTTCGGTCCGGTTCGTGCATCGCGGCGCCTCTAACTTGGTGGCAAATCTCCGACGATGGCCTGGTTCACCGCCGACTTCAACCGGTTCTTCATGGATCTGGCGAAGAACAACAACAAGGAGTGGTTCGATGCCAACCGCAAGCGCTACGAGCAGGCCGTGAAGCAGCCCTTCGAGGCCTTCGTCGCGGAGGCGATCGCGCGCATCGCCAGGCTCGATAAGTCCGTGGCCATCTCACCCAAGGAGGCCATCTTCCGCATCAATAAGGACATCCGCTTCAGCAGGGACAAGACGCCATACAAGCTCGAGGCATCGGCCATCATCTCATCCGCAGGCCGCAAGGACCATTCGGTGCCGGGCCTCTACTTCGCCTTGGGGCCAGAGAGCGTCAAGTTCTACGGCGGCTCCTACATGCCCGACAAGGAGCAGCTGCTCGCCATCCGGGAGGGCATCGCCAGGGATGGGAAGGGCTTCCGGAAGGCCATCAGCGGAAAGCCGTTCCTGGCGCTGTTCAAGGAGGTGCAGGGCGAGGCGAACAAGGTGCTGCGGGCCGAATTCAAGGCGCTAGCGGCAAAGGAGCCCCTCATCGCCAACAAGCAGTTCTATGTGGCCGCAGAGCTGCCCGCCAAGCGGGTGACCGATGCCAAGCTCATGGACGACCTCATGGCGCATTGGCAGGCCATGCGGCCCTTGAATGACTGGCTGGCCAGGGCCATCAGCCAGGGCTGAAAAAGAGAAGCGCCCGCCTTGCGGCGAGCGCTCCCCTCTTTCACCAACCGTTTACTGGGCGGCCTTGCCGTTCAGTTCAACGGCCAGTTCGATGTTGTCCGCCAGGATCGCATCCTTCATGAAGTGCTTCCAGGCCACGCCGTACTTCTGGCGGTCGAACACCAGCTTGCCGGTGGCCTTCACAGAGCCGTCGGCATTCTCGGTGATCACGATGTCGGTGATGGTCTCCGAGTTGGTCGTGCCGCGGATCGTCAGGTCGCCCGTGGCGGAGTTGCCGCTGCCGCCGGTGATGGTCAGCTTGGCGGTGGGATGATTGCCGCTGTCGAAGAAGTCTGCGGTGCTCAGGTGGCCGATGAGCTGGCTCTTGGTGCCCTGCTTGGAGCCCTCCGGTTGGTAACCATCGTCCATGGGGTTGATCGAGGTCATGTTCACCTCGAAGCTCCCGGCCTTCAGCACGCCGCCCTGCACGGTGAACTCACCGCTGTTCAGGCTGATGGTGCCGAAGTGGCCATAAGGGGCCGGGCCCGTGACATTGCCCGCCCAGTTGATCACGCTGTTGGCAGCATCGACGATGTATTTGTGCTCGGCAGCTGCGGCTGCAGCGATGCTGTCAGCGATGGCCTTTTCACGGGCGGCCTGCTTCTCCGCTTCGGAGGGGCCGCACGCTACGAACGCGGTCGCAATGGCGACCAAGGGGAGGACACGGAAATTCATGACGGTGTTTGGGGTTGGATTTGGGGTGCGAAGTTAGCCAGATGAATTCCATGGAAAATAACTCGGTGGAAAAAATTGTGAAAGGGCGGATTGCCGGTTCAGCTATGGAACCGGCCCCCTGCATGGGCGAGCCGTCGGAGCAGGGGGGAGGGACGGTAGCGTTCCTCGCGGTATTCCGCCTGAAGGCGCTCCAGTACGGTCAGCCAGTGGGCAGCGCCCTGCTCATCGGCCCAGACGAGGAGCCCCTTGGGGTAGTTCACCCCCTTGGTCATGGCCATGTCGATGTCCTCAGCGGTAGCGACGCCCCAGAATAGCGCATCGGCCGCTTCGTTGATGAGCATGGCCACCACCCGCTCCACGATGGCGTTCCCCAGCCCCGGGTCCACGGCGGGCGAGGGTGTGGTGGTGCCTTCCGCATAGCTGTAGTAACCCTGGCCGGTTTTCCGGCCCAGCCGGCCGCTTTCCACCTGTCTTTGCTGCGTGAGGCTCGGCTTGTACCGCGGCTCGTGGAAGAAGGCCTGCCACACCGTCCTCGTCACGGTGAAATTGACATCGTTGCCGATGAGGTCCATGAGCTCGAAGGGCCCCATGCGGAAGCCGCCATAGGTCCGCAATGCCGCATCGATGGTGGGCATATCGGCAACGCCTTCCTCGAACAGCCTGATGCTCTCCCCGTAATAGGGGCGAGCCACCCGGTTGACGATGAATCCCGGCGTGTCCTTGCAGGCCACGGGCACCTTGCCCCAGCCGTGCATGAGGTCGACTGCCTTCGCCGTTATGGCCGCGTCCGTGACCAGTCCGGGTACGACCTCCACAAGGGGCAGGATGGGAGCGGGGTTGAAGAAATGCAGGCCGATGATCCGATGCGGCCATTTGCTTCCGCCCGCGATGGCGGTCACCGACAGCGAGGAGGTGTTGGTGGCCAGCACGCAGGCGGGATCGACGATGGCCTCCAGGTCCGCGAACAAGCGCTGCTTGACACTGAGGTCCTCCACAATGGCTTCGATCACCAGCCCGCAGCCCCGCAGCTCCTTCAGGTCGGAGGCGGGTAGGATGCGTGCGTGGATGCCCTTGGCCTGCTCATCGGTGAGCCGGCCCTTCTCCACCAGTTTCCCGAGCGATGTGCGCAGGGCGGCCAAGGCCTTGTCAACGGCTTCGCGCCGGGTATCATAGAGCACCACCGGGTGACCGGCTTGAGCAGCGACCTGGGCGATTCCGCTGCCCATGGTGCCGGCCCCGATCACCCCAACCTTCATCGCATTCTCCATGGCTTTCCCGCCCTGCCTGGTGGCCAAGGCGATGGGGCGAAGATCGCAGCACGGGTCATTCGGCGCGCCCCGACAGCGTGCGGGCCTCCTCCAGGAGCTGCTCCTCGTGCAGCTTGCGGTAGATGCCGCCGTGGGCGATGAGCTCGGCATGCGTGCCCTCCTCTGCCACCCGGCCATGCTCGAGCACCAGGATGCGGTCCGCATCCCGCACCGCGCTGATCCTATGGCTGACGATGACGGTGGTGCGTCCCCGCATCACGCCGCGCAGCTCGCGCAGGATGGCCTCCTCGGTGGCGGTATCCACAGCGCTGAGCGCATCGTCAAAGAGCAGGATGCGCGGCCGTCCGATGATGGCCCGCGCGATGCTCACGCGCTGCTTCTGGCCGCCGCTGAGGGTGATGCCGCGCTCGCCGAGCACGGTGCCATAGCCCTTCGGGAAGCCCAGGATGTCCTGGTGCACCTGGGCGGCCCGTGCGGCCTGGGCCACGCGTTCATCCACCGCATCATCCTCGTCCAGCCGGAAGGCGATGTTGTTCCGGATGGTGTCGCTGAAGAGGAAGACATCCTGCGGTACGCTGCCCAGCTGCTTGCGCAAGCGGTCCAGGCGGATGCGGCGTGCGTCCACGCCATCGATCAGCACCTGGCCTTCGCTGGGGTCGTAGAGGCGTCCGATGAGGTCCATGAGCGTGCTTTTGCCGCTTCCGGTATGACCCACCACGGCCAACGTGCCGCCCGCTGGCACATGGAAGGAGACCTCGCGCAGTGCGGTGATGCCCGTGTCAGGATAGGTGAAGGTGACGTTGCAGAAGGTGATGGCGCCCTGCACCTCCTTCAGTTCATCCGCGTCATCGACGATGACAGGGGCCGTGCGCATGAACTCGTCGATGCGCTCCATGCTGGCCGACGCCTGCTGGATCAGGGAGGTGACCCAGCCCACCGAGGCAAAGGGCCAGGTGAGCATGTTCACATAGATGACGAATTCGGCGATGTTGCCCACGCTCACCGTGGGGTCGCCCTGGATGAGCTTCAAGCCGCCGATGAGGATGGTGAGCACGGTGCTCAGGCCGATGAGCAGCATGATGGCAGGCATGAAGAGCGCATCCACCCTGGCCTGTGCCAGGCTGCGCCGACGGTATTCCGCCGCCGCTTCGCCGAAGCGCCCCACGGCCATGGGCTCCTTGGCATGGGCCTTCAGCACCTGGATGCCGCTGAAGCTCTCCTGGGCCAGGGTGCTCAGCCTGCTCTGCTGCTCCTGCACCTCCGTGCTGCGGCGGTTGATCACGTCGCTCACGTAATAGATCACGATGCTCATCAGTGGCAGCGGGGCCAGCGTCCAGAGCGTGAGCTCGGCATTCACGTGCAGCATGAAGCCGATGCACATGATGAACAGGACCACCAGGTTGATCGTGTACATCACGGCGGGACCCAGGTACATCCGCACCTTTCCCACGTCCTCGCTGATCCGGTTCATGAGGTCGCCGGTGCTGTTGCGCTTGTAGAACGAGCGGTCGAGCCGCTGGTAATGGGCGTAGACATCGTTCTTCATGTCGTATTCGATCCAGCGGCTCACCACGATGATGGTCTGCCGCATGAGGAACATGAAGAATCCCTTGAGCAGTGCCAGCGCCAGATAAAGCACGGCCAGCACGGCCGAAAGCCAGGCGATGGTGCTGGCGATCTGCCCACCATCGCCCAGCTGCTGCACCCGGTCGGCCAGGTCGATGCCGGTCCAGCCCAACCAGCGCTCCAGCATCCTCGGCACGGCCAGTGAACGCTGGTCCACCGGCAGCTCCATCTGGCGGAAACCGGCCGTGATGAGGTCGATGGCCTCCCGAACCACCTGCGGGGCATACACGGCGAAGAGGTTGCTGAGCGCGATGAAGGCGGTTCCCAGCACCAAGTGCCAGCGGTACTTGGCGAAGTAGGGATTGAGCTTGAGGAGCGGTCGCATCGCCTCGGGTGGGAACTTCCTACTTTTGGCCGCCTTCCAGCAGCGCCCGGCCAAATCAAAGGGCGCCAAAGGTAGGCGGCGGGGGAAGGGCGAAGGGGTGCTTTGACCGGTTGACCGGACCCATCAAGGGCATTCTGCTCCCTGTACTTCCGCCGGATCCAATCCAAACGCAGTCCCGCAACTAGCATGGTCACCACCGCAACCAAGTCCTCGGCTCACCAGCTGGTGCTGAGCCGGATGGAGCAGCACGATCACGAGGAGGTCCTCTTCTGCTACGATCGCGCCACCGGCCTGCGCGCCATCATCGCCATCCACGATACCACCCTAGGCCCCGCGCTCGGCGGCACCCGCATGTGGCCCTACACCACCGAGGCGGAGGCGCTCAACGATGTGCTGCGCCTCAGTCGCGGTATGTCGTACAAGAGTTCGCTGGCCGGCCTGGACCTCGGCGGCGGCAAGGCCGTCNNGGCCCCGCGCTCGGCGGCACCCGCATGTGGCCCTACACCACCGAGGCGGAGGCGCTCAACGATGTGCTGCGCCTCAGTCGCGGTATGTCGTACAAGAGTTCGCTGGCCGGCCTGGACCTGGGCGGCGGCAAGGCCGTGATCATCGGCGATGCACGCACTCAGAAGACGGAGGCCATGTTCCGCCGCTTCGGCCGCTTCGTCGAGAGCCTCAATGGCCGCTACATCACAGCGGAGGATGTGGGGATGAGCACCACGGAGATGGTGAACATCCTCAAGGAGACCAGGTACGTGGCGGGCCTTCCCGAGGAGATGGGCGGCAGCGGCGACCCTAGCCCCGTTACCGCCTATGGCGTGTATTGCGGCATGAAGGCCGCGGCCAAGCAGGCCTTCGGATCCGAGGAACTCAGCGGCCGCAAGGTGTCCGTGCAGGGCGCGGGCAATGTGGGGCGGTACCTCGTCGGCCACCTCGTGAAGGAGGGCGCCAAGGTGTACCTCACGGATATCCACGACGACAAGCTCGCAGCGATCAAGGCGGAGCACCCTGCCGTGGAGATCGTGGCCTCCGACTCGGTGTACGACCTCGATGTGGACATCTATTCGCCATGCGCCCTCGGTGCCACGGTCAACGACGGCACGCTCAAGCGCCTCAAGTGCAGCGTCATCTGCGGGGCCGCCAACAACCAGCTGGAGGATGAGGGGGAGCACGGCAAGGCCGTGATGGAGAAGGGGATCCTGTACGCCCCCGACTTCCTCGTGAATGCGGGCGGAATCATCAATTGCGCCTGGGAGCGGAAGGGCTACAACCGCAAGGCCGCCCTCCGGCAGACCGAGGGCATCTACGATACCGCCCGGCGCATTTTCAAGGCCAGCGCCGAGCTCGGCATCCCCACTTACCTGGCCGCCAACCAGGCCGCGGAGCATCGCATCAGCAGCATGCGCGAGGCAGGCCTCCGATTCTGAGCCACGCATCGCGGGTCCATCAGCATGCTCAACCGCCGTTATCTGCGCATCAAGGTCTATCAGGCGCTCTATGCCTACTGGCAGGGCGACCCGGCGACCACTTCACGCTTGGAGAAAGAGCTCTACCAGGGCATCGACCGGGTGCACGACCTGTACCTCTCCCTGATGCTCGTCCTCGGTGAGCTGCGGCACGTGGCTGAGCTGCGCATGGAGGAGCGGAGGAAGAAGCGGCTGCCAACGCCGGAGGACCTCAATCCCAACCGGCGTTTCGTGGAGAATGCCCTCATCACCGGGGTTGCCGAGAGCGAGGCGCTGCGGGCGGAGTGCGAGAAGCGCAGGATCAGCTGGGTGGGCCATCACGAGCTGTTCATGGCCTTGTTCAAGGCCATCGAGGAGAGTGAAGCCTACAAGGCCTACATGGCGGAGCCGGCCACCTCCTTCACCAAGGACAGGGCCTTCGTCGTGGAACTCTTCAGCGAGCAGGTGGCCAACAGCGAGTCCCTGCAGGATGTATACGAGGCCAGGAGCATCTATTGGCTCGAGGACCTGGACCTGGCCGCAGGCCTCGTGAAACGGGTGCTGGAGCAGTGGCGCCAGGATGGCGGTGGGCCCCAGGCCTTGAGTGCCATCACCCAGGACCCCGCAGAGGAGCGCGGCTTCGTGAATGATCTTTTCCGCGCCAGCATTGCATTCAGTGACGAGCATGAGGCCCTCATCGCGGCGAAGGCGAGCAATTGGGAGGCCGACCGCATCGCCTACACCGACATGATCCTCATGAAGATGGCGCTCGCGGAGGTCCGCACATTCGACCAGATCCCGGTGAAGGTGACCCTCAACGAGTATATCGAGATCGCCAAGGCATACAGCACCCCGAAGAGCAAGAACTTCATCAATGGCGTGCTCGACAAGCTGTTCGTCGAGCTCAGGGCTGACGGTCGCATACGGAAGGTGGGCAGAGGGCTGCTGGAGAGCTGAACCGATGAAAGGGTCATCCATGCACGCGTGCAAAGCCGATCGCCAGCATCGCCTGGGACCCTTTCCCGCGGGCGGTCCGCTGGGTTGCCTCGCGTGCATGATCGGCCGCGTGCACGGCGGAGCGGGCATCTTGGCAGTGCTGCTGGCTGCGCTCCTCAGCGGCTGCTTCCTCACCGATCACAGCGAGCGAGGCGAGGTCACCACCGAGGACCTCAACTTCCCGGCATCGGGCTACGAGAAGCTCGATGCGGAGGACTACCCCCGCATCACCTTCGATGCCACGCAGGCCGACATGGGCAAGGTGGTGCAGGGCGCCAAGGTGCAGCAGCGGTTCACATTCACCAACACGGGCGGCAGCCCTCTGGTGCTCTCGGCCGTCAACAGCACCTGCGGCTGCACGGTGGGCAAGGATTGGCCCAAGGCGCCGATACCGCCCGGAGGTTCCGGCAGTATTGATGTCACCTTCGACAGCGCGGGCAGGACGGGCATGCAGCACAAGACCGTGACGGTGGTGAGCAATGCGCTGCCGGCCAGCACCGTGCTCACGATCACCGGCGAGGTGGTCGGCCCCGATC
This sequence comes from Flavobacteriales bacterium UBA2426, assembly GCA_002342985.1. Classification (GTDB taxonomy): domain Bacteria; phylum Bacteroidota; class Bacteroidia; order Flavobacteriales_F; family PHOS-HE28; genus PHOS-HE28. The sequence goes on from DDRC01000178.1 coordinate 8,910, forward strand.
CCCAGAAGCAAACACAGCTCGGCAACTAGCACCTGAACCATGACGACGATGAGCATCCTACTCCAAGCGGCACAGCCCGGCGGCGGCGGCGGCCCCCAGTTCTGGATCATGATGGGCCTCCTGATGGTGGTCTTCTATTTCTTCATGATCCGCCCGCAGCAGAAGAAGGCCAAGGACGCCAAGAAGTTCCGCGAATCGCTCCAGAAGGGGGCGAAGGTGGTCACCATCGGCGGCATCCATGGCCGGATCGCCGAGGTGAATGACACCACCGTCCTCCTCGAGGTCGACGGCAGCGTCAAGATCCGCTTCGAGAAGTCGGCCATCGCCATGGACGGCACCATGCAGCTGACCGAGGCGGCCGCCAAGGCTTAGGCGAGCCCGGAAGCGCCCTTCCCCGACCCGTCATGCTCCGCGTTGGTTTGACCGGCGGCATAGGCAGCGGCAAGTCCGTGGTGGCCCGGCTGCTCCAATTGCTGCGGGTACCCGTCTATCCGGCTGATGCACGGGCCAAGGAGCTCATGGAATCGGATTCGCATGTGCGGCAGGCCTTGGTGGAGCGTTTCGGAGCGGATCTCTTCGCAAGCGGCCGCTTGGACCGCCAGCGATTAGCAGCGCGCATCTTCACCGATGCCGATGCCCTCCGCGCGGTCAATGGAATCGTGCATCCGGCGGTCCGCGCCGATTTCGAGCGGTGGGCCTCCGCGCTCGATCCTCCTTACGTGGTGATGGAGGCAGCGGTGATGGCCGAGAATGAGGGATGGCGACGGTTCGATCGGGTGGTGGCCGTGGCATGCCCCGAGCAGGAGCGGGTCCGCCGCGTGATGGCCCGCGACGGGGCATCGGAGGCGCAGGTCCGCGATCGGATCGCCAGCCAGGCCACGGAGGAGCAGCGCCTGGCCATTGCGCATCACGTGCTCAATAACGATGGCGCCGTGCTGCTTATCCCGCAGGTATTGGCGCTGCACACCGAGCTCATGCGACTGGCATCATGATCCAAGGAGAGAGGTCCTTGCCGCTCAGCACCGTGGCGCTCGTCTTCGGTGCGCTCAGCCTTCCCTTGGCCTTCGCGCGGCACCTATGCTCTTTGGCGGTCGTACTGGCCTTCTACGGCCTGGTCTTCGGCCTCTGGGGGCAGCGCCGAGCGGCCCGTCATCTGCTTCGGTATACCGCCAAGAGCGTCAGAAGGGCGCAATGGGGACTTCGGCTATCAGCGGTCGGGCTGCTTGCCGCGCTGCTGATGTGGGCCCTCTGGGCTTCCGGAGCCTTGCTGTCATAGCCGGCGCGCGTTGACCCCTTCCCGATGCCAGCCACCCGCATCGGGCTCCGCTCCTGCAAGCGTTTCGCATCACGCCGGCATGCAATCGCTTTGTGGGGCGGTGCGGTCACCCGGCGGTTGGGTGGGCCTTCCGGCTGCGATCCATGACGTCACTCAGGTCGCGGGCGGATCGTCTTCCTCCCATGGCGGTCCAGCCCGAACGAGAAGAGCCGCCCATCGGGCGGCTCTTCTCTATGAAAGGTTGACGATGCGCTCAGCGTTCCATCACCAGTTTCTGCACGCTGCTGCCAAGGCTGTTGCTGGCACGCACCAGGTACATGCCCTCGGCCAAGCCGATCGTGCGACCGCCGATCTCGATGTTGGCACCGCCCATGGGCTGGAACTTGTTCTGGTACACCACCGCACCGCGCATATCCGTGATGGTGATCTCGGTGGCTTCGGTTGACATCCCCGCCACCTGAAGGGTGAAGTGGTCGTTGGCGGGATTCGGGAACACGGCGATGAAGCTTGCGCGCGTCACCTCATCCATGCCCACCCAGGATCCGAAGTTGATATCGTCGATGTACAGGTCGTTGGAGTAGCCGCTGCTGATGAAACGCCAGCGGAAGCGCATGTTCGGACCGGTCATCGAGCTTGACAGGTTGAAGGTCTTTAGCTTCCAGCCATCCTGTGCCGGGGCTTCGCCGGTATTGTTGCCGTTGGTCACCAGCGCAGTGCCCGTGATCGTGTTGTTGGGGAAGTCGTTCCACGTGCGGCCGCAGGC
>DDRC01000178.1:11054-18688 GCA_002342985.1 Flavobacteriales bacterium UBA2426
GCAGGTGTTGCTGTACTGAACCACAAGCCGCTCGGTGATGTTGTCAACCACATTCGTATTGCTGCTGTAGGCATAGCGGAAGCTCAGCGTCGCGAAAGGCGCGTTGGACATGTTGATGTGCGGCGAGACCAGCTCATCATAGTCGCCGATGTTGTCAGGGCGGAGCAGATCAAGCGGGTTGCGGTCGCCGCTGTTCAGCCGTGCGCAGGCGTTGCCCGAATAACCGCCGCCGACATGGCGCGAGAAGGAGCTGAAGTTGTTCTCATGATTGGCCGACACGAATGGGAAGAGGTTCTCGCCCTGCTGGGTCTCGAAGCTCTCGAAGAAGGGACCGGTCTCCTGGCTCGACTCGCCCACATAGACGGCGAATTCATTGGTCTTCGAATCCGAGCCCTGGTCATTGGCCACGGTCAGCGTCACGGTCTTCCAGCCGCGCGAGTTGAACTGCACGATCGGGTTGCGCTGATCGGAGGTCGCGGGATTGCCGTCCTGGAAGGTCCATGACCAGGAAGTGGGGAATGCGCGCTGGCTGTTGTCCATGAAGCGCACGTTCTGGCCGGTGCAGGTCATGGGCGTGTAGGGGATGCTCGGCCCGCCGCCTGCGAAATCAACCTGGGCATAGAAATCGGCGATCGGGGCGCAGGTCTGCTGGAACCCTTCGGCAACGCCGGTGGCCTGCAGGTTGGATTCGGTCCAGAGCAGGTCGCGCTGGTAGGTGGGCGAGTTCAATGCAGCACGGGCCCGGTCGCGCTGGCCGGGGGTGAACATCTTGGAGCAGTACGAATACTCCATGTAGTTCTCCACGTTCTCGATGGTGGCGGAACGCCCGGCGATGTTGACATCGTCAACGACGAATGCGCCGGTGCCATCCTCGCTGTTCCAGCCATAGATGCGGAAGGTGACAGGGCCTTCCAGGTTGATGAATCCGCTGGAGGGGACGGTCACCTGGACCGTGGCCTCATCCGTGTTGTCAGGCAGGAACCCCACATTGGTGCCCTGCACGGTGAACCCGTTCCCAGCGATGGTCAGGTTCGAACCGTAGTTGTTGGTGCTCGCACGCACCGCGAAGGTGCGGGGACCTTGATCGTTGCGTGACGCCTTGAAGCTGATGCCCAGGATGGTGGCCTGGTGCGTAACCTCGGGAGCGACGGAGAACTGGTAGTACTTGCCGGTATTGATGCTGCCGGAGAGGTTCGCGTAATCCGTCTCGCCGTCCGTCGCGCCTCCGTCCCAGTTAACGAAGGCGAAGCGGCCCGACTGGGAGGAGTTGGCCGATACGCCGACCGCGGTGGCGGCATTCCCTTGGGCGCGCGGCGTGGTGAAGGTGATGGAATCGACCACGACGATGGGGCCGCCAGGGGCGGTCGTCCCGGAAGAGGTGGTGACGCCATCGAAGTTATGCAGGATACCATCCACGTAGCTGTCTCCGACCGGCGTGCGGAACCGCTGGCGGTCGCAGTCGGCCCAAGGGCGGCTTGCGTTCGTGGAGGATTGGCAGGCGCTCCATCCGCGGGTCAGCGGGGTGTCCTCCACGCCATCATCGCCGCAATCCGATTGCATGGCCCAAATGGGCGTGTTCGGATCGGGCACGCCATTGTTGCTTCCCCAGATGTGGGCCAGGCTCAGGTAGTGGCCCACCTCATGGGTCAGCGCGCGCGAGGAGAATTCAGCGCTCGTGCCGATGGACCCCAAGTAATTGTGCAGGAGCATGATGCCATCGAGCACAGACCATGGCCCGTAGGTGAAATAGCCGGCCGCTCCGCTGAGGATGCCGTTCACCACCCATACGTTCATGTACTTCTCGCGCGGCCAGGGCTTGAGCTTGCTCGTGGATTCACCGCGGAAGGTCTCGGTGCTCCGGTGCCGGACGATGCCATTGGTGCAGTTGCCGGCAGGGTCCTTCGTAGCTAGCGCGAACTGGATGCGCATATCGGCAATACGCTCTTGGAAGGAGGGATGCACCGTTGCCGTATCGTCGTTCAGCTTGGCATAATCCCGATTCAGGATTTCCATCGCATCGAGGATCTGCTCGTTGCTGATGTTCTCCCGGCCACCGAGGTGGAGGATATGGAACACCACCGGGATCACGTAGACCTCGTCGCCATCGCGCTGGGTTGCGGCGCTGGCCATCAACTGGCGCAGTTCCTCCTCGAAGGCGGCTTCGCGCTGCAGATAGGTGGGGTCATTGGCAATCTCCCAGGCACGGCGCTCATCGGTACCGCAGCGAAGCGGTTGCTGAGCCATGGCGGGCGCAGCCAAGGCGAACAAGGTCAGACAGGCGAGTAAGGAACGTTTCATGGGTCCTCTATTGGGGTCGGATTGAATGGCTCGTTTAAGCGGACGCAAGATAAACGCGGAAGGGCACCGTCTGTTCCGCCGTTGGCTGGTCCACTGCTACCGCCGCCCGTGCCGGTCCGATGGTTCACCGGCCGTAGCCCTTGATGGGGCTGGTTTTCAGGAGGACAGGTGAGCGGTCTCCGGCCGGTCGGGATTGTAAGAACAGTGCAATCATTGAGGCCGGGAGGTCTCATCCAGCGCCATCAGGATGGCTTCGCACGCTCGATCGACCTCGTGGTCGGTGATGACCAGCGGGGGGGCGATGCGGAATGCGGTGGGGCAGCTCAGGAACCAGAATCCCAGCACGCCTCCGCGCAGGCAGTGCTTCACCACCCGTTGGACGGCATCGGCATCACCCAGGTCAACGGCTAGCATCAGCCCGGTCCCCCTCACCTCACGGATGGCAGGATGCACCAGCCGCTCACGGAAGCGGGCCCCCATGGATCGTGCGCGCTCGGCGAGCCCTTCGCGCTCTAGGACCTCCAAGGCCGCCAAGCCTGCGGCGCAGGGGAGGGGATGGCCCCCGAAGGTGGTGATATGCCCTAGCACCGGGTCATGGGCCAGCAGGCGCATCAGGTCGGCGGAGCTTACGAAGGCCCCCATCGGAAGGCCGCCGCCAAGGGCCTTCCCGAGGACCAGGATGTCCGGTGTGATGCCCATGTGTTCGAAGGCGAACAGCTTGCCGGTGCGGCCGAATCCGGTCTGCACCTCATCCAGGATGAGCAGGGCCCCAACGCTGCTGCAACGCTCGCGCAGGGCCCGCATCCACGCCGGGTCCGGGATTCGCACACCCGCATCGCCCTGGATGGGCTCCACGACCACTGCCGCGCACCGCTCATCGATCCGGTGGAGGTCATCCGGGTCGTTGAATGCGAGGTGGTCGACATCCGGGAGCAGGGGCAGGTTGCGCTGCCGCTTGGCGGCATTGTCCGTGAGGCTGAGCGAGCCGTGGGTGCTGCCGTGGTAGCTTCTCCGGAACCCGATGAGCCGGGTCCTACCGGTGGCCCGCTTCGCCAGCTTCAATGCGCCTTCGATGGCCTCGGTGCCGCTGTTGACGAAGTAGGCGCAGTCGAGCCCTTCGGGCAGCAGCGCCGTGAGCCGTTCGGCGAACCGCACTTGAGGCTCCTGGATGAACTCGCCATAAGGGATCACGTGCAGGTACCGGTCGCACTGCGCCTTGATGGCAGCGACCACTTCCGGGTGCCGATGCCCGACATTGGCTACGGCAAGGCCCGCAACCAGGTCGAGGTATTTCTTGCCCGAGCGGTCGGTAAGCCAGCAGCCCTCCGCATGCACGATGTCCAACGCCAAGGGGGTCGGGCTGGTCTGCGCCAGATGGGCCTCGAATGCGCGTCGCAGGTGGGTCATCACGGCCTGCGAAGATCGGCCATGGGTATCAACGGCGCCCCGGGGGGGCGGGGCGGCCTTCGCGTCGCTCCTCCATCCGGTCGCGCAGGCGCCGCAGCACCTCCCGATTGAAATCGCGCTCCGCTTTGTGCAGATCAACCACCTTCACCGCACCGATCGCCTTCACGAAGCGATCCTGGTAGTCCTGCTCAAGGTTCAGTTCCTGCTGGCGCAAGGCCTGACCCTTGCTCAGGATCTGCCGAGCCTCCGCGTCGGTCAGTGCCGCACCGCCCTGCCTATGCGGGCGCATCAGCTGGCGCAGGTCCTGCCGCAGCTTGGTGCGGGCCTCATCGAATTCATTGTACACCGGCCAGAAGACCTGGGCCTCCTCGCTGCTGAGGTCGAGCTTGGTGGTGAGGTAGGCGGTGCGTTGCGCCTTCACCTCCTTCACCCGCTCGGGCGGGATGGGGGGAAGGTCATCTTCCTGGGCCCAGGCGCGCGATGGCAGGGCGAGGACCGCAAGCAGGGTGCAGAACAGGGTGGTCAGCGTCTTCATAGCTCTTCGATGATCATCTCCAAGGGCAGGTCCTCCTCTTCCAGGTAGGTGGCGAGCGCGTCGTCATCCACCCCTTCGCCGACGCGTGGTGCCAGCGCGGGGATCTCTGCCACCATGGCCAGCACTTCAGGGTCGTCCCACCCCAGCATGACCCCGTCTGACTCCAGCGCGTAGGTATCCGTCGGAATCGGCGCCTGCGCCCCCTCGGAGAGGATGAACCGGCCGCCCAGGAAGGCCACCAGCACCGCTGCGGCCGCCAGCGCCAACTTCGGCCCCCACGGGAGCAGCCTTGCGACAGGCCGTTGTGCAGCCTGGCGCTGTATGGCCATGGACTGCACCCGATGGGGGAAGCGATCGAAGAATCCGTCAGGGACGCTGAACGGTGTTGGCGCGCCATGCAGCGAGCCCAGCTTCGGGGCCTCATCAAGCGGGTCTTTCTCAGCCAGGGGTCTCATTGGAGCACTGCGGGTTGGACGCACCATCCGCCTATTTGGTTTGATCGATGGCCAGCATGGCCTCGATCTTCTTCACCGCTATGTGGTAGCTGCTCTTCAGGGCTCCCACGCTCGTACCGGTAATGCCGCTCATCTCCTCGTACTTGAGCCCATCGAAGTACTTCATGGTGAACACCGCGCGCTGCTTGTCCGGCAGGCGCATCACCGCGGCCTGCAGCTTGCGGGCGATGAGGTCGCCGCTGAAGTGCTCGCTGCTGTCCAGGCTGGCGGTGAGCCGCTCGATGACCGCATCGTTGCTGACGAAGAGCCCGCGGCGGAGCTTGCGCAGGTGATTGAGGCATTCGTTGTGCGCGATCCTGTAGAGCCAGCTGAACAGCTGCGCGTCGCCCCGGAAGGAATCCAGTCCGTTCCAGGCCTTGATGAAGGTGTTCTGCAGCACGTCCTCCGCCTCATCATGGTCGGTGACCATGCGGCGGATGAAGGCGTAGAGCCTGCGCTGGTACTGGTTCACGAGCAGATTGAACGCGCGATGCCGGGTGCCTTCGTCCCGGAAGAGCGCCAGCAGCTCGGCATCGGTGAGGTCGCTCATGCTGCCGGCCGGCCATTGCCGGTCATTTCCGCGCCATCACCCGCTGCGCGGCCCGCACGATGTCCGGGACGTCCAGCCCGTATTTCGTCATGAGCTGATCGGGCGTCCCGCTCTCCCCGAAGGAGTCGTTCACGGCGACGAATTCCTGCGGGGTAGGCCGGTGCAGCGCCAGCACCTGGGCCACGGCATCGCCGAGGCCTCCGTAGCGGTTGTGCTCCTCGCAGGTGACCGCGCATCCCGTCTTCGTTGCTGATTCTAGGATGGCCGCCTCGTCCAAGGGTTTGATCGTGTGCACATTGACCACCTCGGCACGGATGCCTTGGGCCATCAATTGCTCAGCGGCCTGCAGGGCGCGCCACACCAGGTGCCCGCACGCGAAGAGGCTGACGTCCGCGCCCTCGATCAGCCGTTGCGCCTTGCCCAGGATGAAAGGCATGCCTTCGGGGATGAAGACGGGCCATTTCGGCCGGCCGAAGCGGAGGTACACCGGGCCCTCATGATCGGCGATCGCGATGGTGGCCTGGCGGGTCTGGTTGTAATCAGCCGGCACCACAACGGCCATGCCGGGCAGCATGCGCATCAGACCGATGTCCTCGAGGATCTGGTGGGTCGCCCCGTCCTCGCCGAGGGTCAGCCCGGCGTGACTGGCGCATAGCTTCACGTTCTTACCAGCATAGGCGATGCTCTGCCGTACCTGGTCATAGACCCTTCCTGTGCTGAAGTTGGCGAAGGTGCCCGTGTAAGGGATCTTCCCTCCGACGGTGAGGCCGGCGGCAATCCCCATCATGTTCGCTTCCGCGATGCCGACCTGGAAGAACCGATCGGGAAAGGCCTTCTGGAAGGCATCCATCTTCAGCGAACCGGTGAGGTCGGCGCAGAGCGCCACCACCTGCGGGTTCGTCCTGCCGAGTTCCAACAGGCCTGCGCCGAAGCCGCTTCGGGTGTCCTTCTGGTCGAGTACGGGATAGGGGTTCATGCGGGGCTAGAAGTTGAGGTTCACGCTGCGGCCGCTCTCGATGAGGGCCTCCTTCACAAGGCTCAGCTCCGTGCGGCGGGCCGATCCGCTGCGGTAGGTCACTTGATAGGTGCCGGGCTGCAGCCGGAACTGGTTGCGGGGCGATGCCGGGTCGAGATCGGCCACCCACTGCAGCTCGTCACCGGACCTGAGGAACACGGAGCCCGGACCGGCAGCGGAGGCGGTCACATTCAGCACGCCGGCACGCGGCACCGTGATGTCGGTGGTCTTCCCTTGCTCCACGCGCACATCCGGAATGAGGGTGCGGGGCAGCGTTAGGACCTCCAGGTCATAGGCGCCCACGCGGTAGCGCTGCTGCGTTCCCATCGGCTGGGCCTGGAGCGTGGCCATTTCGCCCTTCCTGCGCACCACGCACGAGACGGGATGCGCGTCCAGGGGCCCTGTGCCCGTGCGCAGGTTCAGGATGCCTGTGCCGGCATCGACGGCGATGATGGTATGGGTCCCGGGCCTCACGGTGACGTTCTCCCGTATCGAGGCCGGCAGCGTGTGGGCCACCACCCGGTAGGTGAACACCGGGTCAAGCGCGAGGGTGTCGGGGAGGCCGCGTTCATTCATCGTGTGCACCAGATGGTAGCGGACCTGGCCGGTTTTCTGGTCGTAGAGCGTCACCGGCACGTCCGTCTCGGAAGGCTGGCCATCGGTGGTCATCAGGCTGATCTGGGCCGTGGTGGTATTCAGGGCCTGGGTGACCACCACCTTTAGCACATGCTCGAAGAGCTCAGGGGTGCTGGCATCGAAGTAATTGCCCACGCACTGCAGCGCGTAGCGGTCATTCTCGGTGAGGCCCACCCCGATGACGAAGGGCTTCAGCACGATGCCTTTCGCCTGCAGGGCGCGGCTCACTGCGCAGGGGTCCTCGTCGCAGGCCTCGATCCCATCGGTGATGAGGATGATGACGTTGCGGACGCCGCGGGTGCCTTTCTGCTGGTCCGTTTCGGGGAAGTCCTTGGCAGCTTTCTCCAGCGAGCGGGCAATGGGCGTGGTGCCCAGGCACCGCACGCCCTGCAATGTCTTCCGCATCGCGGGGATGCTGTTGCTGCTGAAGGGAACCTCCAAGCGGGTGTCGTCGCAATCCTGCTTCCCGGGCTGGATGGGCGTCTGGTGGCCGTACAGCCGCAAAGCCAGTTCCAGATCGGGCTGGCCTTCGAGCTCCTTCAGCGACTGCAGCAGGAGGTCGCGCGCCGTCTCGATCTTGGGCCGGTTCCCCCAGAATGCATTCATGCTGTTGCTCGCATCGAAGACGAACAGCATGCGCGTGAGCGGGGGCTGTTTCAGGGCCTGCGCCTCCTGGCTGTGCGCAGGTTGCGCTAGCGC
>DDRC01000178.1:18944-27104 GCA_002342985.1 Flavobacteriales bacterium UBA2426
GTGCCACGGAGGGCTCGGACGGGCCGGATGGGCATTCCGTGCGCCTTGGGCATGGCTCAGTAGTCGCCCAAGGTCTCCTCCAACTGGCCCAATGCGCTCTTCAATTGGGCATCGTTGGGGGCGATGCCATGCCATGCATGGCTGTTCATCATGAAGTCCACGCCTTGGCCCATCTCCGTGCGCATGAGGATCATGATGGGCTTGCCCTTGCCCGTCATGCCCTTGGCGGTGCTCAGCACGCCGAGGAGCGAGGCCATGTCGTTGCCGTTGGTCTCCAGCACCTGCCACCCGAAGGCCTCCCATTTCGCACGGAGGTTGCCCAAGGGCAGCACGTCATCCACATCGCCGTCAATCTGGCGGCCGTTGTAGTCGACCGTGCTGATCAGGTTGTCCACGCCTTTGGCAGCGGCATACATGGCGGCTTCCCAGATCTGCCCTTCCTGCAACTCACCGTCGCCATGCAGGCTGTAGACGAGCGTGGAGTCGCCGTTCAGTCGCTTTGCGAGGGCCGCCCCGATGGCTACGCTCAACCCCTGGCCCAGCGATCCGCTGGCCATGCGCACTCCCGGCAGTCCCTCATGGGTGGTCGGGTGCCCCTGCAGGCGCGTATTGATCCGCCGGAAGGTGGCCAGTTCCGCAATGGGGAAATACCCGCTGCGGGCCAGCACGCTGTACCACGCTGGACTGATATGCCCGTTGCTCAGGAAGAAGAGATCCTGTCCGTGGCCATCCATGTCCCAATTCGCCGGATCGTGCCGAAGCACTTGGAAGTAAAGGGCTGTGAGGTAATCCGCACAGCCCAGTGACCCACCCGGGTGGCCGCTCTGGGCGGCATGCACTTGGCGGACGATGTCGCGCCTGACCTGGCTGGCGATGCGCTGAAGTTCTGATACCGAGGGCTTGGCCGTGGCGGCCGGGAATGGGGAATCGGTCATGCCGGAAGCGGATGGTCAAAGGTAGACGGCCTGCCGGGCAGCCCCCGGAGCTGTGGATAACTGCTGAAAAAGGGCATCGGGGATGGCGCGCCGCCCAGGTCCGAACGTTCCGGCACTTTCCAGGCAACGTGCGGCAGGGGTGGACCTGTCTTGGGGCTATCCGGTGCTTCTGGTTTTGGACCGGTTCGTCATGAGGAGCGGGGGCCTTGGGGGTCCCCGCTCTGCTTTCTCTACCCATCGACCCAAGCCGGCCCAGTGAGGGAGCAATCGGGCATCCACTGCATGTCATGGGACTGTCATTACCTTGAACCCGGCGCACCAGAGCGCCTCAGGGATGCGTCTCCACGGCATGCAGTTGATTCCATGGGACCAGCGCCAGTTGGCGTATGGCCGCGGGTTGGAGGACCTGCCCCTGCTGCTCGAGCGCATGCGCGGAACACCGGCACGGCTTGCCTCGCTGATCCGCCATCACCCACTTGAGCGGCTCCTGTTGCGCCGGCAGGGCAACTGGAGCGCCATGGAGCATATCGCCCATCTGCTGCTGCTCGACCAGCGCCTGCAGGCTCGGGTGGATGATTTCGTGAGCCGCCGGCCCACGCTCTGCACGATCGACTTGGGCGATCAAGCCGAGTGCCTGGCCCAGCAAAGGCACCGTGCCCCCGGCGATCTGCTGGAGGAGTTCCGTCTCTCCCGCATGCTGCTGGTGAACCGGTACTGGGACATGGATGAGGCCGCCTTGCGCCACCAAGCCCAGCACCCGTGCCGCGGCATCCGCATGAGCCCGGCCGATATGGCGCTTTACGTGGCTGAGCACGACGACCACCACCTGGTGCGCATCCGCGGGCTCTTGGGGGCCTTCCCCGATTGACGCGGTTGTTGATCGGTTGTTAAGGCCGCCGGACGGGCCGAGCAGGTGCCGCTATCTTCGGCGCCGCCCCAAAACGGCCTATTGCATGCGCGCCTTGGTACTGCTATCACGCCTCATCGTCGGGTCCTTGTTCATCGTCAGCGGCCTCATCAAGGCCAACGATCCGCTGGGATTCTCCTACAAGCTGGAGGAGTACTTCGCCGAGAGCGCGCTCAACCTACCCTTCCTGGAGCCTTATGCGCTGACCCTGGCCGTCCTGGCCTGCCTTGCGGAAGTGGTGCTGGGCTTCGCTGTCCTGTTCGGCGGAAGGCTCCGGCTCGCCGCCGTGGCCCTCTTCGTCCTCACCGTCTTCTTCGGCTGGCTCACCCTCTACACCGCCACATGCGACCCGCAGGCCACCTACACGGTGGTCGTGAATGGGGTGACCGAGGAGCGGAGCGTTACCTGCGTCACGGATTGCGGCTGCTTCGGCGATGCCATGAAGGGCAGCATCGGCCGCAGCCTCACCCCTTGGGAGAGCTTCTACAAGGATGCCATCCTCTTCGTGTTCATCCTTCCCATCCTCGCCTACGCCTTCCGGCGCAAGGAGACGGCCTGGAACAGCAGGATTGATGACCTGATCCTCCTTCCCGGGGGATTGCTGCTGGTGGCGGTCTGGAGCTGGATCTTCACTTGGTGGGGGCCGGTCTGGTTCACGCTGGCCGGCTTCCTGGGCTATGCGGTCATCAAGCGCGGCATGCAAGGCGTGCGCGCCGAATGGATCACCGCTGCATGGGTGTCCCTCATCACGCTGGCCTTCACCGGCTGGTGCTACACCCACCTGCCCGTGCGTGACTACCGTCCATACGCGGTGGGGAAGAGCATCCTTCAGCAGATGCAGGAGGCCAAGCCTCCAGTGAACAAGGTTTTCCTGAGCTACCGCAACACCGCCACCGGCGAAGTGAAGGAATACGACACCAGCGGACCCTACCCGTGGGACGACCCCGCCTATGAGCTCGTTGAGAACAGCAACCGCGTGGTGGAAGTGGAGCCGGGCATCCAATCGCAGGTGCAGGACTTCCGGCTCACGGACCGCGATGACTACGACCTTACCGCGGATGTGCTCAATGAGCCATCGCCGATCCTGCTGGTCACCGCCTACAACCTGCGGAAGACGGACACGGGCAACATGGCTGCCATCGCCCGGTTGGCACAGGAGGCGCAGGCGGCCGGATGGTACGTGTATGGCATCACCACCAACAGCTGGGAGGAGGTGGAGGAGTTCCGCCACGCGCATCAGCTGCCCTTCGAATTCGTGCGGTGCGATGAGAAGGTGATCAAGACCATGGTGCGCGCCAACCCCGGGGTGATGGTGCTCCAGAACGGCGGCGTGAAGGGCATCTGGCACGGCAATCATGCACCCACCCTGACCGAGGCCCAGGCGGTGCTGAGTCGTTGACCGGGCTGAAGCCAGGGCCTTTCGTAACCGGTACCCATCTTTGCCTCGCCCGGCTTCAGTTCCGCCGGCCCCCACGCATGCGCACCATCGTTGCCGGAAACTGGAAGATGAATACCGACCGGGACAGCGCCGCGGCGCTGCTCGCGGCCATGGTGGAGGCATCGGATGCCTTCCCGCGCCATGTGGACGCCATCGTGGCCCCTCCGTTCCCTTTCCTGGAGATGGCCGTTCGTCTGTGCGCCGGCACACGCATCGCCGTGGCGGCGCAGAATTGCCATCAGGCGGACAAGGGGGCATTCACCGGTGAGGTGAGCGCCGCTATGCTCCGCAGCCTGGGGGTGCAGGCCTGCATCGTAGGCCACAGCGAGCGGCGCCAGTACTTCGGGGAGTCCGATGCCTTGATCGCGGAAAAGGTGCGGGCGCTGCTGGCGGCAGGCATCACGCCCATCCTTTGCTGCGGTGAGCGGAGGGAGGAGCGCGAGAGCGGCCGCCATTTCGACGTGGTGACAGAACAGCTGAAGGGGGCCTTGGATGGTCTCGATGAGGCCCTTACGGCGCGATTGATCATCGCCTATGAGCCGGTTTGGGCGATCGGCACAGGGCTCACGGCCACCAAGGAGCAGGCGCAGGAAATGCACGCACGCATCAGGGCGCTGCTGCGCACGCATGCCCCCACCGCGGCGGAGGCCTTGCCGCTGCTCTATGGCGGCAGCTGCAACCCGGCCAATGCCGAGGGCATCTTCGGGCAGCCCGACGTGAATGGGGGGCTCATCGGCGGCGCCTCGCTCGATGCCGGCCAATTCACGGAGCTGGTCGGCATCGCGGGCCGGTGCAAGCCCTAGTTTAGCCCGCAATGCCACCCATCGGCGATGACCGTATGATCCCCTTCTCACCGCCGCGCATCGACGACCGCACCGTGAAGGCGGTAGAGGAGGCCCTGCGCAGCGGCTGGATCACCACGGGGCCGCGCACCAAGGAGTTCGAGCGGCAGCTGGCCGCGTATTGCGGCGTGGAACGTGTGCTGGCGCTCAACAGCTGGACGAACGCCTGCGAGCTCGTGCTGCGCTGGTATGGCATCGGCCCCGGCGACGAGGTCATCGTGCCGGCCTATACCTATTGCGCCACCGCCAACATCGTGATGCACGTGGGCGCAAAGCCGGTGCTGGTGGACGTGCTGGATGACTTCACCATCGACCCGGAAGCCGTGCGGAAGGCCATCACCCATCGCACCAAGTGCATCATTCCGGTGGATATCGGAGGCCTGCCTGCGCAAGTGGGCCGCATCATGCGGATCGCAGAGGAGGCCTGCGGGCTCTTCACGCCCAAGGTGAACCTGCGCGTGGATGGAACCAACCCCCAGATGCGCTTGGGGCGGGCGCTGGTGCTGGCAGACGCAGCGCATTCCTTCGGGGCGCGCATCGCCGGCCAGCCGGTGGGCGGCCAGGCGGACATCACCGGCTTCAGCTTCCATGCCGTGAAGAACCTGACCACGGCCGAGGGCGGAGCGCTGGCCTTTCACCTGCCTGAGCCCTTCAGCAACGAGGAACTCTATCGGTACTTCAATGTCCTGAGCCTGCATGGCCAGAGCAAGGATGCCCTGGCCAAGAATCAACCCGGCGCGTGGCGCTACGATGTGGAGTTCCCGGGCTACAAATGCAACATGACCGACCTTCAGGCGGCCATCGGCCTGGTGGAGCTGGAGCGGTACGATGGCGAGACCCTGCCCAGGCGGAAGGCCATCTGCGCGCGGTACCACGCCGCCTTCGCGGGTGACGGGCGCTTCGTGGCCCCGGTGCTCGCCGATGGGGATCGCGAGGGTAGCTATCACCTCTACATGCTCCGCATCGCAATGGCCTCCGAGGAGCAGCGCGATGCCACCATCGCGGCCATCGCCAAGCGCGGGGTGAGCGTGAATGTCCACTTCATCCCCCTGCCGCTGCTGAGTTTCTACAAGGGCCAAGGCTACCTCATCGGCGATTTCCCGAGCACCTATCGGCAGTATAGCCGCGAGATCAGCCTGCCGGTGTACTTCGACCTCTCGGACGATCAGGTGGACGAGGTGGTGAAGGCGGTGAAGGAGTCGGTGCAGGAGGTGATGGGCTGAGCAGGCCGGGGTGCGTTCCTTTGCAGGCAGCTACTCCTGCACATGCAACTCTTCCGCAACTTCAAGTCCGTCACCAAGACCTGCTACGGCCGCGGCAGCTTCGGCAAGCTGGGCGAAATCCTGGAGCCCCACCGCGGCGCGGGCAAAGGCTTCATGGTCTTCCTCGTCGACCACTATTTCGAGGGCAAGGCCGACCTCATTGCGCGTATCCCGAAGCAAGCGGAGGACGAGTTGATCTTCTGCAGCACGAAGAAAGAGCCCAGCACGGAGCAGATCGACGGCCTGCGGGACGACATCCTCGCACGTCGAGGGCTGCCTGCCGGTGTGGTCGGCATCGGCGGCGGCAATGTGATGGACGTGGCCAAGGCGCTCTCCCTCATGCTCACCAACGCGGGCAGCAGCGTGCAGTACCAGGGCCTCAACCTGGTCAAGAAGCCCGGCATCTACCACTGCGGTGTGCCCACCATCAGCGGCACCGGCGCGGAGGTGAGCATGACGGCCGTCCTCACAGGCCCGGTGAAGAAGCTCGGCCTCAAGTGCGATTGGACCGTCTTCGACCAGATCGTGCTGGACCCGGACCTTATCGCCAGCGTGCCCACCGACCAGTGGTTCTACACCGGCATGGACACCTACATCCACAGCGTGGAGGCCATCACCGGCACCAAGAAGAACACCTTCGCCGAAGCCTACAGCGAGAAGGCACTCGACATGTGCAGCGAGGTGTACCTGAAGCGCGACCGCAGCGACCCCAAGAGCGACGAACTGCTGATGGTGGCCAGCTACATGGGGGGGCTCAGCCTCACCTACAGCGAGGTGGGCGTGTGCCACGCGCTGAGCTACGGTCTGGGCAAGGTGCTGGAGATGCACCACTGCTTCGCCAACTGCGTGGCCTTCAATCAGCTCGAGGACGTGTATGGCGATTATGTGCAGGAGTTCAAGCACATGGTGAAGGAGCGTGGCGTGCATATCCCGGCCAACCTGGCCAAGGAATGGGATGAGGCCACCCTCGATGCCATGGCCGAAGTGGCCTACAACCTGCCGCACATGTGGGACCACGCCTTCGGCCCTGACTGGCAGCAGGTGCTGGACCGGGAGCGGATCAAGGGATGGTACAGGAGGATGTAACCCCGATGCCCGGCGCTGATGGTCAGCGTGCAGTAGGGTCGAAGCCCTGAACCCGCTCCGCGATCCGGCGGGCGGCGATGCCCACCAACTGCGGGCGGGCAGGGCCGCGCTCAAGGTCGTCCTTGCCCACGCGTATCACCTCGGAGGCGTGGATGCGACCGGTCTCCGTTTCGATGAGCTGCATCTGCAGCTCAAGGTTGCGCGACAGCACATCGTCGTAGCGGAGGATCCTGCCGGTGAGCACGAACCGTGCGCCCAGAAGTCGGCCTGCCTTCACAGCGCCCTGCTCATCGAACGAGCCATTCATCTGCCGGCGCTGCTCCGCAAGGATCGCTTCCGTGTGGTCGCGGTCGACGAGCAGGGCGAAAGGGTCCTTGAGGTCGAGGATGGCCGCCTTCACATTGGCGGCCAGCTGCGATTCCAAGGAACTCGATTTCGTGAGCGAGAGCAGCTCCATATACAGCCCCGGGTTGAGGATGGGCAGGTAGGAGAGGGTGTAGCTCGCCTTTTGGCGGCACTGCTCCCGGCGTTCCAGGGCATCCTTGTGGGCTGCATCCATGGCTACCACCCGGTCGAATCGCCGGTAGGCCTCCCGCCAGATGCCCAATGCCTGGGCCCGTGCGCCTTCCTGATAGATGGGCTCCACTCGGGCAAGGGTCATGAGGTGCTGGGCATCACGTCGCTCGGGGTCGAGCCGGGCGCTGCGCGCGGCCAGGTCCTCCGCCTCGCCGTATCGCCCATTCCTGAAGCTGGCCTCGGCCTCGGTGAAGAGCCGCGCGGCCTCCTGGTGTATCGCTTCCTTGCGCTGCATCTCGAAGAGGGCGTCCCATTCCACGTGCAGGCCCCGATTGCGCAGGTCCGTCCGGTAGCGCTCGGCTTCATCGCGTGTCGCATCTCCCGCGCTGAGGTCGCCAAGGCGATAGGCGGCGAGCGCCTTGTCCTGGAGCCGATTGAAGAGCCCCTGGGCGGTGCGCTGGGCGCCCGCGAGCGCCTGCATTTCCCGCGGCCGTTGGGCGCGGATAGTGAGGTACTCCTCCATGGCCTGGCTCAGCAGGCCCTCCTTCTCCAGCGCTGCGGCGTGCTCCAGCTGCTTCCGGGTGCCTGCGCAACCGGTCAAGGCCAGGATGATCAGGAGGAGGCCGGCGCAGCGCATGAGCAGAGGGGGGCGAAAATACCCGCACAAGCCCCGTGCCGTCCCCAGTTATGTTTGCCCGATGCGCGCACGCACCACCGGGATCCTGCTGCTGCTTGGCCTGATGGTGCCGGCCTTGCTGCTCCTGGAGCTCGCATGGGGCTCCACGGCGGTGCCTTTCCCGGAGGCGCTGGCGGATCTCGTCCACGGAAGCCGGGGCGGGGGTATCTCCATCGTGCGCGACCTTCGGTTGCCGCAGGCGCTCACCGCGATCATCGCCGGGGCTGGATTGGCCGCTGGCGGACTGCTCATGCAGACGGTATTCCGCAATCCGCTCGCCGGGCCGTCCATCCTGGGTGTGAGCTCGGGTGCCGGTCTTGGCGTGGCCTTGGTGATGCTCGCCTTCCCGCTCTGGTCGCCGCTCCGGCTGCCTGCGGATCTGGCATTGCTGGCGGCGGCCATGGCCGGGGCGCTGGGAACGCTGATGGTGGTGATGGCCGCCGACCGCCGGGTCGGCCATCCGGCCACGCTGCTCATCGTGGGCCTGCTCATCGGCTA
>DDRC01000178.1:27234-27661 GCA_002342985.1 Flavobacteriales bacterium UBA2426
CGCTGCTCATCGTGGGCCTGCTCCTCGGCTACCTGTGCAGCGCGCTCGTCAGCGTGCTGGAGGCGGCGGGCACTGCCACCGCCGTGCACGGGTTCGTGCTGTGGGGGATGGGATCCTTCGCGGGGGTGGGGATGGACCGGGTGCCTTGGCTCGCCGTGCCCGTGGTGGTGGGGCTGGTCCTTGCACTTGCCGCCATCAAACCGCTCAACGCGCTACTGCTGGGTGAGGCCTATGCGCACACCATGGGCGTTGATGCGGTGCTGGTACGGAGGGCGCTGCTGTGGTGCACAGGCGTCATGGCTGGTGCCATCACCGCGTTCTGCGGCCCAATAGCCTTCATCGGCCTGGTGACGCCGCATCTGGCCCGTGCGCTGCTCCGTACCAGCCACCATGGCCTCCTTCTGCCGGCCACGATCCTGCTCGGTGC
>DDRC01000093.1 GCA_002342985.1 Flavobacteriales bacterium UBA2426
AGTCGAACTCGATGCCCTGGCCGATGCGGTTGGGGCCGCTGCCGAGCACCACGATCTTCTTGCGGTCGCTGCGCACGCTTTCGTTCTCCTCCTCGAAGGTGCAGTAGTAGTAGGGCGTCTTCGCGGGGAACTCACCGGCGCAGGTGTCCACCAGTTTGTACACGCGTTTGATGCCGAGCTCGTTGCGCTTCTTGTACACCTGGCTCTCCAGGCAGCCGAGCAGGTGCGCGACCTGGCGGTCGGCGTAGCCCTTCTGTTTCGCTTCGAAGAGCAGGTCGCGCGGGATGGTGTCGAGCATGTACTTCTCCACTTCCTTCTCGGTGAGGATCATGTCCTCGATCTGCTTGAGGAACCAGATGTCGATCTTGGTGAGGTCGTGGATCTTGCTGAAGGGGATGCCGAGCTTGATGGCGTCGTACACGTGGAAGAGACGGTGCCAGCTGGGGTTGGCGAGGCTTTCCAGCAGCACGTTGGGGTCGGTGGTCTCCTTGCCGTCGGCGCCCAGACCATTGCGCTTGATCTCCAGGCTCTGACAGGCTTTCTGCAACGCCTCCTGGAAGCTGCGGCCGATGCCCATGGTCTCGCCCACGCTCTTCATCTGCACGCCCAGGCGGCGGTCGCTGCCCTCGAACTTGTCGAAGTTCCAGCGCGGCACCTTCACGATCACGTAATCGAGCGTGGGCTCGAAGAAGGCGCTGGTGCCGGTGATGGGGTTCTCCAACTCATCCAATCGGTAGCCGATGGCGAGCTTGCTGGCGATCTTGGCGATGGGGTAGCCCGTGGCCTTGCTGGCGAGCGCACTGCTTCGGCTCACGCGCGGGTTGATCTCGATGGCGTAGATGTGCTCGTGCTCATCGGGGCTCACCGCGAACTGCACGTTGCAACCGCCCGCGAAGTCGCCTATGGCGCGCATCATCTTGATGGCCTCGGTGCGCATGCGCTGGTAGGTGCGGTCGCTGAGGGTCATGGCCGGCGCCACAGTGATGCTGTCGCCGGTGTGGATGCCCATCGGATCGAAGTTCTCGATGCTGCAGATGATGGTGACGTTGTCGTCCTTGTCGCGCAGCAGCTCCAGCTCGTACTCCTTCCAGCCGAGCAGGGCCTTGTCGATCATCACCTCGTGGATGGGGCTGATCTGCAGGCCGTGCTTCAGCAGCTTGTCGAACTCGGCGGGGTCCTTCACGAAGCTGGCACCGGCGCCACCGAGCGTGTAGCTGGCGCGGATCACCAGCGGGAAGCCGAACTCCTGCGCCACCTGCTTGCCCTCAAGGAAACTGCTGACGGTCTTGCTGGGCGCCATGGGCACGCCGATGCGCTCCATCAGCAGCCGGAACTGCTCGCGGTTCTCGGTGATGTCGATGGCCTTGGTGTCCACCCCGATCATGCGCACCCCGTACTGTTCCCAGATGCCGAGCTTCTCGCACTCGATGGCGAGGTTGAGCGCGGTCTGTCCGCCCATGGTGGGCAGCACGGCGTCGATCTTGTGCTTCTTGAGGATCTCCTCGATGCTCTCGACGGTGAGCGGCTTCAGGTACACGTTGTCGGCCGTGACCGGGTCGGTCATGATGGTGGCCGGGTTGCTGTTGATCAGCGTGACCTCGATGCCTTCGTTGCGGAGGGAGCGGGCCGCCTGACTGCCGCTGTAATCGAACTCGCAGGCTTGGCCGATGACGATGGGTCCGCTGCCGATGAGCAGGACGGACTTGATGCTTTGATCTTTGGGCATGTCCGGAGGGTATCCGGGTCGCGAAGGTAGCCGCGCCATACCGGCCGGGAATGGAATGTGGAAAAGGCGGGGGGATCGTGGAGAAAGGACGGATTCCTGGAACGCCTACTTTCGAGCCATGCGGTCCATTTCAATTGCTGCAATCGCCATTGGGCTTTGCCTGTTCACCGCCTCCTGCCGGAAGGAGAGCCCGTCTGACGCCTCCCACCAGAGTGCGCCGTGCGGGCAGTTCGATGGGATCCTTAGGCGCGACATCAACGGCACCATCATCCCGATGCAGCCCGACTGGACCGATTGGCTCACCACAGATGATTGGTGCCCTGAGGCAGAGGCCTTGTTCCGCCCTGTTCCCGGGCTCTCATGGGCTGCTGAAGACACCAGCGCCCTGTTCGCTGCGCTACCGAACCCTGCGCAGAGCCAGTTCATGTTCGTTTGCGTCCGGGACTCGGCTGCTTACGTGGATGTGCGTGTCGTCCGCGAGAACATGCAAGTCCTGTTTCAGCTGGATTCGTTGACCGAACATCGGCTCATCTTCGACCTTGCTGGGGCCTCGGTTGCGCAAAGCGAGGTGATCCGTGTCTATTACCGCATCGTTCATCCCGATGGCACGGCGAATCGCGGCCACGGCGATGTGGAGCGCGCGCTCTAGCCTTTGGCGATAGTTTTGGAATCGTCCTGGCGGGGTCATCTCCATCATATTGCTGCTGTTGGCCGTAGGCCTTTATTCACCCGCACCTGACCACGGTCGAACCATAGGTCGACGCTACTGCCCCCATGCGCATCGACAAATTCCTCTGGTGCGTGCGCCTCTTCAAGACGCGTAGCCTGGCCACCGAGGCCGTGCGGCGCGAGCAGGTGCAGGTGAACGGCCGCGCGGTGAAGGCCAGCGCCGAGGTGAAGCCCGGCGACCGCATCGCCCTGCGCGAGCCGCCGATCTGGCGCAGCTGGGAGGTGCTGGCCCTCCCGCCCTCGCGCGTCGGCGCCAAGCTGGTGCCCACGCTCCTGGCCGAGCGCACGGATTTCGCCGACCTGGAGAAGCTGGAGATGGCGCGCCTGGTGAAGGCGCAGCATCGCGCGCCGGGCGAGGGGCGGCCCACCAAGCGCGACCGGCGCCGCCTGGAGCGCTTCCAGGACGAAGGCTAGCGTTCCGTCCCGCGCCCAACCGCCGGTCACGCGGCTTAACGTCTTTTCATTTCCCTTAACAGCGCTTCGGAAAGGCCCCGGATAGCTTCGACCCACCAAACCGTCAAGGCCATGCTCAAGGCATTCCTCTTCATACCGCTGGCCGCCGTGCTGCAGAGCGGACAGCAGGACCCGGTGCCGCCCGCGCCCGACCGCAAGGTGCGCATCGAGATCGTCAGCACCGAGAACGGCGAGACCAAGCGCATCACCAAGGAGTTCGATGCCTCCGACGACGCCCAGGTGGAACAGGCGCTGCGCGAGATGGGCGTGCTCAAGCACATGCGCATCGGGCCCGGCGAGCGCGACATCACCATCGACATCCGCGGCTTCGGCGCCGAGGAGGACGGCATGGCACGGCTGCGCTTGGCACCCGCCCCGCCAGCGCCGCCGGCACCACCGGCTCCGCCCGCAGCACCGCAAGAGCCGATGGCCTATCTCGGCGTGAGCACCCGGGGACTGGAGCAGGACGAGCAGGCGAAAGCGAAGGGGAAGCAGGGCGCCGTGGTCATGGAGGTGATGGACGGCAGCCCCGCGGCAGCCCTTGGCCTGAAGGAAGGCGACATCATCGTGAAGGTGGGCGGACAAGCAGTGGACGGCCCCCAGCGCCTCTCGGAGCTGGTGCGGGCGATGAAGCCGGGCGACGCGGTGAAGGTGGAATGGCTGCGCGACGGCAAGGCCATGAAGGACGGCGTAAAGCTCGCCGAACGCGAGGCGGAGGCCTACTCCTTCAGCTTCGATGCCGATGCGATGAAGGAACTGGCCGAGCGCGCGCACGCGGGTGCCTGGGCCAGCGAACGGCAGGCTTTCCTGGGCGTCACGCCCGCTGAGGGCGATGGCGGGCAGCCCGGCGTGGCCATCGGGAGCGTGGAGTCCGGCAGCGCAGCGGAACAAATGGGCCTGGCACCCGGCGACCGCATCACGGCGATCAACGGGGAGGCCGTGACCGACTTCCCCGGCCTGGCCGCGCGCATCAAGGCCATGAAGCCCGGCGACGAGGTGACCGTGAGCGCACTGCGCGACGGCATGGCCCAGGAGCGCAGCGGGACGCTGGGCGAGCGCCGCACGCACGCCTACATCAGGCATGGCGATGAGGGCTTCGAATGGCAGGGCATGGCCCCCGAGGACCGGGAGATGCTGCGCCGCGAGATGGATGAGCTGCGCCGCGAGATGGACGAGCTGCGCCGGGAGCTCGGCAAGGATATGAAGCGCGAGGTGCGCGTTCGCGTAGAGTCGCGTGCGCTCACAGCAGAGGAAAAGGCCCTGCTGCGCGACAAGGGCGTGGCGGTTGACAAGGAGCTGCAGCTCGACCTGCAGGTCTTCCCCAATCCGAGCGCCGGGTTCTTCCGGCTGCGGTTCGATGTTCCCGAGCGCGGCGACCTCAACGTGGATGTGCACGACGCCAAGGGCGAGCGCGTCCACCAGGAGCGCATCGTGGGCTTCAAGGGCCGCTACGAGCGCACGCTCGACCTCAGCGACCGTGCCGCGGGCAACTACTACGTGGTGGTGGCCCAGGGCGGGCGCACCGCCACCGCCAAGCTGGTGAAGGAGTGAGCCGCTCCGGCGCTCACCGGGGAAGGGCCGCAGGGCCCTTTCCTATTTTCACCCCATGAACACGCTCGTTAAGCTGCTCATCAGCACCATCGCCGTGCTGATCGCCGACCTGCTCCTCCCCGGCGTCTCGCTGGGCAGCATGGACACCTTCAACGGCGTGCTCACCGCCCTCCTCACCGCGGCGGTGCTCTCCCTGCTCAATGCGCTGCTGAAGCCCATCCTCATCCTCTTCACGCTCCCGATCACGGTCTTCACGCTGGGCCTCTTCCTGCTGGTGATCAATGCGGGCATGGTGCTGCTCGCAGCCAAGCTGGTGCCGGGCTTCCATGTGGACGGCTTCTGGTGGGCCCTGGGCTTCAGCATCCTGCTCTCCGTGGTGCAGGGCCTGCTTCAGGGCTTCGACCGGAAGCAGCCGCGCAACGAGCCCTGAGCGGCCGCGCGGCAACGCCTAGGGCCGCCCCGGCGGAGCGGCCCTCGGATGCGACCCGGATGGG
The DNA here is from genome assembly GCA_002342985.1 of Flavobacteriales bacterium UBA2426. Classification (GTDB taxonomy): domain Bacteria; phylum Bacteroidota; class Bacteroidia; order Flavobacteriales_F; family PHOS-HE28; genus PHOS-HE28. The sequence continues at coordinate 4,954 of DDRC01000093.1, forward strand.
AGCGGCGCTTCAGTTGTCGCCGTCCAGCAGGCGTCCCAGCCCGCCGAGGATGCTCCCCTCCTCCTTGCCACGGCCACCGGCGCGCGGCGCGGCGGCGATTATGTTGTCCGCGAGCCTGCTGAAGGGCAGCGATTGGATCCACACGTGGCCGGGGCCGCGCAGCTGCGCGAAGAAGAGGCCCTCGCCGCCGAAGAGCGTGTTCTTGATGCCGCCCACGAACTGGATGTCGTAATCCACGGTCTGCGTCATGGCCACCAGGCAGCCGGTGTCCACGCGCAGGGTCTCGCCCGGGGCGAGCTCGCGCTGCACGGTGGTGCCGCCGGCGTGGATGTACACCTGGCCGTCGCCCTCGAGCTTCTGCATGATGAAGCCCTCGCCCCCGAAGAGTCCGGCGCCGAGCCGCTTCTGGAACTCGATGCCGATGCTCACCCCCTTAGCAGCGGCCAGGAAGCTATCCTTCTGGCACACGAGCTTGCCTTGGAAATCGCGCAGATCCAGCGGCATGATCTTGCCAGGATAGGCCGCCGCGAACCAGGCCGTACGGCGCACCTGGCTCTGGTTGGTGTAGGTGGTCATGAAGAGGCTCTCCCCGGTGAGCACGCGCTTGCCCGCGCTGAGCATCTTGCCCAGGAAGCCCTGCTCCTGGCCGCGCCCATCGCCGAAGATGGTCTGCATGGCGATGCCCTCATCCATCATCATCATCGTGCCGGCCTCGGCGACAACGGTCTCACCGGGGTCGAGCGTGATCTCCACGCATTGCATGTCGTCACCGACGATGCGGTGATCGAGCTCATGGGCTTGGCGGTTCATGGTCATCGGTATTCTGGGGGCAAAGCTATCCCGGGCGGCACCTGCCGCCCCGCCGCCCATCCCGTACTTTCGCCGCTCACGCGCTGCCATGGCATCCACCGCAACGAAGAAGGACCTGAGGAAGCCCGCCCCCCCCGACCAGGGCACGCTGCTCCGCGCCTGGGAGCTCCTGTGCACGGCCAAGGCCATGACCGAACTGTACGAGGAGCACTTCAAGCTCACCAGCAAGTACGTGCATGCCACCAGCCGCGGCCACGAGGCCATCCAGCTGGCGCTGGGCATGCAGCTGAAACCCCAGGACTTCGTGGCGCCCTACTACCGCGACGACAGCATCCTGCTGGGCATCGGCATGGAGCCGTACGAGCTGATGCTGCAATTGCTCGCCAAGCGCGATGATCCCTTCAGCGGCGGCCGCACCTACTACGGCCATCCGAGCCTGCGTCGCGAAGGCATGCCGCGCATCCCGCACCAGAGCAGCGCCACCGGCATGCAGGCGATCCCCACCACGGGCATCGCCATGGGCCTGTGGTACAAGGAGCAGGCGGGCATCGCGCACGACTACAACGGCTCGAAGGACCAGGACGCGCCCGTCGTGGTGTGCTCGCTCGGCGATGCATCCGTGACCGAGGGCGAAGTGGCCGAGGCCTTCCAGATGGCGGTGCTGAAGAAGCTGCCCATCATCTACCTGGTGCAGGACAACGAATGGGACATCAGCGCCAGCGCCGACGAGATCCGCGTGGGCGATGCGAGCGAATACGCCAAGGGCTTCCCCGGCTTGGAGGTGCGCAAGGTGGATGGCGCCGACTTCATCGCGAGCTACAGCACCTTGAATGAGGTGATCGGCCTGGTGCGCAAGGAGCGGCGCCCCTTCCTCGTGCATGCCAAGGTGCCGCTGCTCAACCACCACACCAGCGGGGTGCGCATGGAGTTCTACCGCAGCGACGAGAACCTGGCCGAGCACCGCAAGCGCGACCCCTTCCCCCGCTTCTTCCAGCAATGCCTCGAAAACCGCCTGCAACTCGACGGCCTCAAGCAGATCGAGCAGAAAGCCATCGCCCGCGTGAAGGCCGACTTCGAGCGCGCCCGCGTCGCCGATGACCCCAGGCCGGCCGACCTCACCACGCACGTCTTCGCACCGACGCCCGTGACCGAGGAGCAGGGCGAGCGCGCACCCAAGGACCGCCAGCCCACCGTGATGGTGGACAGCGCGCTATTCGCCATCCGCGAGCTGATGCAGGAGGACCCGCGCTGCCTGCTCTACGGGCAGGATGTGGGCGCCCGCCTCGGCGGCGTGTTCCGCGAAGCCGCCACGCTCGCCCGTGATTTCGGTGGTCACCGCGTGTTCAACACCCCCATCCAGGAGGCCTTCATCATCGGCAGCACCGTGGGCATGAGCGCCGCCGGCCTGAAGCCGATCGTGGAGGTGCAGTTCGCCGATTACATCTGGCCGGGGCTGAACCAGCTCTTCACCGAGGTGGCGCGGTCGTGCTACCTCACCGTGGGCAAGTGGCCGGTGAGCTGCATCCTGCGCGTGCCCATCGGCGCGTACGGCAGCGGCGGCCCTTACCACAGCAGCAGCGTGGAGAGCGTGCTCTGCAACATCAAGGGCATCAAGGTGGCCTACCCCAGCACCGGCGCCGACCTGAAAGGGCTGATGAAGGCCGCCTACCACGACCCCAACCCCGTGGTGATGCTGGAGCACAAGGGCCTCTACTGGAGCAAGATCAAGGGCACCGAGGAGGCGAAGACCGTGGAGCCCAGCGCCGACTACATCGTGCCCTTCGGCAAGGCGCGCCTGGTGCTGGAGGCCGAAGCCGATGCGGTC
>DDRC01000194.1:0-453 GCA_002342985.1 Flavobacteriales bacterium UBA2426
TTGCTCTCTCCGGCGATGTGCGGCGTCAGCAGCACGCGGTCATGGCCGAGGAGCCGGCGCTGGGTGGCAGGGTCGATGGCGGGGTCGAGTCCGGAGAGGTCGGGCCGCTCGAATTCGAGCACGTCGAGGCCTGCGGCGATCACGCGGCCATGATCGATGGCATCGAGCAGCGCAGCGGTGTGCACCACGGCCCCGCGCGACGTGTTGAGGAACCAGATGGGCCTGCCCAGGCGGAGGAAGAAGCCGCGGTCGGCGAAGTGGTGCGTCTCCGGGGTCAGCGGCAGGTGCAGGCTGATGACGTCGCTCTCGCGCAGCACGCGCTCCAGCCCGCACTCGTGCACCCCGGCGCGCTCGAAGCCGCTGCGGTACTTGTCGTGCGCCAGCACGCGCACCCCGAAACCACGGAGCTTGTCGGCGAAGGCGCTGCCCATGTGGCCGTAGCCGATGATGCCC
>DDRC01000194.1:587-1410 GCA_002342985.1 Flavobacteriales bacterium UBA2426
CCGATGATGCCCACGGTCTTGCCGCGCAGGTCGGTGCCGCGGTTCTCCTCGCGCAGCCAAAGGCCGGCATGCACCTGGTTGTTGGCGCGCACCAGCGCCTTCATCAGCGCCAGCAGCAGCATCACGCAGGCTTCGCCCACGCCATCGCGGTTGCCCTCCGGCGAGTTCATCACCTGGATGCCGTTCCTGCGGCACCAGGCGGTATCGATGTTCTCCAGCCCGCTGCCCACGCGCGCCACGAAGCGGAGCCCGTCGATGCGGGCGAGCAGGCTGCCTTCCAGGCGGCGGCTGCGGACCACGATGCCCCGCATGCCCTGGAGCGCTTCCGCCAGCCGCGCATCATCCACCTGGTGGAGCATCACCGCCTCGTGCCCCGCCCGGGTGAGCAGCTCGGCCAGGCGGGGGTGCGCATTGTCGATGAATCCGATGCGCATGGGTTCAGAGCATGAGGCCGGCCAGCAGCACGGAGGCGATGCCGAAGTAGATGAGCAGGCCCGTCACGTCCACCACGGTGGCCACGAAGGGCGCCGAGGAGACAGCGGGGTCGCGTCCCAGGCGCTTCAGCACGAGCGGGAAGAGGGAGCCGATGAGGTTGCCCCAGAGCACCACGCCCAGCAGGGAGATGCCCACCGCAAGGCCCACCTGCAGCCAGTGCTCGCCGTACACGGTCACGAACTGGCTCCACAGGGCCACGCGCAGGAAGCCGATGATGCCGAGCACCGTGCCCAAGGTGAGCCCCACGGTGAATTCGCGCTTCACCACGCTCCACCATTCGCGGATGGAGACGTCGCCCAGGGCCAGCGCCCGGATGATGAGCGTGCTG
>DDRC01000194.1:1671-1813 GCA_002342985.1 Flavobacteriales bacterium UBA2426
CCAGCCCACGCGCTTCTTCACGATGTCGAGCCAGGTGCTGCTCATGTAGCTGTCCTCCAGCGCCTCCATGCCCGCCATCTTCTGGGCGTCCTCCGTCTCCTCCTCGCGGATCACGTCCACCACGTCGTCGATGGTGATGCGG
>DDRC01000194.1:1941-3376 GCA_002342985.1 Flavobacteriales bacterium UBA2426
CACGTCGTCGATGGTGATGCGGCCCACGAGGCGGCCGCGCCCGTCCAGCACGGGCAGCGCCACCAGGTCGTATTTCTCCATGAGCCGGGCGGCCACCTCGGCGTCCTCGTCGGCACGCACGCTGATGAAGTCCGGCTCGTACACGTCCTTCACCGGCTGGAAGAGCGAGGTGGTGAGCAGCTTCTTCAGGGGGATGATGCCCACCAGCCGCTCATGCTGGTCCACCACGTAGATCGCATAGGGGTTGTCGATCTCCTCCCCGTGGGCCCGCAGCTCCTTCACGCAATCGCGCATGCGCCCCTCCACGCTCACCCGGATGAGCTCCTTGGCCATGAGCCCCCCGGCGCTGTGCTCGTCGTAGGCCAGCAGCTCGGCGATCTCTTCGCGCTGTTCGGCGTCCTCGATGTTGGCCATCACCTCCTCCTGCACGTCCTCGGGCAGGTCGGCGATCACGTCGGCGGCATCGTCGCTGTCCAGCTGGTCGATCACCTCCTCGGCGATCTCCTTGCCGGTGTAGGTGCCCAGGATGGCCTCGCGCTTGTCCTCCGGAAGCTCCAGCAGCACCTCGGCCGCCAGCTCCTCGCCCAGGGCATCATACAGCGTGTTGGCCTCCTCGGGGCGTAGCTGGTCCAGCACCTCCGCGATATCCGCCGGATGCATCTCCGACAGGTCGGCCGCGATGGCCTGCGCACGGCCGTTCTCCAGGCCCTCGCGGATCCGTTCGAGCAGGGGCTTGGTGACATCGAAGGCCATGGCGGGTGCCCCGGCCTGATGGCGGTTGCGGAGCCGCGCGAAATTAGGCCTTCGGAGCCTGGTGGATGGCCCGCGTCAGCGCGATGAAGTCCGCCACGCTCAGCTGCTCGGCGCGCCTGCCCGCAAATTCAGCCGGCGGGGCGCCGGTCAGCTCCAGCAGCGGCTTCAGCGCATTGCGCAGGGTCTTGCGCCGCTGGTTGAAGGCGGTCTTCACCAACCGGAAGAAGAGCGCTATCGCATGGCAGCCGCTCCACGCCAGTGGTGGAGGGGTCTTATTGGCCATGGGTAGCCGCCTCCTCATCTCGTTCATACCCGCCCTTCAGCGCCGTCCGCAGGTTGGAGGGTGCGATCGTGCTCGCCACGATCAGCCCAGGGTGGCGCCGCATCGGGGTCCACGGCTTACCGCACCAGGATCTTGGCGGAACGGCGGTCCCGCTCACGGGTAGCATGCACGAAGTACACGGCGGGACCCGCGCGGGGCAGAGAGAACGCGGTGCGCAACCGCACAGCGGGCAGCGTGAGCACGGTTTGCCCGAGCGCATTCAGGATGTCGAGCCGCCATGGATGCGCGTCGGGAAGGTCGGCGACCCATGTGGTGCCCCCATCGATGGTGCTGCAGGACAATGCGGAACCTCCCTGCGGCGAAGCGCCGATGCCCGTGCCTCCCCCCGGCAGCGCGCCC
>DDRC01000195.1:0-237 GCA_002342985.1 Flavobacteriales bacterium UBA2426
CCCCGATGCCAAGAGCCAGGTGACCATCGAGTACAACGACGACCACACGCCCAAGCGCATCGACGCCATCGTGGTGAGCACGCAGCACGACGACTTCGACAAGGAGGCGAAGATGCTGGCGCGCATCAAGAAGGACGTGATCGAGATCCTGATCCCCCGCGTGATGAGGAAGCTGCCCAAGCGGGTGCAGGCCCTCTTCGGCAAGGACATCAAGTACCACATCAACCCCACCGGGAA
>DDRC01000195.1:465-6819 GCA_002342985.1 Flavobacteriales bacterium UBA2426
GGCGGTGCCTTCAGCGGCAAGGACCCCAGCAAGGTGGACCGCAGCGCGGCCTACGCGGCGCGCCATGTGGCCAAGCACCTGGTGGCGGCCGGCGTGTGCGACGAATGCCTGGTGCAGGTGGCCTATGCCATCGGCGTGGCCAAGCCCGTGGGCTTCTACGTGAACACCTACGGCACCAGCAAGGTGAAGAAGACCGACGGGCAGATCGCCGACGTGATCGGCGGCATGAAGGAGTTCGACATGCGCCCCTACTTCATCGAGCAGCGCTTCAAGCTCCGCACGCCCATCTACAGCGAGACGGCCGCCTACGGCCACATGGGCCGCGAGTGCAAGGAGGTGACCAAGACCTTCAGGAACGCCGGCCAGGAAGCTACGGTGAAGGTGAAGCTCTTCCCTTGGGAGGAGCTCAACGCCGTGGATGCTGTGAAGAAGGCCTTCAAGCTCTGAGTGCCCCAGCCGCTGTAGGCCCGTTTGGGGCTTGGGAATCAATCAAATGACGCCTTGCGCACATCCACCTGTTGGTGAGGATCGGAAATAGCGCTACTTTCGCACCCCATTTTCGGAAGACCATGTACGCCATTGTCGATATCGCCGGCCAGCAATACAAGGTTGAGCAGGCCCAGAAGCTGAAGGTGCACCGCCTCGAAGCCGAGGAAGGCAAGCACGTGGAGCTGGATAAGGTGCTGCTCGTGAGCGACGGCAAGACCGTGAGCGTGGGCACCCCCACGGTGGAGGGCGTCCGCATCGCCGCCAAGGTGCTGAGCCATGGCAAGGGCGACAAGGTTCTGGTATTCAAGAAGAAGCGCCGCAAGGGCTACCAGAAGATGAACGGCCACCGCCAGTACCTCACGGAACTGTGGATCGAGGCCATCCTGGGCAAGGGCGAGAAGTTCGACGCCAGCAAGAGCAGCGCTCCCGCTCCCAAGGCGGTGAAGGCCGCCGAGCCCAAGGCCAAGAAGAGCGCCGCCAAGGAGGCTGCCCCTGCCAAGAAGGCCGCCGCCAAGAAAGCCGCTCCGGCCAAGAAGGCCGCTGCCAAGAAAGCCGCCCCGAAGAAGGCCGCCAAGAAGGACGATTCGAAGTAAGCAAGACCATAACGAGCCGCTGGGCCCGGCCCGGCACGTCAGACCCCCTCAGCCATGGCACACAAGAAAGGTGAAGGCAGTACCCAGAACGGACGCGAGTCGCACTCGAAACGGCTCGGCATCAAGATCTTCGGCGGCAGCAAGGCCATCGCCGGCAATATCATCGTGCGCCAGCGCGGCACCAAGCACCACCCCGGCCGCAACGTGGGGATCGGCGTGGACCACACGCTCTTCGCCATGGCCGATGGCACGGTGAAGTTCGAGAAGAAGCGCGGCGAGCGCAGCGTGGTGAGCGTGGTGCCCGCCGAAAAGGCCGAGTAACCGGACCCTACCGATTGCGAAGCCCTTCCGCCCACCGGTGGAGGGGCTTCGTGCTGAACGGCTGCGCCGCACGACCGATACCTTTACCGCGAACGAAGACACGACATGCTGGAGCTGAACTTCCTGAGGGACCGCCATGAAGAGGCCATTGCCCGCCTGAGCAAGCGCAACATCGATGCACAGGGCATGGTGGGCAAGGCGCGAAGCCTGGACGATGAGCGGCGTGCCACCCAAACCGAGCTGGATGGGAGGCAGGCGGAGCTGAATGCCATCAGCCGAAGCGTCGGGGAACTGATGAAGAGCGGCCGCAAGGATGAGGCCGAGGCCGCCAAGGCCCGGAGCACCGACCTGAAGAGCGGCATCCAAGCGCTGAAGGACCGCCTCGAGGCCGCGGAGAAAGCCTTGCAGGAGCACCTGGTCACCCTGCCCAATGCACCGCACCCGAAGGTGCCGGCCGGTCGGACGCCGGAGGACAATGCGGTGGTGATGCAGGAGGGCGCCATCCCCACGCTGGGCCCCGATGCCAAGCCCCATTGGGAACTGGGCGAGGAATACGGCTTCCTGCACATGGACCTGGGCGTTAAGCTCACCGGCGCCGGCTTCCCTGTGTACAGCGGCCAGGGCGCACGCCTGCAGCGCGCGCTCATCGCCTTCTTCCTGGACGAAGCCACCAAGGCCGGCTACCGCGAGATCATCCCCCCGCACCTGGTGAACGCCGAAAGCGCCTTCGCCACCGGCCAGCTGCCCGACAAAGAGGGGCAGATGTACCATGCCACCGTGGATGACCTGTACCTGATCCCCACGGCCGAGGTGCCCATCACCAACCTCTACCGCGACGAGATCGTGGACGCGGACAAGCTGCCTGTGAAGCTGGTGGGCTACACCCCCTGCTTCCGCCGCGAGGCCGGCAGCTACGGCGCCCATGTGCGCGGCCTCAACCGCGTGCACCAGTTCGACAAGGTGGAGATCGTGCGCGTGGAGAAGCCCGAGGACAGCTACGCCGCCCTGGAGGAGATGGTGGAGCATGTGAAGGGCCTGCTGCGCGCCCTGGAGCTGCCGTACCGCCAGCTGCTGCTCTGCGGCGGCGACATGGGCTTCGCCAGCGCCATGACCTACGACATGGAGGTGTACAGCGCCGCCCAGCAGCGCTGGCTGGAAGTGAGCAGCATCAGCAACTTCGAGACCTTCCAGAGCAACCGCCTGAAGCTCCGCTACCGCGGCGAGGACAAGAAGCCCCGCCTGGCCCACACGCTGAACGGCAGCGCGCTCGCCCTGGCACGGATCGTGGCGGCCCTGCTGGAGAACAACCAGACGCCCGAGGGCATCCGCATCCCCAAGGCGCTGCAGCCCTACACCGGCTTCGCGCTCATCACGAAATGACCCAAGGGATACGCTCGGCCTGCAGTGCTGCGTTCGCCACGAGCGCCCTGCTCATGGCCTGCTCTCCCGATCCAGACCCCGCGCAGCTCACCGCCGTGGATCAGCTCATCACCGCCACCGACGGCGCCCTGCTCACCCTGAACGAGCTGGACCGCAACCGCTACCTCCGCGCCGATTCGCTCTTCGCGCTCAGCGAGGAGCGCTTCCGCGCAAGGCTCGCAGACACGCTGGCGCCCGATGCGGCACAGGCCCTGGGCAGCCAGTGGATCGCCCTGCGCCGCGCAGCCGACATGGGCAAGGGCCACGAACGCATCCTCGCCGAGCTCTCGGCCGCCGCTGAGCGGCTGCGGCTGCTCCGCACCGACCTGGCCGCTGGCGCCATCGGCCCCGAGGAGGGGCGAGCGCTCATCGCCGCCGAGCAGCGCCGCCATGCGGAGACCATCGCCGCCGTGCATGCGGTGATGGACAATTACCGGCTGCTGCAGCACGCGTGGGACCGCCGCGACACGGTGGAGGCACTGCTGGCCAACGCACCGCTGCCATGAGAAGGCTCGCGCTCCTCCTGCCCTTGATTCTTTGGGCCCTGGGCTCCGTGGCCCAGCCCGGAACCGATGAGCAGCTGGCTGCGCAGTACTTCCAGCAGGGCGACTTCGCAAAGGCCGTGCTCTACTACGAACGGCTCTACCGCCAGCAGCCCACGGATTACTACTACGAGCAGCTGCTGAAGAGCCACCTCGGCGCCAACGACACGGATAGCGCGCAGAAGCTGGTGAAGGAGCGCATGCGCCGCAACGGCGATGATCCGCGCTATCCCATCGACCTGGGCCGCGTGCTGGAGCTGGGCGGCGATGCCGAGCGTGCGCAGAAGGAGTATGACCGCGCCCTGAAGATGCTGCGCGGCGACCAGGCCGGCGTGCGCTCGGTGGCCAATGCCTTCATCGGCTACAACAAGCTCGACCTGGCGCTCCAGGCCTACGAGCGCGGCCAGCGGCTCGCGCAGGACGGCATGAGCTACCATTTCGAGATCGCCAACCTGCACGGCATGAAGGGCGACACCCCGCGGATGGTATCGGCCTACATGGACCTGCTCACCGCCAACGAGGCCTATGTGCAGGCGGTGCAGAACGCCCTCTCGCGCCACCTGGACTTCGACCAGGCCGATGCCCGCACGGAGGTGCTGCGCACCGAGCTGCTGCGCCGCATCCAGCGCGACCCCTCGCGCACCATCTTCCAGGAGCTGCTCATCTGGATGCTCGTCCAGCAGAAGGACCTGGAAGCGGCATTCGTGCAGAGCAAGGCGCTGGACAAGCGCTTGGACGAGGGCGGCGCGCGGCTCATGGACCTTGCGCGCATCGCGCTGGCGAACAAGGAGCACGGCATAGCCTTCCGCTGCTACGACTACGTGATCGCCCTGGGGCGCAACGATGCCAACTATTTCACGGCCCGCACCGGCGCCGTGAGCGCACGCTATGCCCAGCTCACCGAACAGCCCGAGCCCGCTGCGGAGGCCCTCGAGGACCTGGACCGCCGCATGGCCTCCACCATCGAGGAGATGGGGCTGAACAAAGGCACCCTGCCGCTCCTGCGCGAGCGTGCGCACCTGAAGGCCTACTACATGGAGCGCCCGCAGGAGGGCATGGCCCTGCTGGAGGAGGCGCTGGCGCTGCCGGGCCTCGACGCCAAGACCAAGGGCGAGGTGAAGCTCGAGCTCGGCGACATCCACCTCATCAGCGGCGACATCTGGGAGGCCTCGCTCCTCTACAGCCAGGTGGACCTCGACTTCAAGCACGACCTGCTCGGGCACGAGGCGCGCCTGCGCAACGCCAAGGTCTCCTTCTACACGGGCGACTTCCTGTGGGCGCAGGCCCAACTGGGGGTGCTCAAGGCCAGCACCAGCAAGCTCATCGCCAACGATGCCATGGAGCTGAGCCTGCGCATCACCGACAACCTGGGCGTGGACAGCAATGCCGTGCCCCTCTCCTTCTTCGCCCGTGCCGAACTGCTTCGCGTGCAGCACCTCTATGACCGTGCGCTGCTCACGCTCGATTCGCTGGACCGGGAGTTCCCCCAGCACAGCCTGGGCGACGATGCCCTCTACGAGCGCTACCGGATAGCCATGGCGCGCCACCGCTATGCCGAGGCGGCGCAGCACCTGGAGAAGGTGATCGAGCTCTACCCCATCGATATCCTCGTGGACAACGCCCTCCTCGACCTGGGCCGCCTCTACGAGGAGCGCCTGCAGGACCCGGAGAAAGCCAAGGCGCGCTACGAGAAGCTGCTCTTCGAGCATACCGGCAGCATCTTCGTGCCGGAGGCGCGCGCCCGGTACCGCAAGCTCCGCGGCGATGCACCCGACAGCCTGCCCGAGCAGAAACCGCCCCCGCAGCCATGATCGTCTACAACGTCACCGTGAGCATCGACCACGACGCGCATGATGCCTGGCTGGCGTGGATGCGCGAGGAGCACATCCCCCGCGTGATGGCCACCGGCCTCTTCCTCGACGGCCGCATGTTCAAGGTGCTCGCCGACGACGAGGGAGGGGTCACCTATGCCGTCCAGTACACCGCCGCCGACATGGCCGCCTACGAGCGGTACCGCGATGAGCATGCCCCGCGCCTGCAGGGCGAGGCACACGCGGCGTTCGGCGGTCGATTCCACGCCTTCCGCACCCTGCTTGAGTCCGTGGACCGGTGATGCACGCGGTAACCCCGAAGAAGCATCTCGGCCAGCATTTCCTCAAGGAGGACGGCATCGCGCAGCGCATTGCCGATGGCCTAACCGGTCACGGCGGCTACACCACCGTGATCGAGGTGGGGCCCGGCACCGGTGCGCTCACCAAGCACTTGCTCGCGCGCAAGGCCTTCACCACCACCTGCTTCGAGGTCGACCGTGAATCGGTGCACTACCTGCGCGCGCAATACCCCGGCATCGACGTGCGCGAGGAGGACTTCCTCCGCATGGATCCGGACGGCGTGACCGAAGGCCGATTCGCTGTGGCGGGCAATTTCCCCTACAACATCAGCACGCAGATCGTCTTCAAGGTGCTGGAGCACCGCGACCGGTGCACCGAGCTTGTGGGCATGTTCCAGAAAGAGGTGGCCGACCGCATCCGCGCGCCCCACGGCAGCAAGACCTACGGCATCACCAGCGTGCTGGCCCAGGCCTATTATGATGTGGAGCTGCTCTTCCATGTGGAGCCCGGCAGCTTCATACCGCCGCCCAAGGTGCGCAGCAGCGTGATCCGCATGAAGCGCAACAGGGTGGAGCGGCTGCCTTGCGATGAAGCGCTCTTCTTCCGGGTGGTGAAGACCGCCTTCAACCAGCGGCGCAAGACCCTGCGCAATGCGCTGAAGCCGCTGCCGGAGCTGACCGGCGCCCCGCCGGCTGAATATGCGGGCAGGCGCGCCGAGCAATTGAGCGTGGCGGACTTCATCGCGCTGACGCGGGCCATTGAGCAGGCTTGACCCGCCATCGCCTCGACTTTTCAACAGCCTTTGGATGCGTTGCGCAAGCGCATTAGCTTCACCTATCCAATTCCTGTAACCATGCAGAACGCAGAACGCAGAACGCA
>DDRC01000195.1:6942-10927 GCA_002342985.1 Flavobacteriales bacterium UBA2426
CAGAACGCAGAACGCAGAACGCAGGACAGGGGCAAGGGCAGGTGGCGTCTGACACAAGCTCTCCAATGCTTACTGTTGGCAGGAGTGTCCGGGGTTAGCGCCCAAGTATATGTGCCGCCCGATCCGTATGGGGATGCCGGTCACGGCTTCACGCCACTGCGGCAGCATGCCGGGCAGGTGCTGCGCACCGACGGTACACCCTTGGCGGATTGCGCCTACTACTATGAGCGGACCCCCATCGGGATCTTCCTGCGGAACAAGAGCCTGGTGAGTTACACCCTGGCCGCCTTGCACCACGACAGCACCACCACGGATACCCTCTACCGGATCGACATGCTCATGGGCGACAAGGAGGTGGACCCGGTTCCGGTGGGCCCGGCCTTGGAAGGCGTCACCAATTATTATCTCGGATCATTCTCAGCGGAAGGGGTGGAAGGACACCAACGCGTCGTGTACGAAGAAGCCTGGGAGAAAACGGATATCCATTACTACTATGGAAGCACGGGGCCCCGCATGGCCATCGTCATCCGGCCCGGCGGAACCCCGGCCGATGTGAAGCTGAGCTTCACCGGGCAGGACAGCATCAAAGTCGATTGGCTAGGAGCGCTGAAGGTCCATCTCGCGGACAAGTGGGTCAAGCTGGATCAAGCACTCGCCTTTCAAGTCAACGGCAACGGCCAGGTCGTTCCCGTGAACTGGACGGCGGACTACGTGGTAGAGCCGGGCAATTTCACCGTGGGCTTCGAGTATGAGAGCTACAACCCCGCCTGGCCCTTGATCCTGCAGATCGGATACCCGCCTGCCATGATGGGCGGCGGCCCCGAGCAGCGCAACCTCAACTGGAGCACCTACGCGGGCGGCCAGGGCGGCGATGAACTGGAGTGCGTGGAAGTGGATGAGCAGGGCAACCCCTACGCCTGCGGTTATGTGACTGGCACCTATTTCCCCATTGCAGTAGGCTACACGGAACATACCCCCTTCATCAGCGAACCCGCAGGCTGGTGGAGCGCGGTGATCATGAAGGTGCGTGCTTCCGATAAAGTGACCCAATGGGCCACCTATTACGGTGGCTACGACGGGGGCAAGTGGAGCGCGCGCACCAAGGCGCACAAACTGGCGGTGGATGCCACTGAAGAGAGCAGCGTAGATCATGTGTTCGTGACGGGGAGCACCAATTGCACGGATTTCTTGCCCTATACAGACCCTTCCTCTGTTTTCACAGATGCATTTGCGGAGGCTTATGATGGCGGCACCATGCGCATGTGGGTCGGTGCATTCAGGAAAGAGAACGGCATACGCGATTGGGCCACCACCCACGGGCAATCCGGTGAGGTGAGCTGGAGCGAGCATGGCCTGGCCATCGATGTGGACCCCACGGGCCAGGTGGTGGTGGGCGGGCAGATCGAGACCTTCAGCATCATGGGGGCCTCTACGCCCGATTTCCCCCTTGTCACCCCCACGGGCGCATTCAGCCGCGCCGTTGGCGGCGGCTTCTTCATCGTGTTCGATGCGGACTACGACATCGAATGGGCCACCACCTTCGGTGAATACGATCCGGAAGATGCCTACACCAAGGTGACCGACCTGCGCATCGCGCCTGTGCCGGGTTCGGGCAAGAAGGTCATCTGGTTGACAGGCACCAGTTCCACAGGAACGGGCAGCGCGCTGGATACGCAATCATTGCCCGGCGCCTTCTTCCAATCCAGCTCGAATGGGCCTTCGGCCATGATCGCCCGCATCGACATCAACAACCAGTACCAAGTAGAATACTGCACACGCTGGGGCGATTGGCTGGCGGAGGCATACGGCCTTGAACTCACGAGCAAATCGCTCTGGGTGGTGGGCTATACCACCGATACGGAGCTCACCAAGGATCATTGTCCCCATCCGGACGGGTCAGGCGTGCATCACAGCCAGAGCCATGCGGGCACCACCTACGGCCAGGGAGCGGATGGCTTCATCCTGCGCTTCCATTTGGCGCCCTTCGACCTCAACTACGGCACGCTCATCGGGGGGCTGCGCGACGATGTGCTGCTGGACGTGAACAGCCACGACGATAGCCGCGTGTTCATCACCGGCGAGACGCGCAGCGCCGAGGGCTTCAGTACCGACATCAACAGCAGCTACTACTATCAGGATCAGAACGATTACTGGAACCGGCGCGATGCCATCATCCTCTCGCTGGCGGACCAACCGGCACCAGCCATGCTATGGCGCAGCGCATTCGGCGGCGTGCAGAGCGACCGTGGTTGGGGTATTGCCGCATCAGCCACGGAGGTGTACCTGGTGGGCGCCACCGCCTCCCAGCAGACCGATGCGTTCCCGCTCTGGGATTTCGACCCCAACAACGACCTGGACCTTTACCAGGATTGGAACCTGGGCGGCAACACCAGCATATCGATGGTGCCCTTCTATCAGTTCTCGGCTGCCATGGATCATGAGTTCACCACGATCGCGTATCCGGAATTGTTGAGCACCCCGCACGATGGCTTCATCTCCAGCTTCGGTGCGCAACTGTCCGTGGGCCTGCCTGAGGCGGCCATGCCTGCGCAGATGCAAGGCACCCTGCTACTGACACCGTTTGCACAGAGCGCTTGGATGGCGAGCCTGCCTGACGATGAGACCTGGGTAATCCAGGTGTTCGATGCAGCGGGACGCGAAGTCACCTTGGCGGAGGAAGCCCGGCAGCAACATGTGCTCGACCTTTCACCGCACGCGGCCGGTCTATATGTGGTACGCGCAGTTAGCGCATCGGGCAGCTCCCTTCACGCTAAGCTTGCTAGGCGATGAGACGCGGTCTGGTTCTCCTGGGATTAGGTTGGCTGGGCACCATTGCAGCGCTTGCCCAGCCCAACTGGAAGGCCTGTGGACGCGGCACCTTGAATCACCTGGAGGTGCAGACCCTATTCGGGGATTCTGTGAGCAACCGGTTGCTCGCTGGTGGCACGTTCATGTACATCCTGAATCAGAGCGACACGGTGCTCTGCGTGGGTCAGGCCGCCTGGGACGGCATGCGCTGGGATAGTTTGGCACACCGCATACAACCCATTGGTGGCGGGAGCGCCCAACAGACCTTCTGGTTCCTCCGGTTCCAAGATGAACTCTACTCCTGCGGAGGCTACACATTCATGACCGATCAAGGGACGTGGAATACCTCATTCGCCCGCCTGAACGAGGCCACCCAGCGCTGGGAGGCACTCGAGTGCATCAACCCGGCCATGAGCGGCCTGAATACGCTGGTGCAGAAGACCCCGGGCGCCACCAGCATGTACGCCACCGGCTACTCCGAGAGCCTCTGCGGCTACCCCGAGGCCTGCGTGTACCGCTACGATGGCAGCGCCTTCCACGAGTGGGAGCCCTGGGGGCAGATCCCTCCGGCACCGGACAATGGCGACTATGTGGGTTATGTGTTCGAATTCCAAGGCATGACCTACATGACCGGTGGATTCCAGAATCCGATAGGGCCTGGCATCAGGTACTTCATGCGGTTCAATGGATCTGAATGGGAATACGTGCCCGGCTGGGGCAACGCCTACCACATCCGTGATGTGCTCATCCACGATGACGTGCTCTACGTGTGCGGCACCTTCAAGCAGAGCACCGGCGCGCCCGGCAACTTGGTAGCTGCATTCGATGGCCAGAGCTGGAGCGACATGGGCGGAGGGTTGGCCTATCTGGCAGAGGCCGGCGGAGCAACGGCCATGCGCATGAAATGGCACCATGGCCACCTCTACGTGGGCGGAGTCTTCGACCACGCCGGCGGCCAGGCCCTCAATGGCGGGCTGGCCATCTGGGACGGCAGCCAATGGAGCGGGTTGCCGGGCACATTCCACACCCCGCACCCCTTGGTGCCCGACCTGGCCCGCATCCGCGACATGGCCTTCTGGCGTGACAGCCTGTACATCTGCGGCGGATTCGACCAGATCGACGGCCAGCCGATCAACCAGGTGGCCCAATACCTGGGCGCGCTGCCGGGGGGAGGCAC
>DDRC01000158.1 GCA_002342985.1 Flavobacteriales bacterium UBA2426
CCCCAGCGGTCGAAGATCATCATCTCGAACTCCTCGATGTAGTGTCCGATGGGCCCGAACAGCTCATTCCGGCCATCCCCATCGGGCGTGAACGCGTTGGGGAAATGGATGTGGGCCGGCGCGCGCAGAAGCACGGAGTCCTCACCGAGGCAACCGTTCGGCGTCACGATCTTCAAGCTGACCCAATGGTCCTCCAGGTCCAAGTAGCTATGGTAGACCTCATCATTCCGGTACCGTGTGCCATCGCCCATGTCCCACACCCATGTGCGTGCATAGGGCAGAGTGGCCGCCTGCAGGTACCAATCGTCCTGGCCCTGGTTGGTGACCACGATATCGGTGGAGACGTGCTCCACCTCGATGGTCATCGCATCTGAGCGCTCCTCGCCGCACTGGTCGCGGACGGTCACGCCGTACGTGGTCTCCTCCTCCGGCATCACCCAGTAAAGCGGGTCCGCGAGGCTATCAGGGCCGGCCCAGAGGATGTGGTAGTAGCCGGAGCCGCCCGTGACCATGGCATGGATGGTGGCGCTATCACCGGCGCACAGCACCTTGTCTTCAGGGAGCTCCAGCACGAAGGGGTCATAGATGGGCAGCAGCGCGGAGACGGTGGCGGCGCCAGTGTAGCCGCATTGGTCGTCCACACTGATGGTGTAGGCCTGGTTCCCGAGCACCGGCACATCGATGGTCCAGGAGTTCCCAAGCACCTGTCCGTCAGCATCGGTCCAGCTCCACGTGTAGACGCTGTTGCCCCCGGTGATGCCCAGGATCGTCAAGGTCACCGTGTCGCCTGCGCATATGGGGGTCTGGTCGCCGGCGGTTTCGATGGCGATGGGGGGCAGGGGCACGGTGCCCACGAGGACGCTGTCCTGAACCGACGTGCCGCAGCCCTCGGTGACCGTTACCACGTAGTAGAGCGGCTGACCAGCCGGCACGGTAATGGTGGCGGTATTGCCGATGGGTACGCCCGCAAGGCTCCAGCTGTACGAGAAGGCGTTGTTCCCGCCGGTTGCACCCGTTACGCTGATCGGACCGGTACCGAGGCAATCAATAAGGGTATCGGGCGAAACGGTGATGGCCAGCGGCGGGTAGATGGGCAGTGTCACCGTGAAATCGGCCGAGACGGGCGCGATTCCGCAGACATCGGAGACCGTGACCGTATAAGTGGTCGTCACCACGGGTGATGCATCGATGGTGGCCGTGGTCTCCCCGGAGCTCCAGGAATAGCCGTACTGGCCCATGCCGCCGGTCACCACCGGCGCCAAGGTGTTGTTCTGCCCGCATACGCTGTTGATGTCGGCACCGGTAACCGTCAGGGGCGGCGGGCTATCGATGTTGAACACGAACTGCGTCTGCAACTGGGTTCCCGAGCATTCGACGAGCTGGTCGATGGTGATGACGATGGTCTCCGGACCGTCGGCATCGATGGGGACGTCGAGTACCAGGCTGACCGTCTCCGATCCGATGGGGAAGATGAGCTGGGCAGGGAAGGCGGGGGTGTAATCCACGCCGGGGGTCGCAGTCCCCGAGATGGTCAGGTCAACCGTATCCACCACGGTGGTGTCGCCCAACCGGGTGAAGACGAGCTCGATGGGATTGCATCCCTCCAGCATCGTATTGCCGATGATGCCCACTCCGCTCGACAGCGTGGGCACCACCTGACCGGTGCTGGTGAAGGAGCCCGCCTCCAGGAACACAGCGCTATCATAGCTGCTGTCCAGCGCATCGCCCAAGGCCAGCTTGATGTGGTACTGCTGACCGCACTGCACCAAGGCGAAGGCCTGCAGCACCACGGTCATCCCATCATAGGCGATGGTGGTGCCCGCGCTGTTGTTCACATAGTAGGCGGGGTTGGATGCAGGGCAGGCCGGGTCCGCGGGGTCGTTGTTGTAGCCATTGTTCACGTTGTCGATGGTCACGGGAACGGTGGTGCCGGGTACCAAGGCGATGTTGATGGCCCCTCCGCTGTACGGACCACTGATGCCGGGGCCACTGAGGAAGAAGCCGAAGGCATCGTTGTAGGAGCAGACGAACTCCGGATACTCCTCGGAGGCGAACACGTACCGGAACTTCAAGGAGTCACCCGTGGGGATGAAATCGAACTCGAGGACGGCGCGGTCATTGATAACGCCTCCGGAGATCGACACGAGGTCAGGATCGCTGCCGGTCCCATTGAAGTCGCCCGAGAAATCGGAAGCCGGGCCTGCCGCGTTCGAGACCTCTCCGCTGGACAGGATCAGGCCCGAGGCGATGCCCAGGTTGGTGCCGGTGGCCGTGAACGAGCCGCTGCCCACTTGGTTCGTGCCGGGGCTGAGCACCCCGTTGTAGCGGATATTGAACGCCTGCACCCCGTTCCCGAGAAGCACATCCTGCACGAGCTGGGCAGGGGTCTGCGCGGTGTTCACCACCAACTGGGCCGAAGCCTCCAGGCCCAGCAGGGCGGAGGTCAGGAGCAGGATTCGGGCCTTCATGACAGGGATCGAGTGGGGATGAGCGTTGAAAAATAGGTCTTTGGGCTGAATCCTAGACCCCCCCAACCCCATAAAGGTTGCCCCGCGCCTCAGGTTCTTACTTTCGACGCCCATAAAGCCAGTCCACGTGCATCCCATCGACGCGTACATCGAGTCCCAGAAGGACCGCTTCCTGAACGAGCTGCTCGACCTGCTCCGGATTCCCAGCGTGAGCGCCGACCCCAAGTACAAAGCCGATGTAGCCCGATGCGCCGAGGCGGTGAGGCAGCGCATGGTGGATGCCGGCCTAGAAAAGGTGGAGGTCTGCCCCACGGCGGGCCACCCCATCGTGTACGGCGAGAAGATCGTCGACCCTGCCAGGCCGACCGTGCTCGTATACGGCCACTACGATGTTCAACCCCCTGACCCCCTGGACCTTTGGCATAGCGGCCCCTTCGACCCGGTCATCAAGGAAGGGATGATATACGCTCGCGGCAGCGCCGATGACAAAGGCCAGTTCTACATGCACGTTAAGGCCATTGAAGCCATGATGAAGAGCGGCGGCCTGCCCTGTAACGTGAAGGTGATGATCGAGGGAGAGGAAGAGGTGGGCTCTGACAACCTCGGCGTGTTCGTGAAGGCCAACAAGGACCGCTTGAAAGCCGATGTGGTGCTGATCAGCGACACGGCCATGATCGCCAATGACGTCCCGAGCATCAACACCGGTCTCCGCGGCCTCAGCTACGTGGAGGTGGAAGTGACCGGCCCCAACCGCGACCTGCACAGCGGTGTTTACGGTGGCGCCGTGGCCAACCCCATCAATGCGCTGTGCGAGATGATTGCCAGCCTGCACGACGCCGACCGGCGAATCACCATCCCGGGCTTCTACGATGCCGTGAAGGAGCTGAGCAAGGCCGAGCGCGATGCCTTGGCCGAAGCCCCTTTCGACGAGGAAGAGTACAAGAAGGACCTGGGCGTGAGCGGCTTGCGCGGCGAGAAGGGCTACACCAGCGAGGAGCGCAGCAGCATCCGCCCCACCCTCGATGTCAATGGCATCTGGGGCGGCTACATCGGCGAGGGGGCCAAAACGGTGCTTCCCTCGAAGGCCTACGCCAAGATCAGCATGCGGCTGGTGCCCAACCAGAAAAGCGATGCCATCACCAAGCTCTTCAAGGACCACTTCGAATCCATCGCGCCCCCGGGCATCCAGGTGGTTGTGAAGCCCCACCACGGCGGGGAGGCGGCGGTGACCCCGATCGACAGCCCGGCCTACCTGGCCGCCAGCAAGGCCATGGAGGAGACCTTCGGCAAGAAGCCCATCCCCACACGGGGCGGGGGCAGCATCCCCATTGTGGCGCTCTTCGAGCAGGAACTCGGTCTCAAGACCGTGCTCTTCGGATTCGGCCTGGACAGCGATAACATCCACAGCCCAAACGAGAAGTACGGCGTATTCAACTACTTCCAGGGCATCCGCACGATTCCGCGGTTCTTCCACCACTACGCGACGCTGATGAATGGCCATGCGTAGGGGTGGCCATGCCGATCATCAGCGAACACGGCACACTCCCTGCCAAGGCCCGGGGGTGATCGGAGCACGATGATGACCACGCCAGCATCCAGGGCTTCCGCGCTGTTCCTCGTGGGCGCCGTGCTGGCTTCCTGTTCCCCGTACCAGGAAGTCGAGTTGCATGAGGTGACCCGGGTGGAGGTGCTCGGCCTGAGCAACCAGCATCTTGCCCTGCGGCTCGACGCGCGGGTGGAGAATCCCAACGGCTTCCGCATCCACGTGGAGGAGCCGGAAGTGGATCTCTTCCTGAACGACCGCTTCGTGGGCAAGGCTGTTCTCGACTCCGCGTTGGTGCTCGACCGTCGGCGCACCGCGGTCTACCCCGTCTACCTGCATGCGGACCTTCAGGAAGGATCGCTCTTCGCGGTGCTCCTCACCGGTGCCTTGCAGGGAGAGATGAGGCTGGGGGCCAAGGGCACCGTGGCCGGCCGGTCCGGCGCCCTCCGCAAGCGCTTCCCCTTCGAGTGGCAGCAGGTGGTGCGGCTCCGTGAGTAAGGGCGCCGGTCCGGCTCAAGGCCGCCCCACCACATGAGGCTGCTTGCTGACCACCACTTCGACGCCCAGCGCGCCGCGCGCGACATCAACCTCCACCGCATTGCCGACGATCGGGTACCAGTCGCGCCATGCGCTCCGCGCCATCCAATGGTCCGCTAGGAAGCCATCCCGGAACACATAGGTGATCACCGTGCCTTCCACCTGGACCTCCTTCACCAGGTGGTCGGAGGCGGTTACCGGTCCATGGAAGAGGAAGTTGACCCACAGCAGCGCGCTGGTCACCAGCGGCCCGATTGCCAGCAGGTTGAACAGGAACCATTCCAGCCGCTCCATGCCCAACCGGAGGCCGCTGTGCGCGTAGGGCACCAGGTTGCCCGCGAAGCACAGACCGACGAAGAAGCGCACCAGCAGCCCGGTGTCCATCAGGGTCCAGGGCAGCACCGTGAGCGCGCTGATGAGCGCGACGAATACGCCGATGCCCATGAGCGTCCCAGGCCAGTAGCGGTCGCGCACCCGGGGGTCGGCGTGCCTGGCCGGTGAGGACTTCACGGACGCTTGTTGAAGCCGGCGGACCCGCTCATCGGTGACGGGCCGCCCGCTTCGCTTCATTTGACCCTCCATGGCGCACGAGCAAGATAAACGTACCAACCGTCTCGCGCTGGAGAGCAGCCCCTACCTGCTGCAGCACGCGCATAACCCGGTGGATTGGCATCCGTGGGGCGATGAAGCCTTCGCCAAAGCGCGCGCGGAGCAGAAGCTGCTGCTCGTGAGCATCGGCTACAGCAGCTGCCATTGGTGCCACGTGATGGAGCGCGAGAGCTTCATGGATGCAGGAATCGCGAAGCTGATGAACGACCGGTACGTGTGCATCAAGGTTGACCGCGAGGAAAGGCCTGACGTGGACCACGTGTACATGACCGCCGTGCAGTTGATGACCGGCCGAGGCGGCTGGCCGCTGAACTGCTTCGCTCTGCCCGATGGGCGGCCGGTGTACGGCGGAACCTACTTCCCGCCCGCGCAATGGAGCCGCGTGCTCACCGACCTGCATCGGACCTGGATCGAGGACCGCGAGCGGGTGATGCGGCAGGCCACGCAGCTTCAGCGCGGCGTAGCGAGCACCATGCTGGCACCGGAGGAGCAGACGCCGCTGGCGGAGGCGAAGCGCGCGGTGCTGGGCATGGCGGAGCAGTGGTCGAAGCGCTTCGACCATGTGCATGGCGGCCCGGACAAGGTGCCCAAGTTCCCCATGCCCAACAACTACCAGTTCCTCCTGCGGCATGCGGCGCTCACCGGCGACCGATCCGCGCTGCAACACGTGGAACTCACCCTGGACCGCATGGCCCTCGGCGGGATATTCGATCAAGCCGGCGGCGGATTCGCCCGCTACAGCACCGATGCGCTGTGGAAAGTGCCGCACTTCGAGAAGATGCTGTACGACAATGCACAGCTCGTCTCGCTGTACAGCCAGGCCTACCAGGCATTGAAGAAGCCGCTCTACCGGGATGTGGTGGAACAGACGATCGGATTCGTTGCACGGGAGCTGAGCGCCGGTGACGGCGCCTTCTTCAGCGCGATCGACGCCGACAGCGAAGGCGAGGAAGGGCGCTACTATGTGTGGACGGATGCCGAGCTGCAGGAGGCGCTCGGCGCGGAATACGACCTGGCGAAGGCTTACTACGACATCGGGGGACAGGCGCTCTGGGAGCACGGACGCAATATCCTCCGGCGCGGCATGCACGATGCCGAATTCGCGGCGGCGTTCGGCATCAGCGAGCCCGACCTGCGGGCCCGCATCACGAGCATACGCGCAAGGCTCCTGGAATCGCGGGGGAGGCGGCCAAGGCCCGGAGTCGATGACAAATGCCTCACCAGCTGGAACGCCCTCATGGTCACTGGCCTCTGCTCCGCCTACGAGGTCTTCGGCCGCGAGGAATGGCTGGCGGGCGCACGGCGCTGCATGGAGCATCTCCTCACCCGGTGCCGAAGGGCCGATGGCGGCCTTTGGCACAGCTGGAAGGACGGCCGCGCCTCCATCAACGGCTTCCTCGAGGACCATGCGTTCACGATAGAATCCCTGCTCGCACTCTACGGCGTCACCTTCGAGGAGCGCTGGCTCGACGAAGCCCTGGCGCTGGCCGAGCATGCCATCCGCCACTTCGGCGACGAGGCCTCCGGCTACTTCCACTTCACGAGCGACCTGGACGCTCCGTTGATCGCCCGCCCCTTGGAGGTGGAGGACAATGTGATGCCCGCCTCGAACTCCGCCATGGCCCGGGGGCTCTTCGTGCTCGGCACGCTGCACGACGATGAGCGGCTCCTGGGCAGGGCACGCCGCATGCTCGAAGGGATGCTCACCCGGCTGGCCGCCGCACCCATGGCCCACAGCAACTGGGGGCAGCTGGCGCAGGCGATGGCCTGGCCGCTGCACGAGATCGCCATCACCGGGCCCGATGCCCTCCGGCTCAGGCTGCAATTCGGCCCGCATCACATCCCCAACGGGATCTTCCTGGGCACAACAGGCCGTTCGCAACTGCCGTTGCTGCAGGACAAGTCCCTCCCCGGAACCATGATCTTTGCGTGCGTGCAGAAGACCTGCCGGCTACCGGTGCATACGGTGAACGAAGCACTCGCCCAGCTCCGATGAGGATCCCGCTCCTCCTCGCGGCACTGCTCCTGCTCGCCCGGACGGTCAGCGGACAGGCGCTGCTCATCCTGCCCACCGCGGAGGAACCGGATCAATTGCGGTTCAACGAGCGCTTCATCGCGCGAAACGGCATCCGGTCCATCGTGGGCGAGCGCTTGGTGAAGCGCGACCGTGAGCCCATGCGCCCCGAGCGCGAGCGGCTGCTTTTCCGTTTCGACCCCGCTGGCCGCCTCGTCTACAGCAACAACTCCTTCGGACAGCCGGGATCGGGACGTGACACGGCTTCCGTCACCTTCGAGCGCGACTCCAGCGGATGGGTGACCCGGAGGCTCCGTAACGACCTCAGCGGCCACTTCGCCCATGTGCTGGTGCACGATGCCCAAGGCCGGGTGATCCGAGAGACCTATCAGCGCATCGAGAACCTGGGGCCGGACCGCTACCACCTCGTCCCCGGCACCGCCACCGAGATCAGCGATGAGCAGTACCGCTACGTGCAGCTGAGCGATACGGCGCTGCGCAAGGTCTTCCTCAACAACCTTGGCCTCCCCTACCGGGAGCAGACCTACATCTCCGACAGCCGCGGCTACGTCCTCAGCATCGAGGACCACTACCTGGTGAGCCAGCGACGCGGCCGCATCACCTTCACCTACGACGACCATGGCTGGCTCGCCACGCGCACCGAGCAGCCTGACCTGGCGCAGGCCGGGCTCACGCGGCATGCCTGGCGGTACGATGCCGTGGGCAATGTCCTGGAAAGCGAGCTCTGGAAACAGGAACAGCAGGTGTGGCGCGAGGAATACCTCTATGAGGAAGGCACCATGCTGCTGAAGGCCCGGCTGCGGAAGGACCTCGCCACCGGCACCATCCATGTCACGAAGTTCATCGTGAACCGCTAGCGGCAGGCCTTGCCCGCGCTGAAGGCCTTCCGCTCCGCAGGCGGCCCTTCATCCGCCGGCCATCAAGCCGAGGCCGACCGCTTCCGGGGCTGCGTCACGTTCGCCTCCTTGCCGTACAGCGGCGCCAGGTAGGCGAGGTCGTCCACGCGCCCCGATCGCAGGCGATCCGCGGCCAGCGCCAGCATGGCCCGGGCATGCGGCTTCACGCCCGGCACGTGCTCTACCTCGGGGTGGTCCGCCCACAGCGCTGCGGCCTTGTCCGCGCCATCGCCGAGCACGAAGCACTTGCCGGCGCCCTTGGCCCAGGGCGCATCGAGGATCAGCGGTGCCATGGCTCCGACCGGTCGCGCGTTGCCATCGTGCTCCTGCGTGAAGACCTCCATCCGTCGCGCATCCACCATGGGCCACATGGACTTTCCTGAGCGCCCTGCGGCAGCCACCAGCGTCTCCAGCGTACCCAAGCCGATGATGGGGATGCCCAGCGCATGGCAGAACCCCTTGGCCGCGCTTACGCCGATGCGAAGCCCGGTGTAGCTACCCGGCCCGATGCCGACGGCAACCGCTTCCAGATCACGCATCCGCAGCCCGGCCTCGCGCATCACCGCATCGACGAACATGTTGAGGAGCTCGGCATGCGCCAGCCGCTCCCCTGTGGATTCCCGCTCCGCCAGCAGCAGGGGGCCTCGGCCCACGGCCACGGAGCAGAGCGGCGTAGCCGTCTCGATGCACAGGATCGCCCCCACGCCTACAAAGAAACGGGCTGGCCCTGCAGGATATCGAGGTACTTCTGCGCCATCAGGTACTGGTACTTGGCCGCGATGAGGTCGGCTTGTGTGCGGTTGAGCGCGGCCTTCACCGTGGCCACCTCGAACGCGGTGCTGGCGCCCTGCGCATAGCGCTCCTGGGCCATTGCCTCGTTGAGCGCAGCCGCCTCAACGGCCCTCTCCGCCGCCATGAACTGCTTGTACGCCGAACGCTGCGCCACGATGGCATCAAGCACGTTGCGCTGGAGGTCGTTGCGCACGGCGGTGAGGCTGTTGCGCGCGCGCTCGTGCTGCACCCGCGCGCGGTCGATGGCCAGCCGGTTCTGCATCTGGTTGAAGAGCGGCACGTTGAGCTGGAAGAGCAGGCTCTGGTTGAAGTTCTGGTCGAGCTGCTTGCCGAAAGGCGTGAGCTCGGTGTTGAACCGGTAGGTGGGGGCGTATACCAGGTCGCCGCCGAGGGTGCTTCCGATGACCACGGGGTCGCCAAGGATGGGGTCGCCCACCTGCTGGAGGTTGCGGCCGCTGTAGCCCGTGCCGAGGGAACCGCTCACACCGAGCGTGGGCATGGCCCCGGCGCGTGCGATGCCGATTCCCTTCTCCGCGCTCGCCACCTGCTCCTCGGCTTGCGCGAAGCTGGGGTTGCTGCGGAGCACATTGGCGAGCACATCGCTTGGGTCAGCCGTGGGCTCCGTGACCCGCAGCGCACCGATGGCGGGCGCCTGGATGCTGAAGCTGAGCATCTCCTCCGGCTCCAATTGCAGCGCCCGGCCCAAGGCGAGCATCCGCTGATCGGCCTGGTTGCCCAAATCAACGATGGTGAACTCCTCCTGCGCCAGCTGCGACTCGATGGCGAGGAGGTCGGCGCGCGCCACCCGTCCCGCCTCCACCATTGCTCGCGTGCGCGACACCTGTTCGCGGGTGCTCGCCGCCTGGGACTCTGCAGCCGCCTTGCGCTCGCGGAGCGCCAGCACATCGAGGAAGGCCTGCACCGTTTCGAGCCGCGCCTGGTTGCGGGCCGCATCGATGCCCAGCCGCGCGGCCTTGGCATCGATCTCATTGCGCCTGATCACCGACTGCTTGCGGAAGCCCTCGAAGAGGCTGAGCGTGCTGCTGAGGTAGAAGTTGTTCGTACGGACGCGATCGGTGGCGAACTGGTTGGTGAAGCGGTCGATCACCCGGCCATAGTTGTACCCGTGGGTGGCGCCTCCATTGAGGTCGGGCGCCAATGCCCAGTAGCCCTGGTCCCTGGTCTTGTCGGCAAGGTCGGCATCGAGGCTGGCGTTCATCACCGCAAGGCTCCGCTCCTCAGCGCGCCTCACGCATTGCTCAAGCGTCCACGGCTGCTGGGCGAAGAGGGTGCCGCCGGCAATCAGTCCGAAGGCAAGGGCGGATGTGCGCATGGTCCTGTTCCGCGATGAATGCGGACGCGGACCAAAAGTACCGGGATGGCCGGTGAGGGCGGAACGGATTTGATGAGCGGTGGTATCCGTGAGCGGGCGGCGTGCCCGGTCAGGTTCCCAGCACCTTGATCTCCACCCGGCGGTTGGCCTCGCTCTCCTCCTTGTTCTTCGGGCTGGGATAGAGCATCTGGGCGTTGCCGATGCCGACGTAGCTCATGCGCTCGGGCTCCACCTCGTTCACCAGCAGGAAGTCGTACACCGCCTTCGCCCGCGCAGTGCTCAGGTCGATGAATTCCTTCTTGTTCTTGAAGGTGGGGCCGTTCACATGGCCCTCGATCTCGATGCGCACCTTGGGGTTCATCTGCATGAAGCGCAGGAGCAGCAGCAGGCTGGCCTCGCTCTGGCGCATCACCTTGTCCTCGTTCCCCACGAAGCGGATGTCATCGAGCACCACGCGCTCCCCGGCGCCGATTGGCGTCATCTTCACCTCCACCCTGACGACCGGCTCCGTGTTGCCCTTCACCCGCACGGTCTGGAACATGTAGCCCTGCCGCACGCAGCCGATCCGGATGTTCCGGTACATGTCCATCTCGAACTGGTAGCCGCTCCTGCCCTTCGCCTCCACCACCTCGTTGAAGCGCATGCCATCGATGGTCAGGGTGGCATCCACGGGTTTGCCGCTCCTGGCATCCGTGACCTCGATCACGAGTTGCTGCTTCTGCTTCTTCGCCTCTTCCGGCTCTGGCTCGGGGGACGGCGGGGGCGGGTCGTAGTGGAAGCGGATGGTATAGCCCGCCAGCGGACGGTCCTGGTAATCGACCACCAGGTAGAACAGGTCCCCCTGCTTCACCTCGATTCCCCGGCTGAAGCTGCTGCCCACGCCGCTGCGCACGAAATCATCGGGCGCTTCCTTCCGCAGGCCGCAAATGGAGCGGTTGGATCTGTCGTTGCGGGAAATGTTGCTCCGGATGGGAACGACCTGCTTGGTGGCCACCTTGTCGCAAATGCCCGGCACGGCCCCCTCGAAGACCAGGAAGTCGATGTCGTCCTCGATGTTATCCGGGATGATGCTGAAGCTGAGCGTGGTGGTGGCCGGACTGCGGAACTTGTACCAGGTGGTGTGGTGCTCGCGCTCGAACCACTGTTTGTGGTCGCTGGGGTTCTCCTTGATCTCGAGCTTGTTGCCGAAGCCACGCACGGCCTGCGGCTGGTGGAACACCGAATCGGCGATGAAGATGGCGCCCGTGCAATCACCGTTCTCCTGGGAGAGCGGCACGGAGGTGCGTTGTGCCAGCGCAGCTTGCGCGAACGCAACAGCGACCAGCATGGAGAGACTGCGGGCCAAATTCACGGCCCGTTCATACGGGCTCGTCCGCCGAGAGGTTCAATACCCCAAGTTGCTCCCCAGCCACCGCTCCATCCACTCCACGCTTTCGCCCTTGCGCCGCGCGAGTTCTTCGATCTGGTCCTTGGCCACGCGGCCCACGCCGAAGTACTTGTTCTTGGGGTGGGCGAAGTAGGAGGCGCTCAACTCATTTGCGCCTTATTCAACTGCTCCCGCAGGAACTCCTCGCTTCTGCGCAAATGCAGCACCTCTTCCTCCAGGTGCTTGATGCGCTCCAGCAGTTGCTCCCGCTCTTTGGCGCTGGCCTCGTGGTAGGTGTTGTGCATGCCCACCACCGTATTGTCGTTGCACTGGTGGAAGAGCACCTTCTCGTCGAAGCTCAACAGGTCCATGAGCGACATGCCCAGCACCTGGGCAATGGCTTCCAGCTGTGGCAAATCCAGTTTGGTCTCCCCGGCTTCATAACGGCTATAGGTCTTGGGGTTGGCCAGCTTCAACCGCTCAGCCATGTACTCTTGGGTGTAGCCGCGCAAAGCCCGCACCTTGCGGATCTTCTCGCCGTAGGGGTTCTTCTCCATGTCAACAAATGTCGGAATCAGACCCAACTTTGTCGGAAAGGTACTTTGATGGACAAAACAGGCGTTGGAGGTTTGCCTTGCGCCAAGGCTCGAACACATACCCGCCGAACCGCCTGCCGTGAGGTAGCCGAACAAGATGGTGGAAGTGAATGCCGGGACCAGGGCGTGAGCGGAAGCCGAAAAGCTCGGAGAGAGTAGGCACCAGAAATAACAATGCAGCAATGAAGAAGGTATCATTCAACAAGGACAGCTTCATCGCCAAAGGCGAGGCGCTCTCGGCCAATGCGATGAAGGGCATACACGGCGGCGCCAACTCCCAGAGTACGGGCGATACCGATAACACCACTTGGCTCCGTGGCACGGATAGTGGCGACCCGTCTACGAGCTTCAGCACCGACTACATCTATAAGCGCTGACCACGTGCAGCACAGCGATCAGGCCCCACGGGTTTCAACCCCTTCGGCCGGGTGGGGAAGTGCGGCCGCGCGCGTTGCTCCACGCCGAGTGGCGCGCGCGGCAATCTCCTCTGCCTTGGCCGTC
Organism: Flavobacteriales bacterium UBA2426; assembly: GCA_002342985.1. Lineage (GTDB taxonomy): Bacteria > Bacteroidota > Bacteroidia > Flavobacteriales_F > PHOS-HE28 > PHOS-HE28. The sequence continues at coordinate 12,677 of DDRC01000158.1, forward strand.
CATTTCAACGGCCTTCTTCTGCACGTGGTGATGCTGTTGGTTGGTTGCACGGCTGGCGCGCAGGATGCCTGCCGTCAACTGGCCTATGGCAAAGCCGTGATCGCACGGGTCGACAGCTTGTCTCAGGCCGGATTGAAGCTCCCGGATGCGGGCGCCGATATCCAAGTGGATGCGATGGGCTGCGAGCAAGTGCTGTACTTGATTAATTATGCGCACGAACTAGGGGCGACCGGCCTCGCGCACCGGTGCTTCGAGCGCCTGGTTGCATACGGCGGCCTGCTCCCCGATGAAGCGGCCGCGAGCAATGCCGTGTTGACTGAGATGTTCCACGGCTCTGACTCGATAGGCCGCAGGCTCTCTGTGCAGCGTCTTTACCCGGTGTTCCTTGCAGCCCATGGCGAGCGGCTTGAGGCGATGGGCAGGCTTCAGAGCATGTACAACAGGGATCAGGCGGTGAGGTTGCTCGATGCTCGCTCACTTGGCAAGGGGAGCAACCCCGATTGCCCCGTTGCGCACCAGGAGCTGGCCGCAGCGGTGGACAGTATGAATTTCGCCGAACTGCTGGAGCTGTGCAGGCGGCAAGGTGAGCTGCCGCTAAGCGACCGCTATGGCTGGCGGGCCACCGGCATCGTAACCACCGTACTCCTCCACAACGGCAGACGACCCAATGCCAGCCAGCGATGGAGGGCGATATGGCCGTACGTCGCAGATGCCATGAGGAAGTGCCGTGTTGACGAGCGCTTCCTGGCTGTTTATGATCAGGCCTACTTCACCCTGCACGGCGCTCAATGGTTCGGCACGATAGAAGGACTGCCCGGTATCCCGGAAGTCACTGCTACAGCGAGGCGCACTACACTGGCTATTGAGTGATCCTGATCTTCTCGAATAACGACGACCATTCAACGAATGACGTCATTGATTGGCTCCTTAGCTGGAATGCGCCTTTTGAGCGGGCCAATGAGGACACCCGTGTGGACTTGCTGGCGTATTCGATCGATGACAAGGGGGTTCGATACAGGATCAGGGTCAATGAGAGGGTGTTGGATTCGTCGGATATCACGGCAATCTGGTTTCGTCGTGGCGGACTCTGGCTCCATGCCGAACAGGTGACGCTGCCTCCGGAGCATGAGGCGTTTAGCGCGTTCATCAACGACCAACTAGCCGAGGACACCCATTCCGTTAGGCAGGCGCTACTCAGCCACCAAAGGGGGCTTTCGCTGAACTCCGAAGCCCTGGCAAACGTGAACAAGCTGGAGGTGCTGAGCCAGGCTGCCGCTGTCGGGCTGAAGGTGCCGTGCACATTGGTTACCTCCTGCCGCAGCGAAGCCCTCAAGTTCGCTCGGCAGTATGGATCGGTGGCTAACAAGAACATTTCGCCCGGAGTGATTCCGGCAAGGGGGGCGTTCAGGGCTGAGGGCTGTACGGTCAGGCTGCAAGCACGGGACATGGAGGATCTGCCGGACTCCTTCGGCCCCTTTCTATTCCAGCAATACCTGGAGAAGTACGTCGAGCTTCGGATCTTCTATCTGGATGGGGAGTGCTTCGCCAGCGCGATCTTCAGCCAGCAGGACGAACGCACGCAGGTTGATTTCCGCAACTACAATTATGAGACCCCGAACCGAACGCCGCCCTTTCTCCTGCCGCTGGGCGTGCAGGACAAGGTTCGCGCGCTGATGCGGCTTCTGGGGCTGAACTGCGGCTCTATCGACATGATTCTTACGCCGTCGCTCGAGTACTATTTCCTAGAGGTGAATCCGGTGGGGTTGTTCTGGCAGGTCTCCCACCCCTGCAACTACGGCCTAGAGAAACAGATAGCACTTTGGCTAACACATGGAGGAGCACGAGATTGATTCGGCGAACGCTGCCATCCGCGAATGCCGCCTGGCCCCGATGTACCTGAGGCAGGCAACGTTCGCGTTGCCTGCCATTCCGTCCTCCTCCATCCTTCAGCAATCGCCGGCGCACAGGACCGTTTGCTTCGGTCGTCGTGTCGCGCACAGGTCAATAGCAACCGCCAATGCGAAATCTTCTGAAAGTACACGCACAGGTTGCACTGGTTAAGGGTTTCTCCCGTGCGGCCGTGTATGACCTGCAACGGGAGAAGTACTATTTCATGCGCCTGGCGATAGCAGATTTCCTGCAGCACAAGCTGCCATGCGAGCGTGAATTGCTGGACGAGGCCCTGGGAGAGCATTATGAGCCGGCCACGGAGTACTCCCAGTGGCTGATCGACAACGAATTGATTTTCGCCGTGCCAGAGGAACTTATTTGGAACTTCCCGGCCATTGCCGATGATGTGAATATCCCAGGTCGCCTGCTCTCGGCGACAGTGAGCGCCGTTCAGGTATCCGCTGCGCTGGTTGATGCCCTATGCGCCCTGGGTGTCCGGCATCTAATTGTCGATTGCCGGGGCATGAGTCTTCAGGCAGCTGTTGAGGCGATCCCCCGTATTCCGGTGGAAGCGCCCTTATCCTCCATTACGATCTGGGGGGATAGCGAACAGATGTGCGCCGAATTGCAAGCCTCGAGGGCGATACAAGCCCGATTGAGCGTCGTGGGAGCCCTGAGGCCCCAAGCCCTCTCAACTAGCACTGCTTCCAGCCCGGCTGATATGATGCCGGCCATGAGATGCAACCTGACCCATTTCCTGCACGCACGGCGCTTCAACGCGGCGTTCCATATGCACATCGACATTTCGGCGAAAGGTGCGCTGGCCGAGGGCAACGGAGTGAGTCGGGCAATTGGGCAGCTTGATGCGACCGATCCTTTGAAGAGCTTGCTGGATTCCGAAACCAAGCGAGGCTTGGACGGTGCGAAGAAGGATCGCACGCACATCTGCAGGGATTGCGAGTTCCGATACATGTGCACTGACCCAAGGGAGCCATTGCAGGCTGATGGGAGCGAATGGTATCACGCCACCGAGTGCAAATACAATCCCTACATCTGCAAGTGGAAAGGCGAGGAGGGTTACCGCACCCTGGCCGAGTGCGGCGTAGTGAGCAACGCCGAAGGCTTCAGCATCGACCACGAGCGCATCGCCGCCATCAACGCCGAACTCTGGGTTGAATGAGCTTCCCCTTCTACCAGCAGCCCGGCTTTATGGACTGCGGGCCAACCTGCCTGCGCATGGTGGCCAAGTACCATGGGCGGGCCTTGGCGCTGGAGAAGCTGCGGGTGCTGTGCGAGACCACGCGCTCGGGTAGCCACCTGCAGAATATCGCCTCGGCCGCTGAGGCCATTGGCTTCCGCACCCTGGGCGTGAAGGTGCCGCTCACCAAGTTGATCGCAGAGCAACCTCTGCCCTGCATCTTGCACTGGAACAGCAGCCATTTCGTGGTGCTGCACCGTATTACCGGCGGCAAGCGCAAAAAGCCTCTTACACTTCATATTGCAGATCCCGCCCACGGGCTGCTTACCTACACCGAAGCCGAGTTCCTGGAGCTCTGGATCGGTAAAGGCGCGGATCGCGAGACCAAGGAAGGCATCGCTTTACTGCTGGAACCCACACCACGCCTTGCCGAGCGCGAGGCTGATGATGACGGCCCTCCCAAGGGCTTCGCGTTCCTCTCTCGCTACCTCACCCCGCACAAGAAGTTCATCGTCCAGCTGGCCATCGGGCTGCTGGCGGCCAGCTTGATCCAGTTGCTCTTCCCCTTCTTGACCCAAAGTGTGGTGGACGTCGGCATCCAGCGGCGCGATCTGAGTTTCATCTACCTGGTGCTCATCGCCCAGCTGTTCCTATACCTGGGCAGCACCGCCATCGAGCTGATACGTGGCTGGATACTGCTGCATCTGAGCACGCGTATCAACATTTCGCTGATCTCCGACTTCTTCATCAAGCTGATGAAGCTGCCCATCGGCTACTTCGATAGCAAGCAGACCGGCGATATCCTGCAGCGCATCAACGACCACCAGCGCATCGAGCAACTGCTTACCACCAGCACGCTGAGCGTACTGTTCTCGCTGTTCAACATCGTGCTCTTCGGCGCGGTACTGGCCTGGTACAGCCCGTTGATCTTCGGCACCTTTATGCTGGGCAGTGCGCTTTACGTGGGTTGGGTGTGGCTGTTCATGGCCCGCCGCCGCGATCTGGATTTCAAGCGCTTCGCACAAATGGGTGCCGAGCAAAGCAAGGTGATCGAGCTGGTGCAGGGCATGCAGGAGATCAAACTGCACAATGCCGAACGGCAGAAGCGCTGGGGCTGGGAGGAGTTGCAGGTGAAGCTGTTCAAGGTGGGCATGAAGGGCCTGGCCTTGCAGCAGACACAGCAGATCGGCGGCGGCTTGGTGAATGAGGTGAAGAACCTGTTCATCACCATCCTGAGCGCCAAGTTGGTGATCGATGGGAGCATTACGCTGGGTATGATGATGAGCATCTCCTACATCATCGGACAACTGAACAGCCCCATTCAGCAGTTGATCGGTTTCGTCTACACGGCACAGGATGCCAAGATCGCGTTGGAGCGCTTGAGCGAGGTACACGGCCGCGCGGATGAGGAAAGCGAGGATGACGCCATCCACGATATCCCGGCAGACCAGGACATCTTCTTGAACAGGGTTACGTTCCGCTATCCTGGCAGTGCAGAGCCGGTGCTGAACGACCTCGAACTCGTTATCCCTGCGCGGAAGACCACGGCGATCGTTGGTTCGAGCGGCAGTGGCAAGACCACGTTGATGAAATTGCTCTTGAAGTTCTACCCGCCGAGCGGCGGCGAGATCCGTTATGGGAGCGCACCATTGGAGCAGGTGGCACGCAGTACTTGGCGCGACCATTGCGGTACCGTGATGCAGGAGGGTTTCATCTTCAACGATACCGTGGCCAACAACATCGCCATCGGCCAGGACCGCATCAATCAAGACCGCTTGGTCCATGCTGCATCGGTGGCGAACATCAGGGACTTCATCGATGCCTTGCCGCTGGGCTACAACACCAAGATCGGAGCCGAGGGCTTGGGCATGAGCACGGGCCAGAAGCAACGCATGCTGATCGCTCGCGCAGTATACAAGCAGCCTCGGCTGTTGTTGTTCGATGAGGCCACCAGCGCCTTGGACGCCAGCAACGAGCGCACCATCATGGACAATTTGGAACGCTTCTTCGTAGATCGAACAGCCGTGGTGATCGCGCATCGCCTTAGCACTGTGAGGCACGCGGACAACATCGTGGTGCTGGATCAGGGCCGCATCGCCGAGCAGGGCACACACGAGCAACTGATCGCCGAACAAGGCATCTACTTCCGGCTGGTGAAGGATCAATTGCAGTTGGAAACGTTGGCGAGCACCGATGCCTGAAGTCGGCTCGGATATCCACATCCCTTCGCCTGCGGAGAACGGGAGCATTGGCTACGTCGAGCTGCGCAGCGAGGGCGTACAAGAAGTATTGGGCCGCATACCACCTTGGACCATCCGCTACGGCATCACGGTGATCTTCGGTCTCATCCTGCTGTTGCTCTTGCTGGCCTGGCTGATCCGCTACCCGGATGTGATCGTGGCCAAGGGTGTGCTTACGAGCCTTGATCCACCGCGCGAGGTGCCGGCACGCGCAGAAGGCCGTTTGATGGCACTCAAGGTGACGGATGGTGCGGAAGTAGCGCAAGGTGAGGTGCTGGCGGTGATCGAGAGCGCGGCCCAGCCTGCGGCGATCGACAGTTTGCACCGTATGCTGCCCATACTGCACGACCTATTGTCCAGTGAGCGAGACAGCCTACCCACCTTGTCTGATCTTGAACTGGGCGCAGGGCAGCGCAGTTGGGCCGATGCACGCGCACTGGCCAGCGAACTGCTGCGATGGCGAACCGACTCCTACCGCGAGCAACGCTATGCGTCGCTCCGGCAGAAGATCGCCCTGTTCAAACGCTTGATCCAAACGGCGGAACAGCAACTGGTCTGGGCGCGGCGCAAGCAGACCAACGCCATTGCAGAGGCACGCGTGGATACCACCTTGTTGAACAAAGGGGTCATGGCCGCCAGCGAGTACCGCACGCGCCAGAACGCCTTCATCGACCAGCAACTGAACGTGGGCAGCCTTGAAGCGAGCCTGCATCAGCAACGCATCACCTTGGTGGAACTCGAAAGCCAGTTGGCCGATCAGCTCTTCACCGATGAGAGCAAGCAACGTGAATTTGAACAACGACTGCGCAGCGAAATGAACGGTCTACAGGCCTTTCTCGATAGCTGGCACCTGAGCAACGAGGTGACCGCGCCTTGTGCAGGGCGCCTGCACTACGCGCAACGTTTGAACACGGACCAGCCGGTAAAGAACGCGGAACTACTCTTCCGGGTGCTCCCTACCAACCCCACCTATCTCGTGGAAGCTACAGCGCCTGTGCGTGGTGCGGCCAAGGTGAGGGAAGGTCAAGCAGCTTATATGCGCCTGGACGGGTATCCCGCAGATGAATTCGGCCGCTTGATCGGTACGGTGGAACATGTCGCACTCATCCCGGGTGAAGAGGGCTATCGTCTGCGCATCGCTCTTCCTCAAGGACTGAAGACCTCCTTCCATCGCACTCTGGCCTTCAAGCCCGAGATGAACGGCCAAGTGGATGTGGTAACTCGTGATCGCTCGGTGCTGGGGCGCATCGTGGATCGGTTGCGGGGAGCGATGGATCGGTAAGAGAGACGTTGTACACTCAGTACCCCAGGTTGCTCCCCAGCCACCGCTCCATCCACTCCGTGCTTTCGCCCTTGCGCCGCGCAAGGTCCTCCACCTGGTCCTTGGCCACGCGGCCCACGCCGAAGTACTTGCTCTTGGGGTGCGCGAAGTACCAGCCGCTCACCGCCGCCGCCGGGCTCATGGCCAGGCTCTCGGTGAGGGTGATGCCGGTGTGCCTGGTGGCGTCCAATAGGCGGAAGAGCTCGGGTTTCTCGGTGTGGTCGGGGCAGGCGGGGTAGCCCGGCGCCGGACGGATGCCCTGGTACTCCTCCTTGATCAGCTGTTCATTGGTGAAGGGCGATGCCTCGTAGCCCCACAGCTCCTCTCGCACGATCTCGTGCAGTTTCTCCGCGAAGGCTTCGGCAAGTCTATCCGCAAGTGCCTTCAGCAAGATTGCGCTGTAGTCATCGTGCGCGGCCTCGAAGCGCTTCACGCGTTCGTCCACGCCGTGGCCAGCGCTCACCGCGAAGCCGCCGAGGAAGTCGGGCGTGCCGGCCGGGGCAATGAAGTCGGCCAGGGCGAGGTAGGGCACGCCGGGGGCTTTCTTCGATTGCTGACGGAGGGTGTGCACCCGGCCAACCACCTTGGTGCGCGATGCATCAGCGTGGATCTCGATGTCGTCGTGATCGACCGTGTTCGCGGGCCAAATGGCGGCCACCCCATGCGCCTGGATCCACTGCTCCTTCACGATGCGGTCGAGCATCTTCTGCGCATCGTTGTAGAGGCGCTTGGCTTCTGCTCCCACTACTTCATCTTCCAGGATCCGCGGGAATTTGCCCGCCAGTTCCCAGGCCATGAAGAAGGGCGTCCAATCGATGTAGGGCACCAGCTCGGACAGCGGGTAATTGCGGTAGGTGAAGAGGCCGGTGCTCTTTGGCACTACCGGCGGCTCGGCTACGAAGTCGATGGTGAACTTCTTCGCGCGGGCCTCCTCCAGCGGCAGGTACTCCTTCTCGCGCTGACTGCCTTCGTACTGCGCGCGCACCTTGGCGTACTCCTCCAGCACCTCGGCGGCGAAGCGGTCGCACTCGTTGTCGCTGAGCAGGTTGCTCACCACGGGCACACTGCGACTGGCGTCGATCACGTGCACCACGGGCTTGCTGTAGTGCGGCGCGATCTTCACGGCGGTGTGCACGCGACTGGTCGTGGCGCCGCCGATGAGCAGCGGGGTCTCGAAGCCCTCGCGCTCCATCTCCTTCGCCACGTGCACCATCTCGTCCAGCGACGGCGTGATCAATCCGCTGAGGCCGATGATATCCACCTTCATCTCGCGGGCGGTCTTCAGGATGGTGGCGCTCTGCACCATCACGCCCAGGTCGATCA
>DDRC01000203.1:0-11941 GCA_002342985.1 Flavobacteriales bacterium UBA2426
GGCGGTGCTCCGGTTGCGGTCCGCCATGCGGTGGGCCATCCTCGGTGCTGCGGCGCTCGCCATGGGCGGTGGGCTGGTGATAGGAGGGGGGACGCTGGCGGAGCGGGCCTCCAGCGCGGTGGCCGCGGTTCGCTTGGCACGGTCGGGTGATGCCGCGATCTATGCCTCGGAGGGCGGAAGCGAGATGCGGATGGTGGCTTGGATCTGCAGCACGGAATGCCTGCAAGGCGCCCCTTTCGGCGCCGGCACGGGCGACATCAAGGAGGCCCTGGTCGCCTGCTATGCTTCGAAGAAAGCGGTTCCGGCCATGGAGCGGCGCCTCAACAGCCATTCCCAATTCCTGCAGGGGGGAGTGGCCCTCGGCTGGCCGGGCCTGCTGCTCGCTCTGCTGATACCTCTGGTGCCCTTGGCACAGGGCTTCCGGCGGCGGTCCTTGCTGCTGGCCGGCTTCGCACTCCTGCTGCTCACCGGGGCTGCGGTGGAATCCGTGCTGGAGGTGCAGGCCGGGGTGGCCCTGGTGGGTGCCTTCCTCGGCCTGCTCTCGCTGAAGGGGCATTCTGTCCCGTCGGAAGGCGGCGGTCGCGCCTGACCTTTGGCCCCGGACCGAATCGAACCGCCGTGCCATATACCCAGGTCACTTTCCTCATCGCCCCGGTGGCGCCTTGGCGCGACCTGCTCGCCGCGGAGCTCGCGGACATCGGATTCGACAGCTTCGAGGAGGGCTTCACGGACCCGATGGGAGGCAGCGGCGAACTGAAGGCCTACATCCGCAGCGACCGGTTCGATGAGCGGGCGCTCCGGGAGCTGCTCAGCCTGCGCGATCCGCACGCTTCCATTTCCTGGGGCGCCGAGGAGATCGCCGACCGCAATTGGAACGCCGAGTGGGAGAGCAGCTTCCAGGCGGTGGAAGTGGGCGACCGGGTCAGGATCCGCGCCGATTTCCACCCCAGCCGCCCCGGATTCGAGCACGAGCTGGTGATCACGCCTCGCATGGCCTTCGGCACCGGTCACCATGCCACCACGCGCATGATGGTGCAGGCCATGCTCGATCACGACCTGGCCGGCAGGGCGGTCTGCGACCTGGGGTGCGGAACCGGGGTGCTCGCCATCCTGGCCGAGCGCATGGGGGCCCAGCGGGTGCTGGCCATCGATAACGACCTGGGCGCCGTGGAGAATGCGCGCCACAATGCGATACTGAATGGTTGTCATGCCATCACTGTGGAAAAGGGTGACGCGGGAAGCCTGCGCGGCCTGGTCTTCGACGCTATTTTGGCCAACATCGAACGCAACGTCCTGCTCGATGCCATGCCGGTGATGGCCGCGGCGCTCAATCCCGGTGGGGTGCTGTTCCTCAGCGGCTTCGTGCCCGGTGATCGGCACATGCTGGCGCAGCGCGCGAAGGCCTGCGGCTTGGATCTTGCCGAGCGCCTGCAGGAAGGCGATTGGGCGCTGCTCGGATGCCGCAAGCCATGACGCACACCCATCTGAACACGCTCTCTGCAGGCCATCGGTACCTGCGTTCCCTGCTGCCCGTGCTGGCCATGGTGCTCCTCCCGCGCACGGCGCAGGCCCAGCAGAAGCCGTTCTCCTCCGATCAGGCCCTTTTCCTCCAGGAAGTCACGGCCTTCCTGACGGAGGCCGACAAGAAGGAGGCCCGTCCGTTCATCGAGCAGGTCTTCGCTCCCGCATGGAACGGGGGGTACTACAGTGAGCGCCAGCGGGTGCGGGTGACGGAGGTGGCCAACTTCATGCTCAAGAAGCGCTTCGAGGCGTTCCCGGGGTTCCGCGACTATCTCTCCTGCGTAGCGGCTTTCCCAGTCACCGGCCGTCAGCCGGCGGAGTTCGATGCGTGGCTTCAGGGGATGGAGAAGCTTGTGCAGGGCGCGCGCAAGCAGAGCGTCCAGGCCTTCATCGCCACCTGCGCCGGTCTTTTTCGCGAAGGAGCCTTGGTGAGCAGCCCCAGCACCACTTGGCGCGCGCGTAGCAAGGTCTTCGCCTTCACCTTCGACAGCGTGCCCAAGATCTCCTTCCCGGGCACCGACCTGGTCTGCCTGGCCAAGGGCGATAGCGCCGTGATCCTCCAGACCAAGGGCACCTTCCTGCCCACCACCGAGACCTGGCTGGGCGAGGGCGGGCGGGTCACATGGGAGCGCGCCGGGCTCAAGCCCACCGCCACCTTTGCGGAGTGGGTGCACCCCTACACCGTTCGGATGAAGAGCGCCGCCTTCGAGGTCGACTCCGTGCAGTTCAACGACCCCTACTTCGAGCGCACCCTGCTCGGCAAGCTCAGCGACAAGGTGCTGGCGAACGTGGATGAGGGCAGCGCCGCCTACCCGCGATTCGAGAGCTACGATCGCCGCATGAAGATCCGCGACATCGTTGAGGGCATCGACTTCGAGGGCGGTTTCAGCATGCAGGGCGCCAAGCTCCAGGGCTACGGCACCAAGGACGAGCCGGCCTACCTCACCTTCTACCGGGACAAGCGTCCTTTCATCGTCACCAGCGGCCTGCGCTACAGCATTGAGCCGGAGCGGATCACCAGCGATGAAGTGGCCGTGCGCGTGCGCCTCGACAAGGACTCCATCCACCACCAGAGCACCAGCCTGCGCTTCCTACGCGACAAGAAGCAGCTCTCCCTGATCAAGAAGGACGAAGGCCTGGGCAAGGCCCCCTTCTACAATACCTACCACCGGCTCGACATGTATTTCGAGGTGCTCACCTGGAAGCAAGGCGATCCCGTGCTGCAGATCGGCAACCTCAGCGGCACCACCCAGAACAAGGCCAGCTTCGAGAGCTTCGACTACTTCCGTGAGAAGCGCTACATGGGCATGCTGGGGATCGACAACGTGCATCCGCTCGTGCGCCTCAACGACTTCAGCAAGCAGAACGGGGGCCGCTTCTACGCACAGGAATTCGCCGTCTTCAGCCGCATGCAGAAGCAGAGCGTGGTGCCCCTGCTCATCGACATGGCCAACAAGGGCTACCTGCTGTACGACCCCGAGACGGAGTGGGTGGAGGTGCAGCCCCGGCTGCGCCAGCACATCCTCAACAGCGCGGGCAAGCAGGATTACGATGCCATCCAGTTCAACAGCTCGGTGGACGACGGGGTGAACGCCACGCTGAACCTGCTGAACAACGACCTCACCATGCAGGGGGTGACCACCATCCTCATGAGCGACTCCCAGGATGTGCGGATCTATCCCTCGGGCAGAGCGATCACCATCAAGAAGAACCGCGACTTCACCTTCGGCGGAAGCATCAAGGCCGGACGGCTGCAGTACTACGGCAAGGAGTACTACTTCCACTACGCCCCCTTCACCATCGACCTCATCAATGTGGACAGCGTCTCGTTCATGGCCACCAGCTTCGAGCCGAACGACCGGGGCGAGCACACCCTGGTGCGGGTGAAGAACGTGCTGGAGCAGGTGAGCGGCACCCTGGAGATCGATGCGCCCAGCAACAAGAGCGGGCGGCAGCAGGAGCGGTACCCCGAATTCCCCAAGTTCAACAGCGCCCGGGAGAGCTATGTGTACTACGACAAGCGCAGCATCCAGCGCGGAGCATACGGCCGCGACCGCTTCTACTACCGCAGCGACCCCTTCCAGATCGATTCGCTGGACAACTTCACCAATGCCGGCCTCACCTTCACCGGCACGCTGGTCAGCGCTGGCATCTTCCCGGATATCCGCGAGCCCATCCGCCTTCAGCCCGACTATGCACTCGGATTCGTGCGCGCCACCGGCGAGGCCGGCATGCCGCTCTACGGCCGCAAGGCCCAGTTCACCAGCACCATTGCGCTCAACGGCAGGGGGCTGCAGGGCAACGGCGACCTCGGGTACCTCACCACCCGCTTGAGCAGCAAGCAGCTCATCTTCACCCCTGACAGCACCCTTGGGCGAGCGGACACCTTGGAGAACGTCGCGGCCACCAAGCCCAGCATGGTGCCGCACGTCAGCGCAGGCGGCGTGTTCGTGCGCCTGGAGCCCGCCAAGGACCTGCTGCACGTGCAGAAGCTGAAGCGCCCCATGGTGCTGTACGACGACCAGGCCCTGCTCCACGGAAGCACCGACCTCACGCCAGCCGGTATGACCGGGGCAGGCCTCATCGATTTCCGAAATGCGACCCTCCGATCTGACCTGTTCCAGTTCCAGACCATGCAGTTGCATGCCGATACCTCCGACTTCCGCCTCACCGAGGGGGATACGGCCAGCATCGCCTTCAAGACCGACAACGTGAACGCCACGGTGAAGCTCGATGAGCGGGTCGGCGAGTTCGTGAGCAACGGCAGCGAGACCAAGGTGGAGTTCCCCGTGAACCAGTACATCTGCTACATGGACCGCTTCAAGTGGTACATGGACCAGGGCGACCTCGAACTGGAGAGCGACCGCACGGCAGCGGAAGGGGCGGAGGACCTGCAGCTCTCGGGCTCCAACTTCATCAGCATCCGTCCCGACCAGGACAGCCTCAGCTTCATGGCCCCGAAGGCGCGCTACGACCTGAAGAAGCATCTGATCACCGCCAACGATGTCCAGTACATCCAGGTGGCCGACGCGCTGATCACCCCGGACAGCATGCGCGTGCGCATCCGCAAGAACGCTGTCATGGATCCCCTCGAGCGCACCGTCATCACGGCCAACTTCGTCACCCGCTTCCACCGCATCTACGATGCCACGGCCACCATCAAGGCCAAGCGCAGCTACTCCGCCACCGGCACCATCGATTATGTGGACGAGAACAAGAAGGCCTTCCCCATCAAGCTCTTCAGCATCGGCGTCGACACGGCCTTCCAGACCCGCGCAGTGGGCCGGATCGCCGAGGAGCAGGACTTCCAGCTGAGCCCGGCCTTCGACTTCTTCGGCGATGTGCACCTCACCGCCAGCGTGAAGGAGCTGAGCTTCTCCGGGAGCACGCGCATCCAGCACGGCTGCGAGGGCCTTGCGCGCAACTGGATGCGCTTCACCGGCCCCATCGACCCGTTGGAGGTCTTCATCCCCGTGGGCGACACCCTCTTCGACGATCAGGGAGCGCGCATCGGCGCCGGTATCCACCTAACCGACGAGGATCCGTTCAGCACCTACGGCACCTTCCTCAGCCGCACCCGGAGCAAGGACGACCGCAACATCATCACTGCCAGCGGCCTGCTCTTCTTCGACAAGGGCCGCAAGGAGTATGTCATCTCCAACAAGGACAAGATCCGCCAGCGCGACCTGCCTGGCGCCCTGGTGAGCCTGGCTGTGGAGCCTTGCGTGGTGATGGCCGATGGTCCCATCGCCTTCGGGGTCGACCTCGGCCGCGTGAAGCTGTCGCAGGTCGGCGCCATGCGCTACGAGACCAGCGGCCAGAAGGCCTTCGGCAACGGCGTGCTCCTGGCCGACTTCCACTTCCTCGAGAACGCCTTGGAGCGCATGGCCGCAGAGATCACTGCTTATCCCGACCAGCAGGCCCTCGACATCGGCAAGACCTACTACGAGCGCATGATGCGCCAGGTACTCGGCCTGGAGCGCTCGGATAAGCTCATCAGCGAGCTCAGCATCAAAGGCGAGATCAAGAAGCTGCCGGATGAGCTGGTGAAGCCCATCGTCCTGGGCGACGTCAAGCTTCGCTGGGATGGCCCGGAACAGAGCTGGGTCAGCGATGGCCCCATCGGCATCGCCACCATCATGAAGAAGCCCGTCTACCGCATGGTGAAGGGGAAGGTCCACATCGAGCGCAAGCGGAGCGGCGACATCATGACCATCTTCCTCCAACTCGACGACCAGACCTACTACTTCTTCCAGTACGCGCGGAACTACCTTTACGCCTACAGCAGCGACCAGCAGTTCAACACCATGCTCTCCGAGGTGAAGGATGACAAGCGGAAGCTCGCCGGCGGCAAGGACGAGGCGGACTACCAGTACATCCTCACCAACAAGAAGAAGGTGGACGACTTCCGCGACCGCTTCGGGCTCTGAACCATGGACTTCCCTTGGGTGTACGGCAGCTTCGCGATGGTCATCGCCTACCTCTGCGGCAGCGTGCCCACCAGCGTGTGGTGGGGCAAGGCCCTCTTCGGTGTCGACGTGCGTGAGCATGGGAGCCGTAACGCAGGCGCCACCAACACCTTCCGCGTACTCGGCCCCCAGGCGGCCATCCCGGTGCTGCTTATCGACGTGCTCAAGGGCTTCCTGCCGGTACGCCTGCTGCCCAACCTCACTGACCTTCAGCCCGATACCGCGCCTTGGATGTGGTTCCGGGTGGCCTTGGTGCTAGCGGCGGTGGTCGGGCACCTGTATCCAGTGCTGGCCGGCTTCAGAGGTGGTAAGGGCGTGGCCACCTCATTGGGAGGTGTGCTGGCCGTGCATCCCGGCGCGGCAGGCATCTGCGTGGCCGTTTTCGCGGTCGTATTCCTGCTGTCGCGGTACGTCTCGCTCAGCTCGCTGGCGGCGGCCGCGGCGTTCCCCCTGGCGGTGGCCGTCGTATTCCGCGAGCCCAGCCCCATCAAGGTCGGGTTCGCCATCGTGCTCTGCGTGCTGGTCTTCTACACGCACCGTGAGAACATCGGGCGGCTCCTGCGAGGCGAGGAGAATCGCCTTAGCCTCGCCGGCAGGAGCGGCAGACCCCGGTGAAACCCCACGGCCCGTATCCCGGTACAAGCGCCCACTCTCGGACGATGACCCGTTCCACGGGCATATTTACCGGCTTGCTCCTCCCGCTCCTGGCCCTTGGCCAGGGCGGCGACCAGCAGCTGCGTGCCAAGGCCGACCAGCTCTTCGCCGAGCAGCGGTTCGCCGAGGCCATGCCGCATTATTCCCAGCTCGTCAGCCTGCGGCCGTCCGACCGCGACCTCAACTTCCGCTTCGGCGCATGCCTGCTGCACGGCAGCGCTGACAAGGAGCAGGCCGTAGGCCACCTGAAGTTCGCCACCGAGGCGCCTGGTACCGACCCCATGGCCTGGTACTGGCTGGGGCGGGCCTACCACCTCAACTACCGGTTCAAGGAGGCCCAAGTTGCCTACCAGCGCTTCCTCGGCACCGCCGAGAAGAAGGCCATCGCGGCATGGCCCGTGGAGGCCCTTCAGAAGCAATGCCGCAATGGCGAACGCCTGCTCAGCAGCCTCAAGGAGATCACCGTGCGCAGCAAGGTGGAGGTGGCCGATGCCGACTTCTTCCGGTTCTATGACCTGGCCGATATCGGAGGCAAAATCGTGGTGCTCCCGGAGGAGCTGAAGTCCTCGCTGGACAAGAAGCGCAAGGAGCGCTCCGTAATCTACCTGCCCGAACGGCCGGGCCCCATCTATTTCAGCAGCTATGGCAAGGATGGCGCCACGGGCCGCGACATCTACCGCACCGAGCTCCTTCCTGACGGCACCTTCGCCACGCCTGTGAAACTGGCCGGATACATCAACACCGACCAGGATGAGGACTTCCCCTTCATGCATCCGAACGGGAAGACCTTCTACTTCAGCAGCAAAGGCCATAACAGCATGGGGGGGTACGATGTGTTCCGCGCCAGCTACGACCGGGGGCTCGATGCCTTCGGAAGGCCCGAGAACCTCGACTTCGCGGTGAGCACGCCCGACGATGACATCTTCTACATCGTTGACGGGGAGCAGAAGGAGGCCTGCTTCGCCAGCGGACGCAACAGCAAGCAGGGCATGCTCCATGTTTACCGCGTGTCCACGGCCCAGCTGCCGGTGGTCATCAGCGTCTTCAAGGGCACCTTCGCCAGCACCATCGACCCTCAGGACCGCAAGGCGAGCATCACTGTGGAGGACGCACTCACCCAAGAGCGCGTAGCTGAGGCCGTAACGGACATCAACGGCAGCTATGTGCTGAGCGTTCCGCGCGCCGGCAAGTACCGCTACCGCGTGGAATGCGGCCCATCCGGCAAGACGCATGGCGGCATCGTGGAAGTACCCAAGACGGACGGGCCGCGCGCCTATCGCCAGGAACTCGTCCTTGACCGGAAGGGCGACCTTGAGCAGCTGACGATCCGCAACTACTTCGATGAGCCGCTCAACGATGATCTGGTGGCCCTCTCGCTGGAGGAGATCAAGCGGCGCGCCCGGCTCGACGTCAGCAGCCGCGAGCCGCTCGTGGCCGAGGCCGAAACTGCCCAGGAGCCGGCCCGTGACATCATGACCCGCGCCGGCTTCACGGGCGACATCGACCAGGCTGCGGCCCAGCGGCTGGCCAAGGAGGACGCCAAGGAGCTGGAAGCGGAGGCGCTCGACCAGGAAGCGCAGGCGGCCGAGGCCTTCGCCTTGTCGGTGGATGCGGCCAACGAGGCGGAGCGGGCCGCAGAACAGGCCGATCGGCTCGTGAAGGCGGCCACAGGCGCGGGCTTGGACGAGGGGGCGCGCAATGAGCGGATGACGGAGGCGGCCCGTGAGCGCCAGCGCTCGCGAGAAGCCACATTGCGCGCGCGGGCAGCATTCAATGCCGGGCAATCGCTCAGCACCATGGCCATGAATACCCGGCAGAAGTCCTTGGCGGCGGCCAAGCTGGCCGATGACCTTTCAGCGACCCTTGCTGCCCGGCAGGATGAGGCTGCCCTGGGTCACTTGCGCACCCTTCGGCAGCGCCTCGACGAGAAGAGCAAGCCCGATGCCGCGAGCGATCCGGTGGAGCAGGCCCGCAGGGCGCTGGCCGAGCAGGAGAAGGATGCATCGCGCCTGATGGGCATCGCGCGGTCAAAGCGGGAGGAGGAGGGCGAGCTGGCCGACCGCATCGCCCGCTTGAAGCGCGAGCGCGACGAAACGCGCGCCCGCAGCCGCAAGGACGAGATCGTTCGCGAGATCACCGAGCTGGAGCAGCAGCTGGCCTACCAGCGCAAGGAGACGGAAGCCGCGGTGAACAAGGCCACGGCCGCAGAGCGCCAGACGGCTGTGCTGCGCGGGCAGGCCTCCCTTACACGGCACCTCGCCCAGGTCACGGACCGCGGCGCCGGCACCGAACTCAGTGCCGATCAGGCGCAGGAGCTCGGCCTTCGCATCTCCGGCACCGATCAGCGCCTCAATGCGCTGGCCATAGATGAGCGTTACGATGCCCAGCTGGCCGTTGAGGCCGAGCGAATGGAGGCCCGCAGCTTCGACTGGGACCTCGCCTCCGCAGCACAGGCGATCGGCGGTGCCCGCAGCGTTACGCGCGCCATGGAGAGCGGCGACGAGCCGTCCCCGCAGCAGGCCGATGCACGCCCGATAGCCATCCAAGCACCCGCCGTGGGGGTGCGCACCACGGAGCGGGCGGAGGTGGCTCAGGCGCCGATGTCCGGCGGACGGGAGGAGGTGTCTCCGGAGGTTCGGACGGCCGCGCAATTCGACCAAGCGGTTGCGCAACCGGCCGCACGGGTGGAGCAGGAGCGTGCGGGCATTCCCGAGCAGGCTGCAGGCCGTATCGAAGCAGCGGGTCAAGGCCGTACCATGGTTGCTGAGCAGCGGGTGAACGCGGCCGCCCCGGATGAGGAGAAGGAGCGGTTCGTGCTCGAGAACGAACGGGCGGAACTCGCTCAACTGGAACAGGCGGAGCGCAGTCGGCTGCGGAAGGACAGCCTGCAAGCGCGCATGCGCGCCGTCGATGAGCGCATCCTGGCCATCGACCGCGCTAGGGACGCGGCCGAGCGGGATACCCTCACTGCCGATGCCCTCGAGGCGGTGGGAGAGGTCGATCTGAGCAAGCCGGCGATTGCTTTCAGCGGCTCCGCATCGGATCAGGAGGTCATCGCCCTGGTGTACCCCGCCTATTCCGCTGATTTGGACCGGGCCGCGCGCCTTGCCGATGCCGATGCCCGTGCCGATGCGATCAACGGTGTGGAGTCCATGCTTGCGGACAGCCTGCGGGCCGAGATGCAACGACAGGTAGCCGTGCTGCAGCTCTCGCCCCAGCAAGCGGAGACCGTGCTGCCCCGGGTGGATCGCCTGCGTCGCCTCCGCGAGGCTCATCAGACCCTTGGCGAACAGGCGCTGGCCCAGCGGCAGCAGGAAATTGCCGCTTCCGGGGACATGAGCGCCGGACCGCAACAGCCGCCCGTCGTGGCGACGGTCGAAAGCGTTCCCGTGCAGCGGGCATCGGCCTCCGATCGGTTCATCGTCATCGACCGATATGCGCGCAACGTCTACGCGAGCAAGGTGGAGCATCGCTCCGCAGCCAAAGGAGTGAGCGAGGCGATTGCGTTCCGCGATGCCGACCTGGCCCGGATGGAGGATCTGACCAGCCGCATTGACTCCATGGAGGGCCTGCTGGCGGGCATGCCGCTGGGCAAGGAAAGCGACCGGCTCCGCCGCAAGACCGATGCGCTCATCGATGAACGCTACATCATCCGAACCGACCTGGGCCAGCGCAGCGCTTTCCTCATGCGTGAGGAGTGGAAGACCGCCAACGACAGCCTGAAGCGGGTGGAGGGGACCGCGGCGGGCCGGGGGCTGCCGATGGATGAACCCCTGCTCCAGATGGCCAAGGAGCTTGGTATCGAAGCGCGCCAGCAGTACGAATCGGCCCAGCAGCTGCGCAAGCGCGCCGACCGCAGCGAGGATATCGTGCAGCGCGACAGCCTCTACCGGCGCGCATACAGGGATGAGCTCGCGGCCCTGCTGGCCATGGACAAGGCCATCACGGTACAGAACTACCTGGCCGGCGCTGACCATCAGCGGGGCGAGCGCCTGACCTATGAAGAGGTGGCAGCCCGCGTGCTCGGCATCCAGGAACCTGCCTCGCCTTCCATGGTATTGGCCACGGGAAACGAGCCGGCGCGCCCATCCGAATCAAGCGAGCGCCAAGCCGACGGGGTTCAGCTGGAGGCGCAATCGGCCGTTGCGAGGGGCGAGGGGGGGGCGGCTCAGCGAGCTCAACCGGATGCGCCGGCACCCGATGGTGCAGCGCGCACGGATAGCGCGGTGGCCCGCAGCGAAGCGCCCGGTGGGGAAGGCGGTGGCCAGGAACAGGAGCCTGACCGATCCGGCAACTTCCGCAACGCCGACCAGGCCGCGACCCCTGCGGACAAGGCGCCGTCTTCACCAGCCGCCAGCGCTCAGGATGCGATTGAGCAGGCCGAACGCAGGCTGACGCCGGAGGCCCGGGTGCCTGCGCAGCTGTATGAGCGATACCTCGCCAGCGAGCCGGTCGTTCTGTCCGCTCCGGCCAAGGACGCCGAATTGGACACTGACCTGCTCAGCATCCGCGTGGATCGCACCAGGGGCGAAGCCGTCGATGCGGACCGGCGCTCCGTGGAAGCCGCCGACCGCGCCACGGCGTTCGCAGACAGCGCTGCCGGGGCCCGCAAGCGCGACCGGGAGCGTCTCGAGCGCTTGGCCATGCGTGAGCGTGCGCTATCCGATTCGCTGCGGTCAACCAAGGACCGCTTGGTGGATCAGGTGCAGGAGCTGGAGCGCCTGCGCGATGAGACCCTGGTCGCGAAAGCCTTGCGCGAGCGGTTGGTCAAGTTCTACTACCTCACGCCGGAGGAGCAGGAGATGGTGCTGATGGAAGGTGATGCCAGCCGCTACTTCCAAGCCAAAGCGCGGGCACTCGAACAGTATGAAGCCGCGGATGCCGCCTCGCTATCCGCTCGCAGCAACCGCGATGTGGCCGGTGTGCTCCGCAATCAGGCGCGCGCCGCCGAGCAGGAGGCACGAGACGGACGGCTCACCGCCACCGAGGCGGTCGACCGGGCTGCCAAGCTGGATCTCCGGGCCGCTGCCTTGGAGCAGAAGGCCGATTCGCTGGAGACCATCGCTTCACGGCTGCGCGGTGCTGCCGGCATCAACGAAAGCCAGGCCGGGGTGATGCTCCAGGGCATGCCGCCTCAGCGCAGCAGCGAACTGATGGCGATCGAGCAGCGCGTTCGGCGCACGGAGCCCCTGCTGGCCGAGTCGCGCAACGAGGCAGCTCCCCAGCGGCCGGCGGGCGACCTGCGCATGCAGCGCCCCGTGGCCCCGGAGCGCGTGGTGCAGCAGCCCGACAGGACC
>DDRC01000203.1:12027-16172 GCA_002342985.1 Flavobacteriales bacterium UBA2426
TGGTGCAGCAGCCCGACAGGACCTCCGCCGACCGCGTTGCGGCAGCGGACACAACCGCTATCGCGGAACGGGCCGCCGGGCGAGCCGATGACCGGGCGTCCCTTGCCGCGACGCGATCGACCGCCACGGCCGAGCTGCCCTTCCGGATGCCCGATGAGCTCGCGGAGGACATCTTCCTGATACAGCCGGCTCCCGTGCGCCGGGAAGCACCCATCCCGATCGATGCTGAGCTCCCTGCTGGAATCGTCTTCAAGGTGCAGATCGGCGCCTTCCGGAAGCCGGTGCCGCAGGAGGCCTTCTCCGATATGAGCCCGGTGATGGGCGAGTCGGTCGGCAACGGGCTCGTGCGCTACACGGCTGGCCTCTTCACGGGCTTCGATGGGGCCGCCGCCGCCAAGGACCTCGTTCGCGAACGCGGATACCGCGATGCATTTGTCGTCGCGTACAAGGACGGCGTACGGGTGCCCCTTGGTGAAGCCATGCGCGCCGCCGCAGCGCCGCCTAACGCCGCCACGGCGCAAGCGCGCGCATCCGAGGAGCCGGAGCCCCGCCGGGCGGATCCTGCCCAGGTGCAGCCTCCGCAGGCCGCGGTCATTCAGCGCCCCGTTCAGCCCATTGTTGCGGCCGCTGAGCCAGATGCTGCAACCATCCTTTCCAAGTATCCCGCCACCGCGGAGGAGCTCATCGGCCGCTTTGCGCCCGCTGCCGAGGCTGGGGCCTATTATGCTGTGCCCGGTGCTGCGCCCGCCGCGCAGGTGGAGTCCATCAAGGGCCTCTTCTTCACCGTGCAGGTGGGGGTATACAGCAAACCCGTCGCGCTCGATCGCTTGTTCAACATCACGCCGCTCAACAGCGAGCTGACGGAGACCGCGAAGGTGCGGTACACCACCGGCCGCTACCCGGATAACGAGTCGGCCCGCAAGCGCAAGGACGAAGCTGTTGCGCGGGGGGTGAAGGACGCCTTCGTCACCGCCTACCTCAACGGCAAGCGCATCCCGGTACGCGATGGGTTGCTGCTCCTGGAGCGATTCGGGCCCTCCATCCTGGCGCAGCCTTGACAAGGACAGGTTCGGCCCCGTCTTGCCGCGCGGTTACCTTTGGAGCCAGCATGAAAAGGGAAGCCGGCCTTGGCGGGGCGATGATATGCGGATTGTTCGCAGCCTTGCTGTGGCTGCTGCCGGGCTACGGAGGGGCCCAGAGCGTACAGCTCCTGCTGGTGCGCGGCGATTCGCTTCTCGACGCCGACAAGCCCCAGCGGGCGCTGGTCGTTTTCGACGAAGCGGTCCGCAAGGAAACATCCGTTCGGACCCTGCTCTCCAGGGCGCGCGCCTATTCCGCTCTCAAGCGCAACGACCGTTTCGTGGAGGATATCGACAAGGCTCTCCGGCTCGATAGCACCGCCGGAGAGGCGCATTACCAGCGTGGCGCATATGCATTGCGCGTGAATGATTCGGATCGGGCCGAGTTCCATGGCACGCGGGCAATCCTCTTCGCCCGGGACGCACGGGCCAAGGCCAGGGCGCACAACCTGCGCGGCGAGGCGAGAGCGGAGCGCAAGCAGTTCGCCGCTGCGATCGAGGACCTGGCCGCTGCATGGGCCGGCGGGCTGGAGGAGGTGACCGCTATGCGCACCCTCGCGCAGCTCTATGACGTTGAGGGCCGGCACGAGGAGGCGCTCCGGGTGCTTGAGCGCCTGTGCGAGATGGATCCCTCCGACCTGGGCAACTGGACCAATAGGGCGCATGAATTGAACATGCTGGGCCGATTCGAGGATGCATTGCCCATTACGGAGCGGGCCTTGGGCTACGATGCGGACGAGCCGGTGGCCTTGAGCCACAAGGCGTATGCATTGGCCAAGCTGGAGCGCGACGATGAAGCGTGGACCACCGTTGAGCGCAGCCTGCGCAATTACCCCAGCAACCCCTATGCGCTGCGCACTCGCGCAATCCTGCGTCTCCGGAGGGGCGACCGTGCCAAGGCCTGCGACGACCTCAGCTTGGCGAGGGCACTTGCGGATATCCCCGAAGTGGACCGGTTGGCGCAGGAGCACTGCGCCTCGCAGGGCACGCGGAAGCGCTGATGCTCATCGGGCGAGGATGAGCCTCTGACGCATGCAGCGCCCATCCGTAAGGCACAACTCCACCGCATAGGTGCCATTCGAGGCATCCAGAATCAGGTCGAGCATCCCGGACGGGGGCATACGGTCCGTCAACAGGGTGCGCCCCACCGCATCCACGATGCGCACCGTGCCCGCAGCGCCATCGGCTAGCAGGCGAACCGGGCCATCGGTGGGATTGGGGTAGAGGACCAAGGCGGGTGTAGCGGCATCCGCCAAGCCATTGGCATCCTCGTACACGAGCTCAAAGACATCGAGGCCGGCCTCCACCACATGGCCCGGCGCATCATCGGCCACCGAAGCGAGCAGCCGCATCGTCGAGGTCGGGGTCATGAAATCCGAGATCCGGAAGTCACGCTGGATCCAGGAGGAAGCACCCGCCGTGGCAGCCGTCACCGTTTCAAGCACCACCGTGGTGCTGCCATCGCTTAGTGAAATGACGAGCGCATCATTCGGGTTGCCGCTGCCCCCGCCGTTGAAGAACCACCGCCGGTAGCGCACATGGGCCTCGCCCGCCCCGGTGGCATCGAAAGCGGGAGAGGTCAGCACGGTATTGCCGCCGTCCACGTCGTCATCACCTGCGCCACCGCCGGTCAATCCGGTCACGTAGGCCTCATCACCGCAATCCCCCGGCGCATCCGCTCCCGGGTTGCTCTGCGCATTGCCAAGGGTGGTGCCTTGCGGGATGCCCCGCTGCCACTGTCCCGAGGTTGCCGTACCCGTGACCGTCCATCCCAGGTCGAGCGCGAAATCATCCGCATAGACCCGCGGCAGCTCGATCGGTGGCGGCGGTGCGCCCTCCGCGACCGCCTGCACGGGCAGGCACCTTGTGCGCCAGCCCCACCGCCCGGCAAGGGTGGCGAACTCATCGGCGAAGATTCCGCTGAGGCTGTAGGAGCCAGCACCGTCCGTGGTGCCCTCGTAGGTGAATTCCTCGTTCCTCAGGAGCACCTGCGCTCCAGGGACCGGTTCCCCCGTCCCTTCCGTGATGACCAGCCCCTCGACGCTGAATGCGACCATGGGTTCCAGGTCGACGTCCAATACAGTGACCTCCCCGTTCTCGAGGACCACGCCATCGATCGTGGATGGATAGTAGCCTGGAGCGCTGACTGTAACGCTGTAGATGCCTGCGGTGTGGTAGCCCGTGACATACGTGCCGCCAATGGGCGTGAGCGCGGAAATGGGGGTGCCGATCAGGGTGATGGAGGCACCACCGACCGGTGCGCTGGTCTGTGCATTGCGCACCATGCCTTCCAGCCGGCAGGCTTGTGTGTATTCGGGGGCAAGCACGAACAGGCCCTCCTCCATGTCCGAGATGATGAGGTTCCCCGATGCGAAGAAGGGATATACGCCCCAAGCCCCGTTGAAGCCGTCGCCAGTGAATGGCGAGGTGTCATAGTGCCCGACCTCCACCATGTTGTGCGGATCCGAGGCATCGTAGATGGACACACCATAGGTATAGTAGGAGGTCACCACATAGTCGTTCAGCCAATAGGTATTGTGGGGAATGGCGCCGGAACCGTTGTCGCTGCGCAGGCGGTCCACTTCGGTGATGTCCGAGGGATCGCTCACATCGTATGCGCCCACGTAGGAGTTGGTGCGCTCATCGGTGGTGAAGAGGTAATTCCCGCTATCGTCGAGCCACGTGTTGTGCGTGAAGTCGTTCGGCGTCGATTTCGTGCCCAGCAGAACGGGGGCCGCGGGATCGGACACGTCCACGATGGAAAAGAAGCCGTCATAGATGTGCGCCGCATAGAGGGTATCGCCGCGGGCGTAGCTGTCGTGGCAATACCATGTATCGAATTCGCCCACCTCCACCGGATTCATCGGGTCCTGCGTGAGGTCGTACATGATGACTCCTCCATTGCCGCGATTCGCTCCGTGGATGTATAACCGGCCTTGCTCATCGATGAAGAGCGAGTGGGAGGTATGCCAATCCGGTGCGAGCCAGACCGTGGCGGGGAGGTCTGTCGACTGGGGCAATGGGCTCAGGTCAACAATGACCAGGCCGCCGTTCTCGGCCTCGGGG
>DDRC01000203.1:16256-17570 GCA_002342985.1 Flavobacteriales bacterium UBA2426
CAAGCAACAATGACCAGTCCGCCGTTCTCGGCCTCGGTGGTCGCATAGGCATAGTCGCCCCAGACCTTGATCTCCCGCCAGATGGATGCCGGGCCAGGGAAGAAGAAGACCTCCTGGGGGGCGGAGGGGTCGGCGAGGCTGACCACTGACAAGCCACCGGGATTGTCCTCATCTGTCCCGCAAACGCCCATGAGGGCGTACTCGTTGCCGGACTCGTCCGTATAGCCCCAGAGATTGGCCAGGTTGCTGCCCCGTAGAGCCTGGTAATCCAACCGGCCGACGAAGGAGACGTTGAGTTGGGCGGAAAGGCCTAGGCCGCAGAGAAGGGCAAGGGCGAGAAGTGCTTTGCGCATGGTTGATGAACCCGGCCAAATTAGACCATGCAGGCCCTTCGCATGGCGGGATGCCGCGGCACGATTCCAGCCAGTCGATGAATGCTTGCAGCCGTTCGACGAGCGGATGACGGTCCTGCCCGGTATCTTGCCGGCCAATCCGTCCGCCATGGCCGATCTGCTCTGCACCACCGATCTAACGGCCGCTTCCACCGTGGCCATTCAGCATGCCATGGCCTTGGGCGATCGCCTGGGCGCCCGCGTGAGCCTGCTCCATGTGGTGGGCAAGGAAGAGCGGCGCTCCGTGGATGAGGTGCGGAAGAGCATCGAGCAAACCGTGGATGCCTTGGGGGGGGCGGCCGTACGGCTGCTCATGCCGGAGGGTGATTTCATGGAGGAGATCGTGGCGGAGAGCGCACGTGGGCATCGCTTGTTGGTGATGGGCACCCACGGCGCCCACGGACTTCGCCAGAAGCTGTTCGGCGCGGACATCCTCAAGCTCGTGAGAAAGGCCGCCACGCCTTGTTTCGTGGTCCAGGAAGGCTCCCCCGTCGACCGGGAGCTTTGCCGGATCGTGCTCCCCGTGGCGGGCCACCAGGACATCGGAAGGCTCCTGGATGCGGTATGCCTGTTGGCGCGGGCCTGTGCTGCTGAAGTGCATGTCTTCCAGCTCATGCGGCCCGGTGAGGCCCCCAGCGATGTCCTCCTGGCGAATAAGGTGCGCATGTTCGAGCGGCTTGAAGAGGAGGGGATTCGCCAGGTGGAGGCCAATGAGCCCATGAATTCGTTCAGCATGGGTTTCGCCAAGGCTACCATCGACTATGCGCAGCGCATCGGGGCCGGTTGCATCGCCATCATGGCCCATGCCTCCGATGAGTATCGCTACATCGCCGATGCCGAGAAGGAGCGCATCCTGTCGAATCCGGCTGCTATTCCGGTGCTCTGCGCCTGACCCTCAAGCTGACGGTTGGCAGCTGCCAGA
>DDRC01000085.1:0-5167 GCA_002342985.1 Flavobacteriales bacterium UBA2426
GAGCATCTCGCGGATGCGCTCATCATCCTCCACGATGCGCAGGGTCAATGGCTGGTTCATGCAGGGCTCGCCGCGGCCGTTTGGCGCGGGCGATGATGCGAAGGTGCGGGCCCTCGGCACGCGCATCAAGCTAACTTTCGTTCAGCCCTGCGCGCAGCAGCACCCGGGTGCCGCGTTCCTCGCCGGTGATGCGCAGGTCGGCGCCGATCTCCTCCGCGCGCTTCCGCATGTTCTGCAGGCCGTGGCCGCGCGGCTTGCGGTCCGACCGCTCCAGGCCCTTGCCGTCGTCGGCGATCTCCACGTGGAAGGCCCCCTCCCAGCGCAGGGTGAGGCGCACGTGGCGCGCATCGGCATGCTTCACCACGTTGTGCAGGGCCTCCTTCACGATGAGGAAGAGGTTGCGGCGCTGCTGCGCGGTGAGCTGCAGGTCGGGGAGCGCGGCATCGGCGCGCAGCTCCAGGGCTATCCGGTAGGCATCCAGGTACCCGCGCGCATAGGAGCCGATGTAGGCCACAAGGTCATCCAGGCTCCCTTGGTCGTCCTGCAGCGACCAGATGATGTGGCGCATGCTGGCGATGAGCTCCTCGGCAGTGCCGGCCTGCTCGCGCAGCAAGGCGCCGGCATCGCCGGCAAGGCCCCGCTGCAGGGCCATCTCGCTCCGCAGCTTCAGGGCGCTGAGGCCCACGCCGAGGTCGTCGTGCAGGTCGCGGCTCACCTGCTCGCGCACGCGCAGCTCGGCGATGGTGCGCTCCTGCTCGGCGCGCTGGGCGTGCAGCTCGGCGAGGTGCCGCTGGTGGCGCTGGCGGGCGCTCACCACCAGGTAGATGCCCGTGAGCGCGGCGAAGGCGAGCACGCCCGCCACGATCAGCAGCAGGCGCGTGCGCCGCTCGCCCTCAAGTCGCGCCTCCATGCGCTCACGCTCCATGCGCTCCACTTCCAGCGCGTTGTCCGCGCGGATCAGCTCGGCCTGCGTGGCCAGCGCCGAACGGATGTTGTTGGCGGTGATGGTGCTGTCGATGCGGTGCCAGGCGGCCATGTGGCCGAGCGCGCCCTCGGGGTCGCCGATGGTGCGGCTGGCCTGCGCGGCCATGCGGGCGAAGTTGCGCTGGGTGACCAGGCCGACCCCCGCGCGATGGGCCTCCAGGTAGTCGCCCGCGAGCCGGAGCGCTTCGCGTGCCCGAGCGGCTCGGCCGGCCTCGGCAAGGGCCAGCGCGCGGCCCACCAGGGCATCCACGCCGATGTCGTGGTCGCGCGCTGCATCGGCCGTGGCCCAGGCATGATCATACCGCATCAGCGCGGAATCGGCATGGCCGGCCTTGAGCGCGATGTTGCCGAGGGTCCAATGGGCCACGGCGATGGCGCGCGCCGCTTCCACCTGCTCGGCCAGCCGCAGCGAGAGCCGCGCATGGTGGCGGGCGCTGTCGAGCATGCCCAGCGCGCTGAGGTAGCTGCCCAGGTTGCCGTGGATATGATGCAGCTCCGTGACCGGGTAGCGCGCGGCAGGATGGTGCGGGAACCAGTGCAGGGCGGATCGCAGGTAGGGCAGGGCCTCCCGGCTGTCCTGGATATTCTCATGCAGCAGGCCCTTCAGGTTGAGCGCGTTCGCGATGAGCGTGCTGTCGCCGAGCCGCTGCGCCAGCCGTTCCGCTTCCTCCAGGTCGCGCATGGCCTTGTTGAAGAGGCCTTCGTAGTAGAGCACCTCGGCGCGGTAGGCGAGCAGGTAGTGCCGCTCTTCATGGTCCTTCTCGGGGTCGGTCATCGCCAAGGCCGCGTTCAGCAGCATGGTGGCCGAATCGCCATGGAAGGCGTCCATCTGGGCGATGATGCGCGCCATCTGGCGGTCCAGATCGGCATTGGCGAAGGGCGGCAGCCGGCGCATGCCGAGCACGGCGGGCTGGGCGAGCGTGCCTTCAGCGGCCAGGCAGGCCAGCGCCAGGACCAGGCCGAGCGCGCGGCGGCTCATCGTCCGAAGTAGCGGTTCACCGCCTCGGTGCGGTTCTGCACGTGCAGCTTGCCATAGATGCGGTGGATGTGCTGCTTCACGGTGCCGGTGGTGATGCCCATGCGCTCGCCGATCTCTTTATAGAGCAGCCCCTGTGCCAGGAGTTCCAGCACCGCGCGCTCCCGCTCGCTGAGGTCCGCCTCGGTTCCTGCGCCGCTGGGCGACGGCCGGAACTGCTGCACCACGCGCCGCGCCACATGGGCGCTCATGGGCGCTCCGCCGGCGTGCAGTTCGCGGACGGCGGTGATGATCTCATCGGGCGTGCTGTGCTTCAGGATGTACCCGTTGGCGCCTGCCTTGAGCGCCTCCAGCACGCGCTGGTCATCGTCGTGCACGGTGTACATGAGGAATTGCGTGCCTGTGCAGCGCACGCTCAGCTGCCGCACGCAGTCGATGCCGCTCTGGCCGGGAAGGTTGATGTCCATGAGCACCACATCGGGGCAGTTGGCCTTCAAGCGGAGCAAGGCGTCCTCTGCGGTGCTGTGTATCGTGAAGGGCTCCATGCCCTCCTCGAGTTCGAAAAGGGTCCGCAGCGTCTCGCGGATGATCTCATCGTCCTCGACGATGCTCACTTGAATGGTATGTTCCTCGGGCATCGGGGCAAAGCTGCGCCGCTGTTCAGGCCGTGGCAATAGAACGAAGGTTAGTGCCCGCGCGCAGCGGCAGGCGGAGGTGGATGGCCGTGCCCCGCTCGGCGCGCAGTTCCATGGAGCCGCCGAGGGCGGTGATGCGCCGGCGCATATTGCGCATGCCGTTGCCCGTGCCGTGCTCGGTGGCGGCGGGCAGCCCCAGCCCATCGTCGGCCAGGGTAAGGAGCAGGCCATCGGACCAGCGCACCGTGATGGTGAAGCGCCCGGCCCGGGCGTGCTTCACGGTGTTGTGCAGGGCTTCCTTCATGATCAGGAAGAGGCTGCGCCGCTGCTCGGTGGTGAGCTCGGCCTGCGGGAGGTCCGGTGCGATGTCGATGGTGAGCGCCAGCCCGTGATGGTCGCAATAGGTGCGGGCGTAACTGGTGGCGTACACGAGCAGGTCCTCCAGGCTGGCCTGCTCGCGATCGAGCGCCCAGATCATCTGGCGCATGCTGCCGATGAGTTCTCCCGCTGTTGCGGCCAGGGAGGCGAGCTGCTCGCGCTTGACGGGGTCCTGCTCCACCCGCAGGGCCATCTCGCTGCGCAGCTTCAGGCCGCTGAGGCCGGCGCCGAGGTCGTCGTGCATGTCGCTCGCGATGCGTTCCCGCTCGCGCAGCACGGCCTGCTCGCGCTCGAAGCGCTGGCGCTGTTCGCGCAGCCTGCGCCGCGTGTAGGCGCGCAGGCCGAGAAAGGCAGCCAAGGCCGCAACGGCAGCCGCTCCGAGCCTGAACCACCAGGTGGCCCACAGGGGCGGCAGCACCTGCAGGCGGATGCCCAAGGGGCGGGCCGACCACCGGTTGCCCCCGGTCCCCGCGCGGATCTCCCCCCGGTGCTCGCCGATCGGCAGCTGGTCCAGGTTGATCCGCGCATCCTCCCCCAAGGTGCGCCAGGCGCTGTCCGTGGCGGGCAGCCGGTACGCCATGCGGATGCCCTGGCCGGCAGGGAAGGGCTGCGTGCCCAGCTCGATGGAGAGCGATCGCCGGTCGTAGGGCAGCTGCACGGTGCTGTCCGCCGGCCACGCGGCATGCTGGGCGCCCAGGAATCGGATGTCGGTGACCACCGGGGCCGGTGCGATGGCCTGCCCGGCCCAGTCCGGCGGGAGGTCGAGGATGTAGCGGCCGATGGCGCAGAGCAGCGACCCATCGTGGTCGGCGGCGATGGCCGACAGCCGCCCCTGCGAGGCGATGGAACGCGGCAGCTCGATGGTGCGCAGTTCGCCGGTGGACGGCGTCAGCCGCGAAAGGCCTTCATTCGTCCGGATCCAGAGGAGGCCCTCCCGGTCAAGGGCCAGCTGTTCGATGCGGTCCCCTGCAAGGCCGTCGCTGCGGGTGAGCCATCCGATTCCGTCCGATCCCGGGGGCAGCACGCCCAAGCCGCCCGTGAGCGTGCCGATGTAGAGGGTGCCATCGGGGTGCACCTCCAGGCTGCGCACCACGCCGTAGGCGGTGCCGGTGCTGTCGGGCTCGTGAAGGATGCGCTGCACGATGGCCTCACCGGCGATGCGCATGGCGCCGTATCCGTTGTTGAAGCCCAGCCAGACCTCCCGGCCCGCGCTGGCCGCAGCGAGCAGCTGGGCGGTGGGCAGCGGTTCGCCCCCGAATGCGGCCCTGCGCACGGCCGGTCCGTTGCCGGTGACCTCGAACAGCCCCTTGGTCCAGGTGCCCACCCAGGCCTTGCCGGGAGCGATGCGCTTGATGAAGGCGGTACGCGTGGCCATCATGGCCCCGGCCGAGTCGATGAGCCAGGGGAGCGACCGGTAGGCCGGGGAGGCACCATCCCAATGGAACACTCCGGCGGCGCTGCCCACCAGCCAGCCGTCGTTCCACGGCTCGGCGGCCACGGGCATGTTGCCCCAGCGCAGCGCTTCGGCATCGCGCGAGGCCTTCTCCAGGCTGGCGGTGCGCCAGCGGCCCTTGGCCCGGTCGAGCACGGCGAGCCCGTCGCGGTCCGTGCAGACGAGGAGCTCATCGGCGGCGGCCACCAAGGCGAGCGCTGACCGCGCCGCCTGCATCGGCACGGTCCACGCTTCGATCCCTGCATTGCGCGGGTCGAGCACGTTGAGCCCGTCGATCGTGCCGATCCAGATGCGGCCCTGTCTGTCCTCCAGCCAGCTCTTGGCATTGGCCGAGGTGATGCTCCAAGGCTCATCGGGCGCATGCCTCACCGGCATCCATCCGCCATCGCGCCGGCGGAGCTGCAGGTCGTGCGTCCAGCGGCTCGCCCAGAGACGCCCCGTGCGGTCGCGGGCCAGGAATTGGAGCGTGGCCTTGGGCAGTCCCTGGCCGATCGGCTCATCGAGGGTGATGCGCCCCGTGCGGTCCATGCCGTGCAGCCGGTAGTCCGCGGTGGAAAGCCAGATGAGGCCGCAGGCGGGGTCGGGGGTGGGCGTTGAGGCGCGCGGGTCCGCGAGGCAGGGGTAGGGGAAGCCGGCCGTGGGCCGCTCCACCAGCCGCTGGGCCGCGGCATCATAGAACACGATGCCGTCTGCCGCCGTGATCCATAGGCCGTTGAGCACGGTGTCGCGCACCAGGTGGGT
>DDRC01000085.1:5363-7358 GCA_002342985.1 Flavobacteriales bacterium UBA2426
GTGCGCAGGTCGATGGTGTGCGCGCCGTCCTCCGTGGCCAGCCACAGCAGGCCGTTCCCATCCGGTGCCATGCCGTGGATGCGGTTGGCGCTGGTGGGGTTCCTCCGGCCATCGGTCACGTACACCCGCTGGAAATCGCCGCGCCGCTCATCGTAGGCGGCCAGGCCGTGGTCGGTGGCGATCCAGATGGTGCCGGCATCGTCCTCCGCGATGTCCCAGATGGTGCTGTTCGGCAGGCTCCGCGGGTCCTTGCGGTCGTGATGCCAGGTCCGGATGCGGATCCCTTCATGGCGCGCGAGTCCCGTGGCGGTGCCGATCCAGATGAATCCATGCCGGTCCTCATGCAGCGCAAGCACCTCGTCGCCCGGAAGCCCATCGGTGCGGGCGAGGTGATCGAAGAGCAGGTCCTGGCCCGCTGCCGGTGCGGCGAGCAGGAGCAGGCTGGCGATCAGCGGCGCGGGTTGCATGCTGTAAGCGGTCGATGGTGCCTCAGCGCTTCTCGATCTCCAGGATCACGGCCACGGCGTTGTGCGAGGCGGGGGCCGAGAGGCCGAAGGTCTCCCCGGCGCTATAGGCGGCCTGTTCGCCCGGCATCAGCTCTTCGCCCAGTGCCGCTTCCAGTCGCTGGGCGAGTCCGGCACCTCCCGCTGCCATCATGCGCTGGTTGATGAGCGGATAGTCGAGCGGCTGGTTGGCCACCAGGATCGCCATCGCATCGCGGCTTCCGGCCTCATCCACGGTGAGGCTATGGTCCCTGGGGAACTGGCGCATGCCGGTGGTGCCGCAATAGGGCGAATGCTTCGGCGTGTACGGGAAGAGCACATAGGTGCTGCCATCGGTCTCCTCGCCGAAGAGGTAGGTGTAGCACTCCAGGTTGTTGGTCAGCTCCACCTTGAAGCGCGTGCCCGCCGGCACCGGCCGTTCCGTGCGGAAGGTTCGGCCGCCCCGGTGCTGAAGCGCGATGTGCTCGCCGGTGGCCGCGCCTTCCGCATCCACCACGGCCAGGCCGAACCGCAGGTCGTAGCGGTCGGGGCGCTCCTCGGCGCTGGCGCCCATGGGGTACACCGCATAGGCCTCCTTGGTGAAGAAGGCGAAGGCGTCGTAGGGCACCCAGGCGATGCCGTTGCGCCCCCACTCCGGCCCCCAGCTGTTCATGATCTGGAAGGCTCCGCCCTGTCCGGCTCCGAGCTTGTAGTCGTCGTAGCCGATCACGCACATGGCGTGCCCGCCGAAGCCCTGCATGCGGGTGTCCTGCTGCGTGGGCAGCCACACCTCCTGGCCGGCCATGCCTTCCATGAAGCTGCCGCCGACCAGCATGCCGATGACCACGGGCGAGCCCTGGGCCAGGTATTGCTTCATGGCGACCATGTCCACCGGGCTGTTGGGGTCGTCGGTGCGGCTGAGGCGCTGGTAGCCCTTGATGCGGAAGCGCGTGGCGCTGCGCTCGGTCTCGGCATCGGGCTGGGCGCTGCAGTCGCTGTCGGTATAGGCGAAGCGGCTGAAGGGGACGGCACCGCGCTGCAGCATGTCGTCCATGGCGCGCAGGATGTAGCTGCCCTGGCAATCGCTCCCGTCGATCTTGATGCGATTGTACATGAAGCTGGGGCTGAAGGCCGTCGTCCCTCCGTCGCCGGACGCCTGGTTGTGGATGATGCTCCTGGCCGCGTAGGCACTGGCCCACGCCACGCAGCTGCCCTGGCGGCCCTGGTTCCGCCGCTCTGGCGCGAAGCGCTCCAGGCTGGCGCGCTCGGGAAGCGGGGACCGCACGTTGTCGGTGAGGGGCTCATACACCTCGGCTTTGTCGTATTCGGCGGGATCGAGCGTGGCACCGCGGGTGAGCTGGGCCAACAGGTTGCCGCCATCGGCCTGCTGCATCATGCCGCCGCAGCCATCCAGCCCGCCGAGGAGCCAGACGAGGCCGAGGATCACCGCGCCGATGAGCAGCAACTTGGGGTTGCGCAGCAGCAAGGGGAGGAGCGCTCCCAGGAGGCCGGC
>DDRC01000115.1 GCA_002342985.1 Flavobacteriales bacterium UBA2426
CGGTAAAGAAGTTCAAAGACCTGATCAAAGCAGGCCGTGGAAAGGTCCACCACGAAGAGAGCTGGGGGATGCGCAAGCTCGCCTATCCCATCCAGAAGAAGTCCTCGGGCTTCTACCACCTGATCGAGTTCGAGGCGGACCCCGCGTTCGTCGCCAAGCTCGAGACCGAATACCGTCGGGATGAGCGCGTGATCCGGTTCCTAACCACCCGGATGGACAAGCACCATCTGGCCTTCGCCGAGCGCAAGCGCAACAAGAAGAAGGAGACGAACGAAACCGCCAACGCCTGAACGCCATGAGCGCCGAGAGCACCAATAGCGAGATCCGCTACCTCACGCCGATCGCCATTGAGACGAAGAAGGAGAAGTACTGCCGCTTCAAGAAGATGGGCATTACTTACATCGACTACAAGGATGCCGATTTCCTCCTCCGTTTCGTGAATGAGCAGGGCAAGATCCTGCCCCGCCGCCTCACGGGCACCAGCCTCAAGTACCAGCGCAAGGTCGGCCAGGCCGTGAAGCGCTGCCGCCACCTGGCCCTGATGCCCTACGTGGCCGACATGATGAAGTAACCCCTCAACACGCAGGACCCATGGAAGTCATCCTGAAGAAAGACGTGGAGCACCTCGGCTACGCCAACGACGTGGTGAAGGTGCGCGAGGGCTATGCCCGGAATTACCTCCTGCCCCGCGGCCTGGCCACGGTGGCCACCCCCAGCGAGCGCAAGCAGCTCGCCGAGACGCTGAAGCAGCGCGCCCACAAGCTCGCCAAGATCAAGGCCGATGCCGAGGCCCTGGCCGGCAGCGTGGAGGGCAAGACCCTGAGGATCGGTGCCAAGGTGGGCGAGAAGGGCCGCATCTTCGGCAGCGTCAACACCATCATGATCGCCGATGCGCTCAAGGCCCT
This sequence comes from Flavobacteriales bacterium UBA2426, assembly GCA_002342985.1. Taxonomy (GTDB): domain Bacteria; phylum Bacteroidota; class Bacteroidia; order Flavobacteriales_F; family PHOS-HE28; genus PHOS-HE28. Next base: position 906 of record DDRC01000115.1, read on the forward strand.
CGGCTTCGAGGTGGACCGCAAGAGCATCAAGATCAAGGGCGAGGCCATCAAAGCCGTCGGCAAGTACGAGGCGGAAGTGGCCTTCCACCGCGATGTGGTGCGGACCATCCCCTTCGAGGTGGTGGAGGAGTGAGGCACAGAACGATTAGCAGGAGAGGGGCCGCGAGGCCCCTCTCTTCGTTCCGGGAGGTTCGCATGAGGCCGTTGCGGCCGGCCTCCAACAGGCAGGTGGCCGCATGGGGCAACCCAGCGCCAACGGTGCGAATGAGCCATGGCTGACCGGCATCAGGGCGCAACGACGGGCTCGCCGTATCATTGCGGTATGCTTCGCGGCATATCAGCGCTGCTCTTCACGGCATTCAGCATCATGACGCTCGCGCCGACGCTGTTCGTCGCGCACTTCATGGCCCGGCGAGCATACGTCGAGCGGGAGCTCTGCATCCAGCGCGGGGTTGCCGCGGAGATGAGGACCTGCCACGGCGAATGCCATCTGGGCAAGCAGTTGCGTGCCTTGGAGCAGGAAGCGGAGCAGGGCTTCCCCGCTGAGCGCATCGATTTCCGCATCGAACCGGCCGTGGAGTCGGTGGACAGGGGCGTCCGGTTCATCCTCTCCGGCGTGCAGCGGTCCTTCCCGGAGGGGCGGATGGCGGCATGTGCCGGGCACAGACGGCTTTCCGAGCCGGTGCCATGGGGGTAGGTTCCGCAGCGGTGCCGGCAAGCCGGCGCAAAGTTGAACCCAACCTCTCCATTTCATGAGATTGCTTTTCGCCCTAGGGGTGGCCCTGTTGCCATCCTTGGCAAGGGCATGCGATGTGTGCGGGATCTTCCTTGGCATACAGCCGCATGACCGCACTTCCTCCGTGACGATGCTCTACCGCATGCGTCACCTTGAGGGGACGCTGACCAATGTTCCCCTGCTGAAGGCGCTCCCGAAGCACGGCGGGCATGGCAGCCCGACCGGAGCGGGGGTGAGCCGCTACCGCGAGCTCTACCAGGTGCTTGAGCTGCGCGCCGACCTCTGGCTCAGCGAGCGGTTCTCCCTGCTCGCAACCATTCCCGCAGTCAACAACTACCGCGCAGTGGACGGGGTCATCGCCACCGATGTCTACGGCATCGGCGACCCGCTCCTGCTGGGCCGTTACCTGGCCATCAATACGCGGTGCACCTCGCTCGACGAGCGCACCGTGCATCGGCTGATGGTCGGCGGTGGGGCGAAAGCCCCGGTCGGCCGCAGCGACCTGCGGTACCGGGATGCCGAAGTGCCGCATGACCTGCAGCCCGGAACCGGTACCTGGGACCTGCTGGCCAGCCTGGAGTACAGCGTGCGGTACCGCCGGAATGGCGCCTCGGTGTCCGTGATCGGCCGTCGCAATGGCCGCATGGAGGAGGGCTACCGCATGGGCCATGGGCTCAGCGCCACTGCAGAGGTGTTCCGCCGCTGGGATTTCGGGGAACACTGGAAGATGATGCCCTCCATGGGCCTGTATCACGAGCTGACCGGCATGGATGATGCAGACGGGGTTTCCGTCTCCGGCACCGGCAGCTCAACCCTTTTCACGCACGCAGGGGTCCGCGTGTGGTGGCGCTCCTGGGCGGTCATGGGCACCTTCCAGTATGCCGTTGCGCGGCAGCTGGGAGAGCTCATGGTGCCGAATCGCGAGCGCCTCGTCTTCGGACTCACGTACAACATCCAACGCAACTGAAACACATGAACCGTTCTAAACTGGCCCTGCTGGCCATCCCCTTCCTCGCCCTCGCCTCCTGCAAGAAGGAGGAAGAGCAAGCCCCGAGCAACAACAACCTGCAATCGGCGCCCGCGCCCATCAGCCTGCGCTTCCAGTTCGTGCACGGCGCGAACCCCTTTGATATCAATGCCACCTACGCCGATGGCGCCGGCCACGCCATCCGCTTCAGCACGCTGAAGTTCTACGCCTCGGACTTCGAGCTGAAGGATGATGACGGCAACACCGTGGCCGCTTACCCCGCCAAGGCGGTGCTGGCGGATGGTTCCATGCCGACGGCGGCCTATGAGATCGGCACCATGGGCGCCGGCCATGTGCACCAAGTGTATTTCAGCCTGGGGCTGGATAGCGCCACCAACCACGCCAACCCGACGCTGGCCCCCTATCCGCTCAACATCCCCGGCATGCATTGGAGCTGGAACCCGGCCGCGGGGTACAAGTTCCTGAACATGGAGGGGCATGTCGATGGCAATGGCGATGGCGACTTCGATGACGCGGAGGACCAGTCGTTCACCTACCACTGCGCGACGGATGCCCTGCTCCGCACCGATCATGCGCACAGCCACGCGGATGTGGGAACCGCACCCGTGGTGCTCTCCGTCAAGATGGATGTGGCGGTTCTGATGATGGGCCTCGACCTCCTCACCACGAATGTGGCGATGGGCGGGGGGCCGGCCAATGTCCAGGCCATGAACAACCTCACAGCGGCGATTTCGGACCTGTAGTAACCTTGCCGTTCAGGGCAGTGAGCGGGTCGCCTCAGGGCGGCCCGCTCCGCATTTGAGGCCCAAGGTCCCGTAGGGTTACCTTTGCGGCCGCAAAAACGCACCCGACCGCGCATGAGCCAGATCTTCGACCTCGACATGATCAAGGCGGTGTACAGCCGCTACCCCGCACGCGTCGCTGCCGCCCGCAAGGCCGTCGGCCGTCCGCTCACCCTCACCGAGAAGATCCTCTACGCCCACCTGTGGGACGGCGATGCGAAGACCGCCTTCAACCGCGGCAAGGACTATGTCGATTTCGCCCCGGACCGCGTGGCCATGCAGGACGCCACCGCCCAGATGGCACTTCTCCAGTTCAGCACCACCGGTCGCAAGCAGGTGGCCGTGCCCAGTACCGTGCATTGCGATCACTTGATCCAGGCCAGGGTAGGAGCGAAGCAGGACTTGCAGGAAGCGCTGCTCAAGAGCAACGAGGTCTTCAACTTCCTGGAGAGCATCAGCAACAAGTACGGCATCGGCTTCTGGAAGCCCGGCGCCGGCATCATCCACCAGGTGGTGCTGGAGCAGTACGCCTTCCCCGGCGGCATGATGATCGGCACCGACAGCCATACGGTGAACGCCGGCGGCCTCGGCATGATCGCCATCGGCGTGGGTGGCGCCGACGCCTGCGACGTGATGAGCGGCCTGGCCTGGGAACTGAAGTGGCCCAAGCTCATCGGCGTGAAGCTCACCGGCAAGCTCAACGGATGGGCCAGTCCCAAGGACGTGATCCTGAAGGTG
>DDRC01000169.1:0-190 GCA_002342985.1 Flavobacteriales bacterium UBA2426
CGCTTGCGCCAGGCACAGGCTGATCTGGTGGCCTACCAGGTGGAAGTAGAACGCTGGACGGGCCCGCTCAGTGGTGCCGTGCCGGTGCCCGAGGAATTGCTCAACACCGCACGAGCGCCGGATCCCGGCGGCGGCAACGACCCGCTCCTGCTCTCCTTGCAGCAGCGCACGCAGGTGGCCGAGGCCGAAT
>DDRC01000169.1:292-5033 GCA_002342985.1 Flavobacteriales bacterium UBA2426
GCACGCAGGTGGCCGAGGCCGAATGGAAACTGCAACGCAGCCAATGGGCACCCAGCCTGCAGGGCGGCGGCTTCTACCAGACCTTCGATGGCACGTCGCCCTTTTCGGGCTTCCTCATCGGTGCTTCGATCCCCCTGCCCGGCAGCGGCCAGGGCGGTCGCACCTCGGCGGCACGTTTGCGCAGCGAGATCGCCGCGCAGGAACTGGAAGCCGCACGCCGACAGCGCAGCAGCGAGCGCGCCACCACGCAGGCGCAGCTCACTCAATTGCGCGAGAGCCTCGCCTTCTATGAAAGCACCGGTGCCGCGCTGGGTGCTACCCTGCGCGACGATGCCCTGCGTGCCTATCGCGCGGGCGAAGCCGACTACTTCCAATTCACTCAAGGCATCGAGCAGGCCTTTCAACTCAACGCCGAGCACTTGCGCGTGCGTTACGAGCTCGCACTTACCGTCCTCCACCTCCGTGCCCTCAATGGGCTCTAAGACCGCATAGACATGAAAACGCAACCGATCAACAGCGCTCTTCAGCGCATGCCGAATACGCTCTTTCTGCTCCTGCTCACCATCGCACTGGCCGCCTGTGGCGGTGGCGCGGCCTCCGGCGAAGAAGAAGGCCATGGCCACGGCGAAGAGGAGGGCCACGGCGGTGGGAGCACCGTCACCGTTTCGCCGCAACAATTCGCCGCCATCGAGGGCAAGCTTGGCAAGGTGGAGATGAAGGACCTCACCACCGCCCTCAAGGCCGTCGGCTTTTTGAAAGTGCCGCCGCAGAACGTCGCCGACATCACCGTGGCCATGGGAGGCACCGTGCGCGAAGTGCTGGTGCAGGAAGGCGACCATGTGAACAAGGGGCAGGTGCTCGCTACGGTCACCGACCCTTCGATCATCCAACTGCAACGCGACTACCTCGATGCGAAAGCACGACTGGTGTACGCCGAAACGGAATTGGAACGCCAGACCGAACTGGCCCGCGCCAACGTGAGCGCGCAGAAGACCCTGCAACAGGTCACGGCGGAACACGCCTCCTTGCGGGCCAGCGTGAACGCCCATGCCGAGCAGTTGCGCCTGATCAACATCGACCCCGAGAAGCTCACTGCCAATGCACTGCGCTCAGCCGCGGGCATCGTAAGCCCCATCGATGGCACCGTGGCGCACATCGCGGTGAACGTGGGAAGCAAGGTGAGCAACGATGCCACAATGTTCCGCGTGGTGAACAACAGCAAGCTCCACGTGGACCTCTTCCTCTACGAACAGGACATCGCCTCCGTGAAGGTGGGCCAGACCATCGACCTCAGCCTCACCAACCTGCCGGGCAAGAACTACACGGCCGTGGTCTTCGCCATCGGCAGTGCCTTCGAACGCGAGACGAAGACGATCCCGGTGCACGCGGAGATCACCGGCGACAAAGTGGGCCTGATCGACGGCATGGGCGTTACCGGGCGCATCAGCGTAGGCAACGCCACCACCACCGCCGTGCTCACCGAGGCCATCGTGAACATGGAAGGCAAGGACTGCGTGTTCATCAGGACCGAAGGTGAAGAGGAGCATGGGCACGGGCATGATGAAGAGCCCGCGCACAAGGAGGAACCGGCGCACAAACACACCGAAGGGGAAGCACACGATCACGCGAAGGAGAACAAGGCAACCCATGCACAAGGTGAGGTGCACGAACATGACCATAGCGATGAACATGCGCACGAGGCCGCAACCGGCAGCATGAGCTTCCAACGCATCGAAGTGAAGCGTGGAACGACCGATGGCGCGTACACAGCAGTAACCTTCCTGCAACCGGTGGACCCGGACGCCGAAGTGGTGACCGGTGGCGCCTACTACCTGATCGCGATGATGAACACGAGTGAAGGACACGAGCATTAAGATCATGAGCACCCATCATTCCCTCGCTGCTCGTTCCACCTGGCGGACCTACCTGCCTGCTATTGTTTCGTTCATCCTGCTCCTCAGCGGCATCGCCATCGACCAGCTGGCACCGCAGCTCTGGCAACAGGCATGGTGGCGTTTCGCCTGGTACTTGGCCGCGTACCTGCCGGTAGGCTGGCCGGTGCTGGTGAATGCGGTACGTACCATCGCGAAGGGCGCGGTCTTCAGCGAGTTCTTCCTGATGAGTTTGGCCACCATCGGCGCGTTCTACATCGGCGAGTACCCCGAGGGCGTGGCGGTGATGCTGTTCTATGCCGTGGGTGAACTGTTCCAGAACGCCGCCGTTGATCGGGCCAAGCGCAATATCCAGGCCTTGCTGGATGTACGTCCGGATACCGCGAACGTGCTGCGCGACGGCATCCCGGTGGAAACGCCCGCTGCTGAGGTGAAGGTCGGTGACATCCTCCGCATCCGCGTGGGCGATCGCGTGCCGTTGGACGGAAAACTCCTGAGTGAAAAAGCGTCGTTCGATACCGCCGCGCTCACCGGTGAGAGCGTGCCGCGCACCATCGTGAACGATGCGCCGGTGCTTGCTGGCATGATCGCTGCGGACAAGGTGGTGGACATGGAAGTGACCAAACCCTTTGGCGAGAGCAGCCTCGCACGCATACTGGATCTGGTGCAGAACGCCGCCAAGAGCAAGGCACCAACGGAGCTCTTCATCCGCCGCTTCGCCCGCATCTACACACCCATCGTGGTGGCGCTCGCCGTGGGCATCGTGCTGGTGCCCATGTTGGTTGTGGAGTCCTACGACTTCAACAGTTGGCTATACCGTGCCCTCATCTTCCTAGTGATCTCCTGCCCATGCGCACTGGTCATCAGCATTCCGCTGGGCTACTTCGGTGGCATCGGCGCAGCCAGCCGCAAGGGCATCCTGCTGAAGGGTGGCAACTACCTCGATGTGCTCACCAAGGTGAACACCGTGGTGATGGACAAGACCGGTACGCTCACCGAGGGCGTGTTCGCTGTTCAGGAGGTGAAGCCTGCGGAAAGTGCAAGCGCGGAACAACTGCTCGGCGTGGTGAAGGCCATGGAAGCGCACAGCACGCACCCCATCGCAAAGGCCGTGTTGGAACATCCGCAAGGCGATGCCGTGGGCGAGGCCACGAACGTGGAGGAGATCAGCGGCCACGGTATGCGCGGTACGGTGCAGGGCAAGGAGGTGCTGGTGGGCAATGCGCGCCTCTTGAAGAAGTTCAACGTGTCCTATCCTGCGGACGTGGATACCGTCGAGGATACCATCGTGGTGTGTGCGATCGGCGGCAGCTACGCGGGCTACATCACCGTTGCCGATAAGGTGAAAGCGGACGCACAGCAGGCGGTGAACGAACTGCGTGCATCGGGCGTGCGCGAGATCGTGATGCTCAGCGGCGACAAGACGGCCATCACGCAGCGCGTCGCGGCCAAGCTGGGTATCCACAAGGCCTTCGGCGATCTGCTGCCGGAAGATAAAGTATCGAAGATGCAGCAGGTGAAGAAGGACCCTACCGCCGTGGTGGCCTTCGTGGGCGACGGCATCAATGATGCGCCGGTGCTCGCGCTCAGCGATGTGGGTATCGCCATGGGCGGCCTGGGCAGCGATGCGGCCATCGAGACCGCTGATGTGGTGATCCAGAACGACCAGCCCTCGCGGATCGCCGAAGCCATCCGCATCGGCCGGGCCACCAAGCGGGTGGTCACGCAGAACATCGTACTCGCTTTCGGCGTGAAGGCGATCGTCCTGATCCTCGGCGCGGGAGGATTGGCCACCCTATGGGAAGCGGTGTTCGCCGATGTGGGTGTGGCGCTGTTGGCGATACTTAACGCGAGCAGGATGCGGTGAGGGTTCTGGAACATAACTTGCGTGGCTACGAACATGAAACAGCTGACCACCCTGCTCTTTGCCTTTTGCACACTAGGCCTATCTGCACAAACCGGTGCAGTTTCCCCGCCCGCCAAAGGCAAGAAGACCGCCACCATCGCCATCCAGAGCACTGGCATCTGCGATATGTGCGAGAAGACCATCGAGACCGAACTCGTCTATACCAAGGGCGTGAAGAAGGTGGATGTGGACCTCAGCACCGCTGCCGTGAGCGTGACCTACGATCCGCGCAAGACCGACGCGGACAAATTGCGTGCAGCGCTCACCAAGCTGGGGTACTCCGCCGATGGCACACCCGGTGATGCAGCCGCCTTTGCCAAATTGCCCCAGTGCTGCCAGAATGAAGGCTGCGGCAAGTTGCCGGTGAAGCAATCAAGCTTCATTGGGCCATGCCGACGCAGGTGCGGCCATACTACGTAGCAGAGTTGCGCAAGAGCGAAGAGGCTCGCACGCTCGGCGATCTGCAACTCGAATGGCACCATCTCGAGCGGGCCCATATTCTCGGCCAGCGTTGGCCCTTGGAGCACAACGCGGTGCATTGGCGCATGCTGAAGTTCGGGTTCCGTACCAAGAACATGCGCGAGATCATCGGACAGTTGCCGCGTCTGGTCTTCGGTGGGGTGAAGAGCTTCGTGGGCACGGTGCCGATCGGGAATACGGGCGGAGCGAATGTGCCGGCGCTGAAGCCGCTGGCGTTACCAGACGACCTAGCAGCGATACTCAATGACACCTTTGCCGTGTGATCGATAGTGCGATCACCGTGTCCGAGAGTGAATGGAGTATCGGGCCCTTCGCGGGTCACATATTCCGCCGATACTGCCCCCCCACCTCGAACATCGCCGCAGTCAACTGCCCGAGCGAGCAATACTTCGTCGCCTCCATCAGCACGGCGAACATGTTCTCGTTCCGGATGGCCGCTTGCTGCAGGTCCTTGATCGCCTTC
>DDRC01000169.1:5130-5351 GCA_002342985.1 Flavobacteriales bacterium UBA2426
TCCTTGATCGCCTTCGCCGCTTCCTCGCTGTAGGCCGCGCGCAGGTTCTCGACGGTCGCTATCTGGGCCTCCTTCTCTTCTTCCGTAGCCCGGATGACCTCTTTCGGAAGAATGGTCGGTGATCCTTTCGAGCTCAAGAACGTGTTCACCCCAATGATGGGGTACTCGCCCGTATGCTTTAGGGTTTCATAGTACAAGCTCTCCTCCTGGATGCGGCTGCG
>DDRC01000102.1:0-323 GCA_002342985.1 Flavobacteriales bacterium UBA2426
ATCGGGGCCGGTTGCATCGCCATCATGGCCCATGCCTCCGATGAGTATCGCTACATCGCCGATGCCGAGAAGGAGCGCATCCTGTCGAATCCGGCTGCTATTCCGGTGCTCTGCGCCTGACCCTCAAGCTGACGGTTGGCAGCTGCCAGAGGCTGCGTTTCGGTATCTTCGCCATCCTTTGCCGGAATTGGCCAAGGCAACGTCATGAGGCCCACAGCGCTGATTCTCTTCTCCTTGGCCGGCTGTCTCAGCCTGACCATACAAGCCCAGTTCGGTCCCGGCCTTACCATCGCGCAGGGTGACGTGCCGGGTGCTCTGCGGGC